>CAJFFD010000165.1 GCA_904373255.1 uncultured Clostridia bacterium | reverse complement strand
GCATCCTTATATCCGTCAACGGAGATTTCCGTTGGAACGTCTACCGTGTACGCGAAAATGCGGCAGAGTATGCGGGGCAGAACGGAAGCCCGGTCGATTTCCGTGCGGGCGATGTCTATTATGTGGAGACCGACCCTGTTCCGACGGGGACGGCGATGACAATCCGGATCATTCTTTTGGCGAGTTGATATAAGAAACGGGATAAGCGGAAAAGGCAGGGATAAGTCCCTGTCTTTTTTCCTGTTTGGGGGCGAGTAAGCCGAAATCGCGGCAAATTCAGCCGAAAATGCGGGACGTTCCGCGAACGAGGCTGAACAAAACCGCAAAGAAATGTGCTATAATGCAATCGTTGCAACGGGCAGTATAGGCTCGAAAAATCAAAGACGGCGCCGTCTGCTTGCAGGGAGAGCAGACAAATGAAAATCGAATCGATCCTTTTATTGTACGACGAACTGATCGGCGGCAAAACCGTTTCGCGCGCAGAATTCTGCGCGGAATATTCGATCACCGAGCGGACGTTTTACCGATATCTCCGCGAAATAACCGCCTTTTTGCGCGCGCATAAATCTTCGTATATCGTAGACGTTTCCGAGCGGAAGGGTGCATATTTTCTGAAGAAGTCCTGATGCGGAAAAACCTCCGGCAGGCGGATGCCGGCGCGTTTGCGGGCATCGCGTCCGTCCTGTCCCGAAGCGAGGGGCGGCGGTCTGCGCGTTTTTTTGCGGGGGGGGCGGCGCGTAGGGCGAAAAAGCCGCGGAAGAGCCGCGGTGCCGTTCCGGAAATGCGGAGAAGAGTTATATAAACAAATGAGTTACCATAAATTGACAAATCGGGCAGATTTTTCTGCCCGATTTGTCTTATAAAAAATTCGCTCATACAGTGTCGGAACGCGCAGATTTTTTATTCTTTGTATTTACTTTAAGTTCATACGATAAACTTTTTTGCGATTCCCTTTTGGAAAACCGGGCGGTATAATATAGCCGTAAATCAAAAGGAGGATTTCTTTTATGGAATATGTAACTCTTGCAAACGGGGTAAAGATGCCCCAGCTCGGATACGGCGTGTATCAGGTGACAAAGGAAGAGTGCGAACGCTGCGTTGCGGATGCCCTGAAAGCCGGTTACCGCCACATCGACACGGCACAGTCTTACTTCAACGAAGAGGAAGTGGGCAATGCTCTCAAAAAGTCGGGCATTCCCCGCGAGGAGCTGTTCATCACCACAAAGGTATGGATCGAACATTACGGCTATGAGGCTTGCAGAGAATCCGTCCTGGAATCGCTGCGCAAATTACAGCTCGACTACCTCGACCTCGTTTTGCTGCACCAGCCGTTCGCCGATTATTACGGCGCGTGGAGGGCTTTGGAGGAGCTGTATGCGGAGGGGAAACTGCGCGCCATCGGCGTTTCCAATTTCTACCCCGACAGGCTGGTGGACATCTGCTCCTTCTCGCGCATAAAGCCGATGGTCAATCAGGTGGAAACGCACCCGCGCAATCAACAGAAAACCGCGCACGAATGGATGAACAAGTACGGCGTCGTCCACGAGGCGTGGGCGCCCTTCGGCGAAGGCAGGGGAGGTCTGTTCACCGACCCCGTCCTCGCTAAGATCGGCGCAAAATACGGCAAAACGGTCGCGCAGGTCATTCTCCGCTGGCACATTCAGCGCGGCATCGTCGTCATTCCCAAATCGACGCACATCGAGAGAATGGCGGAAAACTTCAACGTATTCGACTTTGCGCTCTCCGACGAGGATATGAAGGAGATCGCCTCGCTCGATAAAGAGCAGTCCTCCTTCTTCTCGCATACCGATCCGAATATGGTGGAGTGGTTCGTAAAAACCGTGGAAGAGCGCAAAAAGGCGCACGGCAACGATACGGCGAAAAAGAGCTGGTAAACGGCGGCGCCGCAAAGGAGGAAAATCATGAAAAAGTTTTTAACTGTCCTTATCTTTGTACATTCTGGCATTCTAAAAAACAGGAGATATTTCCTGTTTTTTACCGTATCAATCGGGGTATTTTACCGTAGACTTTGATGAGTGTGAAGGCAGGAATGATACGATAAAAAGAATCATTTTTATATAATTCGATTAACATTGACACAATTCGATAAGTATGTTATAATCAATTCAGTTTGTTTTTGTCATACAAAGAAAGGGATCCCTTTCTTTGACTGCTTTGCAGTCAAAGAAATTCTATTATCAGCAAAAAGACGGAAGTGTATCATGATAATAATATAATTGATTCTAATTAAGGAGAAAGTGCAAGTGTTAAAGTTGGCGGTCAACCTGAATAATGATAAAACAATAATAAATTCGGTTTCGGCATATTTTCATTATGCCGCCGAAGGCGGAGAGCCGGCTCGGGCAGGATATAAATTGGAAAATTTGATCAAGGCGACGGCCGGGCGGGTCACATTGCTCTCCAAGGATTTTGCAAAGTGTATCGGGGATGATGAAAACGGATGGACATTCGTTGTCTGCGGCATCGAAGACGATTCTCCGGCCCTTGATAAAATAAATGCATTATTTTTAAATTTGTCGCGGGCGTGTGGGGAAAAGGTTTATATGCTGTGGCGGCCGGGCGTTTGGCATGGGAAAATGAAAACAGATGCATCGATATACAGGCATATCCGAAGGATGGGCAGTGGAAAGGGCTTCTTGACAATGCAGTAATAAATTTAAAATCATTGACCAGTCTGTTTGCGGTTCAAAATAGGATTATTGTTTTATATGGTTATAAAGATTTTGTAAAAAGTACCTGCGTTCAAGTTAATTATATTTGTGATACATCATATCACGGAACTATAAAAGTTAATGGGAAAGATATTCCTGTAATTTCAATAAAGCAGATGCTGTCTTTAAAAAATGCGTGCATATTGATTGGTTTACAGGAACCAGGGCATAGAAACGAGGCGGAAAAGTTTTTAAATTTACATAATATAGAGTTTGATTATCTCGAGAATTATACAATCAAGACAAGTACTTTGAGCATTGGCGATATGGTATCAAAGTCTTTAGTTTGCTGTTGGGATAAATGGGATAACAAACTTGTTTATGCGGGGGCGAAGCAGCAAAAGGTGATTTATCATATACAGCCCTTCAATAATTCGGTATTCGGGAACAGAGTTTTCATTGGCAAAAATTTTAACTGTTCCATACCGCAAAATACATATATCCGTATCCGAAGTTCGAAAAATAAAGTTGTTATAGAAGATAATGTTACGATCGTGAGTGCAGAAATAATCATGGCAGGCGGGCAGGAGCTGCGTATCGGAGAAAATACACTGATTGGTAGTCCGTTGCGAAATATCACATTTATTGTTTGACGCAAAAACTAAGCACGCATTGCCGCAGAAGAAAGATATTTTTGTTGGAAAACATGTTTGGCTGGGAGAAGAGTGTTATCTTTTGAGCGGCGCAAAAATCGGGAATGGCGCAGTGATGGGCGCAAGAAGCCTTACAAGCAGTACAATCAAGGCAAATTCTTTGGCAGTCGGAACCCCGGCATCTGTCATCCGGGAAAATATAATTTGGTCAAGGGATAACTTTGATTCTAAAAAGAAAACGCTCTACGATTGCATCGACCAAGACGGTTTAAAATATTTGGATTGACGCGGGTGAGTTATGGCAAACGAAAAAATAAATGTAAAATTTTTGATCGCCTATCATAAACCGGATATTTTATTCGACAATGAAATGCTCATCCCGATCCACGTCGGCAGAGCTCTCCTGCGGAAACGCGCGGCAACGGACGAAACAGCGAAGAAAAATCTCCTTTTTTTAGAAAGGGCGATGATCGGAGATGATACGGGCGATAATATTTCGGATAAAAACGGCTGCTACAATGAACTGACGGCTTTATACTGGGCCTGGAAAAATTATGATCAAATCGGTAACCCCACGCATATCGGTCTGATGCACTATCGTCGGCATTTCATTTTCAAAGATTTGCCGAATACATTTAACGAATGCAACAATGCGGGGGCAAATTATCTCAGCAGAGATTTAAATTTCGATCGCAAAACGATCGAAGGCATTCTGCGCCAATATGAATTTATAGCAAAGAAACCCGCAAAATTCGAGCGCGTGTACGATGCGTATTTGGCAAACCACAGACCGGAAAATATGTCCGAAGCGATCGCCATATTGAAGGAACGTTTTCCGGAATATGCAGAGTCGTGCGATCGGTACATGAACGGGACAGACTGCTATTATCTGAATATGTTCGTATTTCCCAAAGATATATTCTTCCGTTACTGCGAGTACATGTTCGGAATTCTGGGCGAATTCGAAAAGCGTATGGATACGAGCAGGATGCGCTTTTTCATTTCGGAATTTCTGACGGGAATTTTTATACAGCACTTGATCGACACGGGGCATAAGGGGGCATTTTATCCGACGATGTATCTGGAAGAGCAGGCTACCGTACCCGTCGTATACTGCGCCACCGAGCAAAATATCCGCCGGATATGCGTTTCGGTCAGTTCGGTGCTGCGCAATTTAAAACCGAATACAGTTTGCGCCCTTTGCGTCGTATGCAGGCAGGAGGAGGCGGAGTTCGTCCGTCAACATATAGACAGGATCGCTGCGAACTATCCGAATTGCAGGGCGCAGTATCTTGTTGCAGCGGCCTTTGAAAACAGGGAAATCAATGCCGATGCGATGCTTCTGTATGCCGTCCGCGAATTGGAGTACGGCAAAGCGATGTTCTTAACGTCGGACACGGTTTGCAAGGGGGATCTGACTGCTTTTTTCCGGAACAGCGTGGACGATTATGCAATCGCAGGCGCGCGGTCTTCGAAAGTATTGGCGGGAACGGAGGTGTGCGACGGGCAGCTTAAAAATTTCGGCCTCAAAGATACTGTTCACTATATCGACAGCGGGGTTATGCTGGTCAACTTAAACCGTTTAAAACAGTTCGATTTGGTCAATACGTTGGTGCAGCGTTTTTGCGCGACGCAGTTTTCCATCGAAGAACTGCTCAATGCGGTATGTTACGACCAAATCAGAACCATGCCTCTGCGGCAGAATATGGCTGTTTCCTATTATGAAGATGTCGCCGGTGTAACAGTTCCGAAGGAATATCTTACAAAGAACTATCCGATAAAGGATATGCAGCGGGCAATGCAGACGGCATTGATCATTCAGTACGATTCGGCAAAACCTTGGCAAGATGCCGCGTGTTTCCGTGCAGGGGATTGGTTTTTCCATGAAGAGAAAAGCGCGTTTGACAGCGATCTGATCGTAGGGAAGGTGTCCGTTATTATTCCGGTCTATAACGCGGAAAAATATATAGGACAGGCACTGGCGTCACTTTTGAAGCAAACGTATTCCAAATTCGAGGTCATCTGCGTCAATGACGGCTCAACCGACGGCACTGCGGATATTTTGGAAAAATTTGCAAAGAAGGATAGACGGATCAAAATAATTGCGCAGGAAAACCGTGGTGCCGCCGCGGCGAGAAATTGCGGACTTGCTTTGGCGGACGGACAATATACGACGATTTTGGACGCGGACGACGTGTATCTCCCCGAAATGCTGCAAACGCTCGTCAAAAAAGCGGAAGAAACCTCGGCTGAAATCGTTCTCTGCAAATCGGTCGGGTTCAATACGGAAGACGATTCCGAGATTCCCATGGCTTGGAGCCTTCTTACGGATAAGATTCCCCGCAATCCGTTTATTTATAAGGATATGGGGCCATATTTGTATAATTTTACCAAGGGATGGGCATGGGATAAATTATTTTCCACAAAACTGCTTCGCCGTGCGCGGTTGCAATTTCAGGAATTGCAGAATACCAACGACGCATTCTTTGTCTATTCGATGCTGACGCGCGCGCAGGCGATGGCGTATACCGAAAAAGTGCTCGTCAGGCATCGGAAGAACGATGCTTCTTCCATCTCCAATAACAGGGTGAAAAACTGGTATTGCTTTTATCAGGCAATCGCGGCGATCAAGAAGAATTTACTCGATACGGGCGTATATGCGAAAGTAGAGCGGGCATTTGTCAATTGGGTGCTCAATTTTACGCTATGGTATGTACGTTCGGAACCGTATCCTCTGAAAAATTATCTCTATATTCTGTTGAAAGGTGCGATTTTCGACGAATTTGGGATCAATAACCGCACTGCCGATTACTTTATCAACAGGGAAGATTACGAATTATATCTTTCCGTACAGTCGATTCCCATTCCGGCTGAAACGCGGGAAAGGCTGAATGACTTTTACGTGCAGAAAGAAAAATTTGAAATTTCCTCCGTCAGCGATCTTGTGCAAATCGATAAAGCGGGCATCGAAATTAAACGCGCCCGCCGCGGGTTGCCGGCAGAAAGACCTGTGGTGCCGGTCGCACTGTCGTGCAACGAAAATTATGCCAAATATACGGCGGTTACCATTCAGTCGCTCATAGAAAACGCCGGGCCGGCAAATCGATATGAAATCTATGTACTGCACACCGAATTAAAACCGGAAACGATGAAACGGTTGGAAAAGATACGCGGAGTGAATTACAGCGTACGGTGTATCAACGTAGAGAAATTTTTGCCGCCGGCAGGCGAATTATTTGTCAACGAGCATATTACAAAGGAGGCATATTATAGGTTTTGCATTCCCGAGGCAATCGCCCGACCGAAAGTTATCTATATCGACTGCGACCTCGTTGTGTTGGCGGATATTGCGGAGCTGTACTCGCTGCCGACCAACGGTGCCGCAATTTCCGGAATCAACAATTTTATGAACCGCGGGATGTATTTTTATGTCAAGGATAGTTTGAAAATTGATCCGGCGGCGTATATCAACAGCGGCGTGTTGCTGATCGACACGAAGCGATATAAAGAAGAAAAGATTAAAGAAAAATTTGTCCGCCTTGTTAAAAACGAATATCGTTTTTTGGATCAAGATATCATCAACGTCATCTGTGAGGGAAAAATCACATTGCTGCCGGATAGGTGGAATTATCAGTGGCACAATGCCAATGAAAAAAGGCCGCTGATGGCAAAACAGGCTGAATACAATGCCATCGCAAAAGATCCCTCCATACTGCATTTTACTACGCGGCATAAGGCTTGGAATACGCCGAACTGGGCTTTGGCGGAACGTTTTTGGTACTATGCTGCGCATACAGAATTTTTTGCGGAAATTTTGTCGGTAAATGCGGAGGCTGTAAAAACAGCGGCTTATGATGTACGCCGCGTTCCGTACTGGAAGTCCGGGGCTATACAGGGCTTGGATTCGGCGACAGGAACAGAATTTCGTCTGCGACAAGTACAGGCCGTCTATGAAGATGAAATCGAGAGGCTGGCGAAACAGTTGAGCAGGGCAAAATCCGATGCGGATAGTCTGCGGAACTCGCTGTCGTTTAAAGTCGGGCGGATGCGCAGAGGGTGGCGGTGTTTCCGGAAGAACGGGCTGCGCTATACGCTCGTTCGGCTGTTCAGGGGCAGAGAGGGCGCGATAGAGTACAAAAACAAGCGCCGCGCCCGAAAAATTCGTGGGTGAGGTAAAAGGTGGATAATTATAAAGAAATGCTGATTGATAAAAATCTGTACAAAAGGGGCTTTTTATTGTTGAAGCGGCAGGAAAAACTGCCGAGCATCGTATCGGAATGGGAGCAGATAGAACTGCCTACCGATTTATTGCTTGCGTATGAAGCAGGGAATCAATGCTTTTTCGGCTCTTTTTCGGGTGGATGGCTATGTCTTTGCGGGAGCTATTGTATGGATGTGGCCGCGGGCCATATGAGTTTTAGGTCTGTTGGTGAAAAGATGTTGCGCTCTTTGCAACAGTCGCAGGAATTGTTTTTTGATTATCTCGATGTATTAAACGGACGGTTTGTTTGTATTTATTCATTTGGCGATTCGGTCTTTGTTTTAAATGATGCGACGGGTTCCAGAAGTGTGTTTTATTCGACGGAAAAGCCAGCACTTGCTTCTCATTACAATTTGCTTCATGAAGCAATCGGAGGAGAAGAGGATCCATTCTATCAAAAATTTTCTACGCTCGTAATACAGAAGCAAAAAGAACATAAAATTCAACCGTGGGTATTACCTGGAGATATGACGCCATATAAAAATGTTCGCATTTTGGTGCCCAATCACTTGCTTGAATTGTCACAAATGAAAATGCAAAGATTTTGGCCGCGTAAAAATATGCGAGCTTTGGATGTCGATGAGGCGTGCAATTATATTGCTCTTTCGATAAAAAAAGAGGCCGAATTGCTTTGCCGTCACTATAAGGTTTTTGAAAGCCTGACAGCTGGTACTGATTCAAGGATAACGCTTGCCGCCGTTAAAAATGTTGCCAAAGATATTACTTTCTTTACGTATCATAACGTAGCAACAAAAGTTGCCGGGTATGAATTATGCGATCGCGAACAAAATTTCAAATTTGCCTCCGATTTATGTAGAAAAGAGGGGCTGAGTTTCGTTGAAATTCAATTCGAAGAGAATGAAATATCGCCGTTATTGAGGGCGATATATAAAAAGAACCACTATCATTTGCATTTGCCGCATTTGATTCCGCATTATCATTCTCTTTTTACCGAAGGGGGTATGCATCTGCGTTCCAATTTGATAGAAATTTGCAGAGATATGCATATTCCGGTTGCTCGTATTAATAGTGATGAGGAAGTTGCTGCTTTTGCACGGTTTATGAATTGGAGAGACTCTGATTTTTGCTTTGCGGAAGTATGTCAAATATATAAGAGTTATTTTCATGCGATTGAAGCAACTAAAAATTCTTTATATGATTATTCAGAAGGAGTTATTGTATATTGGGAACATCGGATGGGGTCTTGGCTTTCCGGGGCAGTTCTTACAATCAGTGATTTTGCATCCGATACGTTTCAGCTATTCAATTGCCGGAAAATTCTCGAACAAGGTTTAAGTTTGCCGACATACTTAAAGAATCGAAATATAATTTACGATGGTATATTAAAACAATTATGGCCGGACTTGCTTGATTACGGCATGCCGAATAGCACTATTTCGTTATATGACATGGTAGATAAAAATCCCACAGGGCTTTTTTATACAGAAAGCAGGATTTCCTACAACAGTGGTAACTATGGCGATGCAAAGAAGAAAACAGCTGCCTTGTATGAATTACGTACACAGGGTATCTCTTTTGGTTTTTGTGACAATAAATTGGAGAAAGATGATTTTTGTGAAATCAGCTTTAAAACGAAGGTTGCGTCAGGCTTGTCCTATTTGTACCAGTTTTTGATCAAAACACCGTGGTTTCAAAATGTATCGATTGGCAACATTCGGTATGAAATTTTAATAAACGGTCAAGTTATGTATTCTTTAATGACTACCGATTATTTTTCAATTAATCAAATTTCGATTTGTTTTCAAGCGGATAAAGAGGAGGAAAAAGAAGTAAAAATACGGCTAATTGCATTAAAGGATATTGATTCACCTTCTTATTGTGGAATGCTCGATATATTATCCTTGGATATAAAGCGCGATTTTTCGCGCAACTATACATCTGTGCCCGTGCAATGAAAAACGTTTGGAAAGGGGATTATCTGCGGTATGACGGTCTGCTCGTGCATGTGGTGGATACGCTTGAGAATATCGATACGGGCGAATTGTTCGTTTTGTGCAGATATAATGCGCCGAAACAACAGCATCATTATTTAATAAGTAAAAACTCTTTTTTGGAAACAGCGGAGATAAACGGGCGCAAAGTACCCAAATACCGCCGTTTTTCGGAGAGTAAAATGCTGTCGGAGGCGGATGCGGAACGGGCTTTTACTCGGAGCGGCGAATATCCGCCCGCACAGGCGATAAAGGGGAAGCGGGAGATGCCGCCGCGCAACGGCGATTTGTTTCTCATCCGCGCGAAGGATTTGTGTGAATCGTATTTGCACGATATGCGTGTATTGCGGAAGGGGGCGGCGGATTCAGAAGAGTATATACGCGCAAAGGGAAACATTCAATTTCTGCATTCGTGTCTGGAAGATGAGCTGAAGGAATATGCCGGATACTTCCGCGAGAGATTTGTGGAGGGGTACAGTATCCGTAAATACGCGGCGGCGCACGGGTTGAACCGTGGATCGGTGGATTACATACAAAAAAAATTTTTTACGGCATTGGCAGAGAAGCTGAAGAATTGCCGCGAAATAGAATTTTGCGAATAATCGCATATCCGCGTGGTGCATGGGCAAAAGCGCGTTCTCAAAACAGCAAAAAAGCTTTTCCGTGAGTTTGCTTTGTCGCGGATAAAACGCAACAAAATTTAGCGAGAATGCTGTATTATCTCACGAAATCGTTTGGTAAGGTTAATAATCTAACATAACGGCATTGTGTGCAAGGGGGCGGCGAAAGCTGCCCCCTTTGCGTAGAGTCTCTCTTGCGCAAAAGCATTACATAGGGTATTCGCAAGCCCTTCCCGTTGCATTCGTGCAGTGATATAACGAAGTCGGGTAGAGCCTTGATAATTTTTATCTGCGTACACGAGTTTTCCGAATTTTATTAAATGCATAGTAGATTGCTTTTTGAGCAGAATCAAGATATGCAACGCTTTCATTTTGGCGCGGAACGAAATGCTTTCGTTTATGATAAAGAAATAAGTTACCTGTTTGACTTCCGGCAACGACAAGGAAATAAAAGAAATAAGCCTTGCCGATAACGACAAGGCTATTACCGATAAAGGGGTTCAACCTTTATCGCATTTGGTGCCCGCGATATGCCGAAACCCCTAAAGGGGGCCCCTCGGCATGGCTTCGGGCTTTTCGCCCTCGCGCGAACTCTTTCAAGTCCTCCGCGTGGCAAAAACAACAAAAAAGCACCCGAAAAGGGTACTTTTTTGTTGGTGCCCCGCGTGAAAACAAGGTTGAACTTTCGAGTTCTGCAAGGCTGACTGTTTCTTCTTTGCTGTTGGCATTGTATATGATTTTCAAGTGGTCGT
>CAJFFD010000164.1 GCA_904373255.1 uncultured Clostridia bacterium | reverse complement strand
CGTACGAACGCTCGCCCCTGCCCGACTGCTCCACGACCATCGGAATCAGATTCATTTTTATATCACTCATACTAAACTCCAATTATTCCTTCACGAAAATCTCGGCAAGCTGTTGCCTGCGGTTTTCCGTGATTTGAGGGGAAACCCGAACGGCTTTCCCCTTGTTGCACGTCGCAACAAGGCGACGGAGGGCAGGCGGTGCGCGTAGCTTGCCGCCAAGCCCTCGTACACTTGTTGCTCCTCTTCCCCAAAAATCTCACACCGCTCCGCGCGTTGCGATTTTCGGGGACCCCGTTTATTTAATGGCACACATTTTATTCAATGCCGCAACTCCACCCTTTCCGTAAGGCAAGGGGTTGCCAAATAGGGTTGCGCTACGGAAAATTGCGATTCCCCTTGCGCAAATTATTATTAAAATATAAATCCTTAATACTCACGGAAAATCGCAACGCAGTGAGATTTTCGTGAACAAGGGCGGCGGAGCCGAGGCGGAAGCGAGCAATGCCCGACAGGGCATTGTGAAAAACTTGCCTCGCGCGCAGCCGCTCAAATCGCAGCAAAGCGAGATTTTCGTGAATAAGGTAAAATTACTCCGCTTTGTCTTCCGCCTTTTTGGTCGTCTTCTTCGCCGCAGGCTTCTTGGCGGGTTTCTCCTCCGCAGCCGCGTCGTCCTTCTTGGCGGCAGCCTTTTTCGTTGCAGGCTTCTTGGCAGGCTTCTCTTCCGCAGCCGCTTCGGCGTCGTCCGCTTTCTTGGCAGCCGTCTTCTTCGCCGCGGGCTTCTTGGCGGGTTTTTCCGCCGCGTCCGCCGCGAGGTTGTTGTTCTCCTTCAGGAAGTCGAACAGCTTGTTGATGACGATGTCGTTGGCGATGTACTCGCGCTGCGAATCGTCCACGTCCTTTTTATACTCTTCGAGCGGCTTGTTCGCCTTTTCCGCAAACTCCGCGATCCTGGCTTCGATTTCGGCGTCCTCGGCTTTGATGTTCTCCTCGCGGATGATCTTGTCGATGACGAGCTGGCTCTTGACGGTATCCGCCGCCTGTGCGCGGTAGCCTTCGCGGAAGTCGTGCATGTTGCTGCCCATGTATTTGAGGTAGTCCGCGAGCTTCAGGCCGCCGTACTGCATGCCCAAACGGTATTCGGCGTTGCGCACCATGATGTCGATCTGATTCTCGATCATCGCGTCGGGAATTTCGACCTCGGCGGTTTCGGTGATCGCCTTGACGATATTGTTCTCCGTCTCCGCGTCGCCCTTTTCCTTCGCCTGCTTTTCGAGGCGCTCGCGCGTCTGCTTTTTGTATTCCTCGACCGTCTCTACGCCCGCCGCGTCCTTGATGAACTCGTCGTTCACTTCGGGCAGTTCCTTCTTTTCGAGCTTGTTGAGCTTGACGGCGAACACGGCGTCCTTGCCCTTCAGGTTTTCCGCCTGGTAGTCCTCGGGGAATTTGACGTTGACGTCCTTCTCCTCGCCGACCTTCATGCCCACGACCTGCTCTTCGAATCCGGGGATGAACGAGCCGCTGCCCAAAACGAGCGGATAATTCTCGCTGGTGCCGCCCTCGAACTTTTCGCCGTCGACGCTGCCGGAGAAGTCGATGGTCGCCGTGTCGCCGTTTTCGGCGGCGCGATCGGTGACTTCGACGAGGCGGGAGTTGCGCTCCTGCAGGCGCTTCAGATCCGCTTCGACGTCTTCGTCCTTTACATTATACTCCACTTTCCGGATGTTTATACCCTTGTACGCGCCGAGCTTGACGTCCGGCTTGACGGGCGCCTTTGCCGAAAGAACGGCGCCCTCGTCGGAGATATCCTCCACCGACAGTTCGGGCTGACCGACGACGGTATAGTTGTCCTTTTCCTTTTCGATGATGTCGTAATAATGTTCGGAGAACAGATCGTTGAGCGCATCTTCATAGAACACGCCCTTGCCGTAGTTAAGCTCGATGACGTGCTTGGGCGCCTTGCCCTTGCGGAAACCGTTGACAAAATACCTGCCGCGGGTCTGCTGATACGCCTTCATGTTGGCGGCGTCCCACTCCGCCTTGTCAAACGTCATGGTTACTTTGACGGTGCTCTTCTCGGAAGGCTCGATCGTGTACTTCATAATCCTTTCTCCTATAAATTAAGAAAATCTTTATTATACGTTACAGTATTTTAGCACAAAC
>CAJFFD010000163.1 GCA_904373255.1 uncultured Clostridia bacterium | reverse complement strand
TTTATCCCTCAGTTCGCGCGCGATGGGCCCGAAGATACGGGTGCCCCGCGGCTGTTTCTGGTTATCGATGATGACGGCGGCATTGTCGTCGAAACGGATATAAGTACCGTCGGGACGGCGGATGCCCTTGCTGGTTCTGACGATGACCGCCTTGACGACTTCGCCCTTTTTGACGGCGCCGCCGGGGGTCGCGGTCTTGACGCTGGCGATGATCACGTCGCCGATGTTGCCGCTTTTGCGGAAGGAACCGCCCAGAACCCGTATGCACATGAGCTCTTTCGCGCCGGAGTTGTCGGCCGCTTTAAGCCTTGTCTGCGGTTGTATCATATGGCTCTTTTCTCCTTATACTCTTACTTCGCCTTTTCGACGATCTCGGCAACGCGCCAGCATTTGTCCTTGCTGAGCTTCCTCGTTTCCACGATGCGAACCTTGTCGCCGACGACGCAGTCGTTCTGCTCGTCGTGCGCCTTGATCTTCTTCGTCTTGGTGATTGTCTTTTTATAGAGGGGGTGGATGCTCTTATCCACGATGGCGACGACGACCGTCTTGTCCATTTTGTCGGATACGACAAGCCCGACTCTTTCTTTTCTCAGATTTCTTTCCATGTTTCGTACCCTTCCTTATGCCCTCTTGATCTCTCTTTCGCGGATCACGGTGTTGACGCGCGCGATGTCCTTTTTGCAGGAAGCGATCGTCATGGGGTTTTCGAGCTGACCGGACGCATGGCGGAAGCGGAGGTTGAACAGCTCCGTTTTCAGTTCGCCGAGCTTCGCCTGCAGCTCTTCATCGGTCATGTTGTGAAGTTCCTTGCCTTTCATTAACCCTCACCGCCTTCTGTGATTTTTTCGCTGCCGTCGGGCATACGACCCGTGACGGGGTTGACCTCGCCCTTGACCATGAACTTGGTCTTGACGGGGAGCTTGTGACCCGCAAGGCGCATCGCTTCCTTCGCGACGTCCTCGGGAACGCCCGCCATTTCGAACAGAACCCTGCCCGGCTTGACGACCGCCACCCAGTACTCGACCGCGCCCTTACCGGAACCCATACGGGACTCGGCGGGGTGACGCGTGATCGGCTTGTGCGGGAATATATCGATCCAGACCTGACCGCCGCGCTTGATGAAACGGGTCATCGCGATACGAGCCGCCTCGATCTGGCGGGAGGTGATCCTTGCGCCCTCCGCCGCGACCAGACCGTACTCGCCGTACGCGACCTTGTTGCCCTTCTGCGCCTGACCCTTGATGTTGCCGCGGTGCTGCTTTCTTCTCTTGACTCTCTTCGGAATTAACATTACTGTTCGCCTCCTTCATGCGCTTTGGCCCTGAGGATTTCGCCCTTGTAAATCCAGACCTTGACGCCGATCATGCCGAACGTGGTGTGCGCTTCGGCAAAACCGTAATCGATGTCCGCGCGCAGCGTCTGCAGAGGAATGGAACCCTCGTGGTACTGTTCGCAGCGGGCGATTTCCGCGCCGTCCAGACGGCCGGAAACCATCATCTTGACGCCCTTGACGCCCGAACGCATCGCGCGGCCGATCGCCTGCTTCATCGCGCGGCGGAAAGACATGCGCTTTTCCAGCTGCTGGGCAACGCCCTCGGCGACGAGCTGTGCGTCGGAGTCGGGCTTGCGGACTTCCGTGACGTTGATGACGATGTTCTTGCCTTTCGTGAGCTTCGCAAGGTCTTTCTTGATGACCTCGATCTCCGAGCCTGCCTTGCCGATGAGAACGCCGGGTTTGCCCGTGAACACGGTGACGACGATACGGTTGGCGGCGCGCTCGATGAGGATCTTGCTCACGGCGGCAGCATAGTATTTATCTTTGATGAATGATGACGCCGACGCGCAAACCGTGCGGATTAACTTTCTGTCCCATTTCGAACTCTCCTTACTTGCTCTTTACGTCGAGGACGACGGTGATGTGGCTGGTTCTCTTGAGGATGGCGTGCGCCCTGCCCTTGGAGACGGGGTTCATCCTCTTGAGCGTGGGGCCCTGGTCGGCATACGCTTCGGCGACGATGAGGTCGCCCCTGTCCATGCCGTAGTTATGCTCCGCGTTCGCAGCCGCCGAAAGGAGTACCTTTTTGACGGGTTCTGCCGAAACGATGGTAGCAAACTCGAGGATCGCCGCCGCTTCGTTTACGCTCTTGCCGCGGATGAGGGTGAGCGCCCTGCGCACTTTATAAGGAGACATTCTGATATGCCTTGCGGTCGCGTAAGGACGCCTGTCCTTGTTCTCCGCGATCCTTTTTGCTTTTTCACGCGTATTCTTAGCCATTTATCCGCGACCTCCTTACTTCTTGCCGGTCGTCTTGCCGCCGGCATGCCCTTTGAACGTTCTGGTCGGGGCAAACTCGCCGAGCTTGCAGCCGACCATGTCTTCCGTGATGTAGACGGGAACGTGCTTGCGCCCGTCATGCACGGCGATCGTGTGACCTACCATTTGGGGGAAGATCGTCGACGCTCTCGACCACGTTTTCAATACCTTTTTATCGTTGGCCGCGTTGAGCTCCTCAACCCTTTTGAGAAGTCTCGCTTCAACGTAAGGCCCTTTCTTTACGCTTCTGCTCATTTAAGTGATCCTCCCTTAATTGATCCGTTTGAGAATGAACTTGCTC
>CAJFFD010000162.1 GCA_904373255.1 uncultured Clostridia bacterium | reverse complement strand
CGAGAAGTACGACGCCGCTCCCGAGGGCGCGATTTCGTGCAAGTTCTACGGCCTCGGCTCGGACGGCACCGTCGGCGCGAACAAGGATTCCATCAAGATCATCGGCGACCACACCGACATGTACGCGCAGGCGTATTTCTTCTACGATTCCAAGAAGTCGGGCGGCATCACCGTTTCGCACCTGCGCTTCGGCAAGACGCCCATTCAGAGTTCCTACCTCATCGACAGCGCGGACTTCGTCGCCTGCCACAACCCTTCCTACATCACCCGCTACGACATGCTCTCCGACATCAAGGAAGGCGGCAAGTTCCTGCTCAACTCCCAGTGGACGACCATGGAGGAGATCGAAAAGAACCTGCCCGCAAAGGTCAAACAGCAGATCGCGAAAAAGCACCTCAAATTCTATAACATCGACGGTATCGGCATCGCGTCGCAGATCGGTCTGAACGGCAAGACGAGCACGATCATGCAGTCTGCGTTCTTCTACATCAACGACTCGATCATGCCCTACGAACAGGCTTCCGACTATATGAAGAAGGCGGTATTCAAGAAGTTCTCCCGCAAGGGCGACGCCGTCGTCAACATGAACTACGCCGCCATCGACTCCGCGAAGAGCGGTTTGCAGGAGATCAACTACCCCGCAAGCTGGGCGAACGCGAAGGACGGCGCGCCGATGGTCAAAGTTGCCGACAACGAATACTTCAAGAACGTCGTGCATCCCATCCTCGTGCTCGAGGGCGACAAGCTGCCCACCTCCGCGTTCAATGCGGACGGCTCCGTACCCGTCGGCACGACCAAGTTTGAAAAGCGCGGCGTTGCGGTAAAGGTTCCGAAGTGGATCCCCGAAAACTGCATCCAGTGCAACCAGTGCTCGTTCGTCTGCCCGCACGCGTGCATCCGCCCGGCGGTCATCGACGACGCGGCCGAAAAACCCGATACGTTCGTTACCAAACCCACGACCGGTTTGAAGGGAACGCAGTTCCGCATGCAGGTTTCGCCCCTCGATTGCATGGGCTGCGGCGTGTGCGCGAACGTCTGCCCCGGCATGAAGGGCAACAAGGCTCTCGTCATGGTTCCGTTGGAAGAAGTGGCAGACGCCGACGCGAAGAACTGGGAATTCGCCCAGAGCGTACAGCAGGCGGATACCTCCTCGATCAAGAGAACGACCGTCAAGGGCAGCCAGTTCAACCAGCCGCTGTTCGAGTTCTCGGGCGCGTGCGCAGGCTGCGGCGAAACGCCGTACGTCAAGGTGGTCACCCAGATGTTCGGCGACCGCATGATCGTTGCGAACGCGACGGGCTGCTCCTCCATTTACGGCGGTTCCTCCCCTACCTGCCCCTACACCGTGAACAAGAAGGGTCACGGCCCCGCATGGGCGAACAGCCTGTTCGAGGACAACGCGGAATTCGGCTACGGCATCAACCTCGCGTATAAGGCTCGCCGCGCGAAGCTCGAAGCGGAAGTGAAGGCGCTCGCCGAAAAGTGGGCAGACTATGCGGAAGGCAAGGCGGCGTGCGAAGAATGGCTCGCCAACATGGACGATGCGGAAGGCAGCCAGGCTGCGGCGGACAAGCTCGTCAAGGCTTGCGAAGGCTGCAAGGATTGCGGCTGCGAGTGCGACGCTCTCTGCCAGGAAGTTCTGAAAGCGAAGGATTGCCTCGTCAAGAAATCCATCTGGATCTTCGGCGGCGACGGCTGGGCGTACGACATCGGCTACGGCGGGCTCGACCATGTGCTCGCGCAGAACGAAAACGTCAACGTGCTCGTTCTGGATACCGAAGTGTACTCCAACACGGGCGGTCAGGCTTCCAAGTCCACGCCGACCGGCTCGGTCGCGAAGTTCGCTTCCTCCGGTAAGCGCGTCAAGAAAAAGGATCTCGGCATGATGGCGATGAGCTACGGCTATGTGTACGTTGCACAGGTTTCCATGGGCGCGAACAAACAGCAGTTCCTCAACGCGCTCATCGAAGCGGAGAAGTACGACGGGCCGTCCCTCATCATCGCATACGCGCCCTGCATCAACCACGGCATCAACATGAGCAAGAGCCAGGAAGAGGAGAAGCGC
>CAJFFD010000161.1 GCA_904373255.1 uncultured Clostridia bacterium | reverse complement strand
GGTCATCACCGACAAAGACCTGCGCGAAATCGAGGAGCAGTACGGCGACGAGAGCGTCACCGGCCTGAAAGTCGGTATGGGCGCGGAGGCGATCCGCGAGCTTCTGCAGGCGATCGACCTCGAAAAAGAGAGCAAGGAAACGCGCGACATCATCGAAAACAACCCGAGCGGAGCCAAACGCCTGCGCGCGGTCAAGCGCATCGAGATCATCGAGGCGTTCCGCCGCAGCGGCAACCGCCCCGAATGGATGATCCTCACCGTTCTGCCCGTCATTCCGCCCGAACTGCGCCCGATGGTACAGCTGGACGGCGGCAGATTCGCCACGAGCGATCTGAACGACCTGTACCGCCGCGTCATCAACCGCAACAACCGCCTGAAGAGGCTGATGGAGCTGGGCGCGCCGGACATGATCGTCAAGAACGAAAAGCGCATGCTGCAGGAAGCGGTGGACGCCCTCATCGACAACGGCCGCCGCGGCAAAGCCATCTCCGGCCCCTCCAACCGCGAGCTCAAATCGCTGTCCGGGCTTCTGCGCGGCAAGCAGGGCCGCTTCCGTCAGAACCTGCTCGGCAAGCGCGTCGACTATTCCGGACGTTCGGTTATCGTCGTAGGGCCTGAACTCAAACTGTACCAGTGCGGTCTGCCGAAGGAAATGGCGATCGAGCTGTTCAAGCCGTTCATCATGAAAAAGCTGGTCGAAAGCGGCCAGTGCCACAACATCAAGAGCGCGAAGCGCGCCGTCGAAAAGGCGAAGTCCAACGTCTGGGACGTTCTGGAAGGGGTCATCAAGGAGCACCCCGTGCTTCTGAACCGCGCGCCGACGCTGCACCGCCTGTCCATTCAGGCGTTCGAGCCGGTGCTCATCGAGGGCCGCGCCATCAAGATCCACCCGCTGGTGTGCGGCGCGTTCAACGCCGACTTCGACGGCGACCAGATGGCTGTGCATGTACCCCTCTCCATCGAGGCGCAGGCGGAAGCGCGCTTCCTCATGCTCTCCTCGAACAACATCCTGAAACTTTCCGACGGCAAGCCGGTCATGACGCCCACGCAGGACATGATTCTGGGCGCCTACTACCTGACCATCGTCCGCCGCTACGACGGCCGCTGGTACGACGAGCGCCACAACGAAGTGCCCGAGGGTACCGAGGGCGCCGAGCAGTACTATGCGGGGCTTTACACCTCCGAGGACGAGGCGGTCATGGCGTATCAGACGAAGGTCATCACCCTGCAGGACGAAATTTATGTCCGCCGCACGGTCAAGCTCCCCGAGGGCAGGTTCACCGACGAGCAGGGCAACCCCATTGAAACGGTCACCGGCCGCGTCAAAACGACGGTCGGGCGCATCATCTACAACGAGGCGATCCCGCAGGATTTGGGTTTTGTTCCCCGCGAAACGAAGGAAGATTTCCTCCAATACGAAATTTCCGGCTACAAGAAGGCGGACGACGGCCGCATGAAGAGCGTTCCCGTCGACAAGAAGATGATCTCCAAGATCGTCGACCGCTGCTTCAAGACGGGCGGCGCGCCCAAGGCGGCGGACGTTTTGGATAAAATCAAGGCGCTCGGCTTCAAGTATTCGACCATCGGCGCTCTCACGACTTCCGTGTTCGATATGCACATCCCCGACGCGAAGAACGGGATGATCGCCGACGCGGAGAAGAAGGTCGAAAACATCGAAAAGAAATTCGCGCGCGGTCTCCTCAAAGAGGAGGAGCGCTACAACGCGGTGGTCGGCGTGTGGAAAGAGACGACCGACGCCGTTACGGCAGAGCTGCGCAAGGACGCGGACGATTTCAACCCCATCTGGATGATGGCGAACTCGGGCGCGCGCGGTTCCATCGACCAGATCAAGCAGCTCGCGGGCATGCGCGGCCTCATGGTCAACCCGCAGGGCAAAATGATCGAAATCCCCGTTAAATCCTGCTTCCGCGAGGGGCTTACCGTTCTGGAATACTTCATTTCCTCGCACGGCGGCCGCAAAGGCTTGGCGGATACGGCGCTGAAAACGGCGGACTCGGGTTATCTGACCCGCCGTCTCGTCGACGTTTCGCAGGACGTCATCGTGCGCGAAGACGACTGCTGCGCGGGCAAGAAGCCGCGCGGCATGAAGATCTCCGCCATCGTCGGCCCGAACGGCGAAATCGAGAGTCTGCACGACCGCCTGGTCGGGCGCTTCGTCTCCGAAGACGTCGTCAATCCCGCAACCGGCGAGGTCATCGTTCCCGTCAACGAGATGATCACCGAGGAAACGGCAGACGAAATCGTCGCAGCGGGCATCAAGGAAGTGTCCATCCGCAGCGTATTCACCTGCACGTCGCGCCACGGCGTCTGCGCCAAGTGCTACGGCAAGAACATGGCGACGGGCCGTCCCATCCAGGTGGGCGAGGCGGTCGGTACCATTGCGGCGCAGTCCATCGGCGAGCCGGGCACGCAGCTGACGATGCGTACCTTCCACACGGGCGGTATCGCGGCGACGGGCGACATCACGCAAGGTCTTCCGCGCGTCGAAGAGTTGTTCGAGGCGCGCAAACCGAAGGGTGTCGCGACCCTGTGCGAAGTGGGGGGCATCGCCTACATCAGCGAGCAGGACAACCAGAAGCACATCGTCATCCGCGACGAGATCACGGGTGCGCAGAAGAAGGAGTATGTTCTGCCCTTCAACGCCGAGCTGAAAATCAAGCACGGCGACAAGGTGGAACCGGGCACCCAGCTCAACGGCGGCTCGGTCAACCCGCAGGATATCCTCCGCATTCAGGGCGTCAAGGGCGTGCAGGACTACATCCTCCACGAGGTACAGTCCGTCTACCGCTCGCAGGGCGTCGACATCAACGATAAGCACGTCGAAATCATCGTGCGCCAGATGATGCGCAAAGTCCGCATCGAAAACTGCGGCGACACGGAGATGCTCCCCGGCGAGCTCGTCGATATGTTCACCTTTGAAGACGAGAACGAAAAGACGATTCAGAACGGCGGCCGCCCCGCCACCGCGAAGCGCGTGCTCCTCGGCATCACCAAGGCAGCGCTGTCCACCGATTCCTTCCTGTCCGCCGCGTCCTTCCAAGAGACGGCGCGCGTGCTCACCGAAGCGGCGATCAAGAGCAAGGTCGACCCGCTCATCGGCTTGAAGGAGAACGTCATCATCGGTAAGCTCATCCCCGCAGGCACGGGCGTGCGCGACTACAAGAACATG
>CAJFFD010000160.1:1583-3347 GCA_904373255.1 uncultured Clostridia bacterium | reverse complement strand
CGTCATGCCGATGCCCGCGTGGATGACGCCGTCGCTCATGACGACGACGATGTCGCCCGCCTGCAAGTCGAGCGCGGTCTTGTACACCGTTTTGCCGAGAATATCCATTTCCTCGCGCGGAAAATCGCGGCACTTGCAGCCGCGGATCCAGATCGCCTGCGGGTTGTCGAACTCGAAGAGATACCCCTTCCCCTGTTCGTTCATGTGGATGACGGAAAAGGTGGAGTACGCCACGCCGCGCACCTTGCACACGGGCAGCGACTGAATGATCGTTTCCACGCACTCCTCGATGTCGATGTCGTTGGAGACCATGGTGCAGAGAATTTTCGAGGTGAGGGTGGAGAGGATGTTCGCCTTGACGCCGCTGCCCAACCCGTCGGCGAGCACGAGCGTGGTGTAACCGTTCGAAACGGTGCTCTCCACGCGGTCGCCGCACAGCTCCTCGTTCTTTTTATTCAGCGACGTGTAGCCGCTTTCCAAGCAGAGCGCCATGGCTATTTTTTCTCCTCTTCGCCCGCGATCGTCCTTTTGAGTTTGAGGAGGGCGACCTTCGTTTCGGCGGTCGTTTCGCCCAAAAGCGAAGCGATCTCCTGCGCGACGCGCATCTGCTTTTTGATGACCTCGTCCGTCGTGGCGAGCGTTTCCAGCCTGACTTTATCCAGCTGCTCCTCGCTCTTGGTCTCCTGCGTGATGTCCTTCATGACGGCGTACATGCCCTTTTTGTCCTTTAAGACGATGATGGTGAGTTCGATGTAGCTGCCCGTCTTTTCGAGGAACACCTTTTTGTTGTAGAGGTTCTTGTTATCGCTCTGCGCGAGCACGAAGTCGGTGGGGTTGAAGTAATGGAAAACACCCTTGCCCTTGACGTCGTGTTCCTTGATGCCAAGCAGCTCCTTCGCCTTGCCGTTGATCTCCAGAATATTCAGATCGTCTTTCGGCGCGCTCGCGCATGTAAGGCACGCACATATCGATGTTCGCGTAGCCGTTGGCGACCGCCCACGCCTTTTCCAGGCAGGTATCGTACCCGCACGCGCCGCAGTTGAGCATGTCCGCCTCGGTAAATTTGCCCGTCTTTGCCAGAATTTCTTTCAGCTGACGGTCGGTGGGCGTAAAGTCCTCGGTGCGCTTGCGCTCGTGGACGCAGGTGAAGTCGATGTCCTCGGCGGGCGCCGCAGGCGAAGAAGCGTTCTCCGCCAAGTCCTTCTGCACATATTTGCGGATGTCGGCGTTGGCTTTGAGCGCGCCCGCTTTGAGCGCGAGCGAGCAGGGGCCGTTGACGCAGGCGGAATCGCAGCTGTTCATCTCGATGAACATGCCCGAGAGGCTCTCGATGTTTTCGAGCACCTCCTTGCACTTTTCCGCCCCGTCCACCGCGACGAACTCGTAGCCGTCGATGTAGTGCTCGAACGACTTGATGATGCCGCGGCTGATGGGATAATATTTGGCGCGGTTGGCTCCCCCCTCCGCGTGCGAAGGCAGGCGGGCGATCTCCGAGAGGACGATGCCCTTGTCCTCGAACATGGCGGCAAGGTCTTCGAAGGTCAGAACGCCGTCCACCACGCCGCTCTCGCGCGCCTCCCGCTTTTTGGCGATGCACGGGCCGATGAACACGACCTTCGCCTTCGGGTGCTTTTTGCGGATCATCTTGGCGTGCGCGATCATCGGGGTGTCGACGGGCGCGAGGTATTGCAGCGCCTTCGGGTAGTACAGTTCGATCATCGTGTTGACGGCGGGGCAGCAGGAGGTGATAAAGTTTTTATACTT
>CAJFFD010000160.1:0-1531 GCA_904373255.1 uncultured Clostridia bacterium | reverse complement strand
ACGAAGGAGGGCGCGACGGACGCGACGACGTTGCCGCCCTTTAAAAGCTGCTCCACTTCCGCCCGCTCGGTATGCACGCTCTTGGCGTTCTGCGGGCAGACCTTCGTGCAGTGGCCGCACAGGATGCAGCGGCTCTCGATGATCTTCGCGTGGTGGTCGACCACTTTGATCGCCTTGACGGGGCACTCGCGCAGGCACTTGTAGCAGTCCTTGCAACGGGCGTCCTTGAAATCGAGATAGCGGATCATGCGCGCCACCTCACTTGACGAGCGGATAGACCTGCGTGAGGAAAAGCTCCTCGCAGTTGTCCTTGTTGGCGTTATGTAAAAGCATTTCGTCTGCGAGCACGGAAACGCCGTTCTGGCAGTTGCCGACGCAGAAGGTCGCCTGCAAATCGACCTTGTCCTCCACGCCGTACTTTTTGATGATCCTCTTCATCTCCTCGATGACGTCGTACGAGCCGCGGAGATGGCAGGAACTTCCCACGCAAACCTTCAAAACCATATGTTTACCCTCCGATATGTTGTGCGTTCCCCCGCAGGGCGCGCAAAGACTGCGTTTTCGGCATGCCGCAAGCGCAGTCAAAAAATCGATAAGCAGTCAAAAAATCGATAAAATTTTATCGATTCTATTATAATATAAAAGCTCCCGTTCGTCAACGGATTTCCGCATTTTTTCGGGTCAGAATTTTCCTTCCGTATCTGCGCCGGGCGCTGCCCCGCATTCCGGGCGGGGCAGCGCCCGTTCCTCCTATTCCACCGTCACCGACTTTGCCAGATTCCGCGGCTTGTCGGGGTCGTACCCCCGCTCCAAGCACATGCGGCAGGCGAAATATTGCAGGGGAATGACCGCGACGATCGGCATCAACCGCTCGCACACGTCGGGCAGGCGGCACTTGCACGCCGCGCAGCTTTCCGCCAACACCTCCGCCGACTGCGACAGCAAGACCGTGAACGCGCCCCTCGACTTGACCTCCTGCAAGGCGTTTTCCGTTTTCTGCGCCAGGCGCCGCACGGTGGAAATTGCCAGCACGGGGAACCCCTCCTCCACCAGGGCGAGGGTGCCGTGCTTGAGCTCGCCCGCCGCGTACCCCTCCGCGAAGATGTAGGCGATCTCCTTGACTTTGAGAGCGCCCTCCATGGCGGTGACGACGTCGGCATCCCGCCCCAAAAAGTACATGCTGCGCTTATCGGTGAGCGCCTCGGCGAGCGAGCGCATGGCGGGGAAGCAGTTAAAAGCGGCGCGCGCCGCTTCGGGCAGCTTGAACAGCGACGAGAACCACGGCGGCATGCGCGTGAACTTATAAAAATACATCTGCGCGGCGATATAATACAGGCACAGGAGCTGGCAGTTGTAGCTCTTGGTGGCGGCGACGGCGATCTCCGGCCCCGCGCGCATGGCGACGGTGAAGTGCGCAAGCTCCGCGAGCGACGACTGCGCGACGTTCGTGACCGCGAGCACATACGCGCCCCGCCCCTTGGCGAGCCGCGCCGCCTCCAGCGTATCCGCCGTTTCGCCGCTCTGGCTGACG
>CAJFFD010000159.1 GCA_904373255.1 uncultured Clostridia bacterium | reverse complement strand
ATTCGCACATGAGCGCGTCGCGGTACACCTTGGCGAGGATGCTCGCCGCGCCGATGGTGTACGAGAGCGCGTCCCCCCGCACGATGTTCTGCTGCGGCAGATCGATCTGCAGACGGAAATTCCCGTCGATGAACACCACGTCCGGCTGCACCGCAAGCCCCTCGACCGCGCGCTTCATGCACAGCCGCGTCGCCTCCAATATATTGATGCGATCGATGGTTTCGCTGCTCTCCTCGCATATTTTATAGGCGATGGCGCGCTCGCGGATGAGCGCCGCCAGCCGCTCCCGCTCCTCGGGCTTCATGATGACCGCCGCGCACACCACGGGGCCCGCCAGCGGCCCGCGCCCCACCTCGTCCGCGCCCGCGATGTACTCCGCGCCCAGCGCAAGCATCTCCTTTTCATACGCGAGTTTGTCGACGTCGATTTTCTTTCGTTTCTGCATGTTTTTTCTTTCGTGTCTGTTCTAATTTGCCGGATACGTTTCGCCTTTTTGCGCCCCGCCTCGCTTATCTGCGCCGCCGCACTCTCTATCCGTGCCGCGCTTTCAAAACACTTTTACTGTGGCACGCCCTTGCGGCTCCTCCCCGCACTGCGCCGCACATCGGCAGCGGTCACACCGCCAAAACCGTTCTTCGCCTGTTTAACGGATGTACTCCGCGAACGCCTCGGCGCTCTCCAAAGAAATGCGCCCGAGCCGCCCCTTGCGGAAATCGTCTATGATCGCCTTCGCGCCCCGCTCGTAGTCGTACTCGCCGCCCTTTAACAGGAATCCGCGGCTGCGGCAAACCTGTTCGTACATGGAAAGCGGCGAGGAAAAGTCCTCGATTTTATAGCGTTCGGTCAGAAATTGCGGATACGTTTCCGCAATTTCGCGCAACAGCTCGAGCGCCACGTCATCCATATCGAGGATGTCGTCGTTGATGCTGCCGATATACGCGAGGTGCCGCGCGAGCGTCTGGTTCTCGAAGGAGGGGGGCATGGTGCCGGGGGTATCGAGCAGCTCGAACCCCGCGCAGCGGATCCACTGCTTGCCGCGCGTGACGCCCGCCTTGTCGCCCGTGACGGCGCGCTTTTCGCCGCTGAGAGCATTGGGCGGGCGGACGATCCCCTTCTTTTCGTCCCGTTCGAATTTTTCGCGCACGAGTGCGGAAATTCTGGCGGAAAGCTGTTTCGCCGCGCCCGCCGCGTTGGCGGAACACTTGACGGCGGTCAGCCCTGCCTTGGAAAATTCGGCGAGGAAGGCGTCCGTCCTTTTATCGTCGGCGAGGTCGCTCTTGTTGAGGATGTACAGAACGGGCTTCGCGCCGAAGAGCGTATCTAATTTTTTGTTCCTGGTTGCAGCGGGGGCGCGGGCGTCGAGCACGGCGAGCACGCCGTCCACGAGCTTGACCTGCTCCTCCATCATGCGCATAGCCTTGGTCATATGACCGGGGAACCATTGGATGTGTTTCATGCTCCTCCTTCGCGCTAAATCTCTCAAAAGAGATGAGAGCTTTTGCTTGATTTCAGAGAAAACCCAATATTCGCCGCATTTCCTGCGGCTCTGTGTTCGGTTTTCTCTCTGCGGCGATATGTTACAGCTCTCTTATTTTTGAATCGCCGCATTCACTCTTTCCGCGTATGCCTTTCGGCTTATTGAGGGCGAAAGCAAAAAACGTGGTTTTCGCTTTTGCGAGTTAATTATTAAAATACCGCATTCACCTTTCCTGCAAAAGCAAAAGTTTTTGCAAATTGGGTTGCGCTGTTATTTATTTTATAAAACCACAAACTCACGGAAAATCGCAGCACAGCGAGATTTTCGTGAATAAGGCGGCGGAGCCGAGGCGGAAGCGAGCAATGCCCGACAGGGTATTGTGAGAAACCAGCCTCGTGCGCAGCCGCTAAAAGCGCGGTTTTGCTTGCGCGAGTAATTGTTTTATCCTTCGCGCAAAATCTCTCAAAAGAGATGAGAGTTTTTGCTTGATTTCAGAGAAAACCCGCGGGCGCGCGGCTTTGCCGAAAACCAAGCGAAAAGCCCCTATTGTCATTTCGACCAAGCGAAGCGCGTGGAGAAATCTCTGTAATAAATATCGTCCTTATTGTTTTTTATTGCCTACGCCGAAAAAACACTGCAATGACAGCATTTTTCAAGAGATTTCTCGACTGCGCGCGGCTTCGCCTTTCACTCCGTTCGGCTCCTGCCGCGCTCCGCTCAAATCCGGCCGCTTTTCGCGCGTGAGCTTTTCCGACTGCTCCCGCCGCCACTTGTCGATCTCCGCATGGTTGCCGCTGCGCAAAACCTCGGGTACCGTCAATCCCCTGTACTCCACGGGGCGGGTGTACTGCGGGTATTCCAGCCGGTTCTCCGAAAAGCTCTCCTGCACGAGCGACGAGGTGTTGATGACTCCGTCCACATACCGCGCCACGCAGTCGGCAACGACCATCGCGGGCAGTTCGCCGCCCGTGAGAACGTAATCGCCGATGCTGATTTCCTCGTCGATAAACAAGTCGATGGCGCGCTGATCGACGCCCTCGTAATGCCCGCACAGCAAAATGAGGTGTTCGTACCCCAAAAGTTCAAACACCTTCTGCTGGCGGAACGTTTCGCCCTTGGGCGACATATAGATGCGCCGCGCCTTATGTTCGGGGTCGAGCGCCTCGAT
>CAJFFD010000158.1 GCA_904373255.1 uncultured Clostridia bacterium | reverse complement strand
CTTTAAAATATCCAAAGCGATCTCGCGGCGGGGTACGCGCCTGTCCATCGCCTGTTTTTCAATAAAGCGGTGGGCGTCCTTCTCCGTCATGCCGAGGTATTGGATCAGTGCGCACTTGGCGCGGTCGATGAGTTTGAAGTCGCTGAGCGCCGCCTTCAGCCGCTCGTTCTCCCCTTCCAGCGCGCGCAGACGGGCGCGCATTTCCAATGCAAGCGCAAGCGTCTGCAGCAGCATTGCCGAAGATACGGGGTTCTTCAGGAATACCGCACCCGAACCCTCGGGCGGTTCCACGCCGACGCACAGCACCGCAACGCCCTGCCGCACGAGCGCTTCTGCCGCCGAAATCGTTCCCCCCTCGGCGACGGGCGGAAGAAGGATCACCGCGTCTATCCCTTCCGCGCGCTCCGGGGCATATTCCCGCGCGGCGCGGGCGGCATAGCCGTGTTCGTTTAAAAGCGCGCACACCTTTTTCGCCGCGCCGCCGCACGCAAGCACCTTCGCCGCCATATCAGTTGACCGTGTACATCTGGCGGTACGGGTTGTCGCTGTTCGGGGTGAGGCGGAAGTAGGACTCCTCCTGCCCGAACTCCCTGCACCACTCGCGCACCAGTTCCGCCGCGTCTTCGGGAAGACGTTCGATCTTTTCGGCGCGCACCTGCGCGGGCAGTTTGGTCGGGATCTGCCCGCAGCGCAGGTAAATTTCGCCGCCGTGCATGCCCGTGCCGCAGAAATTGCCGATGATCGGCTTGCCGTCGGTATGGTTCCCGAGCACGACGATGGTGCCGCCCGCCTGGTACTCGCCGAGGAAGCTCCCCGTTCTGCCGCCGATGACGATGGCGGGCTTGTTCTCCTTGTACGCCTTCATGTGGATGCCGCAGCGGTAACCCGCGTCCCCGCGGATGAAGATCTTTCCGCCGCGCATGGCGTAGCCGGTGGCGTCGCCCGCGCTGCCGCCGACGACGATCTGCCCGCCGTTCATCGTGTCGCCCGTCGCCTCCTGCACGTTGCCGTACACGCGGATGCGCGCGCCGTTGAGATAGGCTCCCAGGGCGTTGCCGGGCGTGCCGCCGACGGCGATCTCCTTATCCGAAAGCCCCGTGCCGATGTAGCGCTGACCCACGCAGTTCGCTATGTATATTTCCCTTTCTTCGCAGTCGCGCACCCGCTCGTTGAGCGCGGAAAAGTGCATGCCGTTCGCGTCGATCTTCATACCTATACCTCCCGCGCGAGCATCCTCTCGCGCGCCGCCCGCGGGAACGCCGCCAGATTCGGCGCGCCCTCCAGCGATTTGAAATCCACTTCGGACAGGGGCGTCTGATTGCGGATGAGCGAAGTGTAGATGCCCGCCCGCTCGGGCGAATTGACGAGGATAAACCCCTTCAAAACGCCGTCCTTGCAGAAAAATCTGCGATACACGTCCCCTTCCGCCTGCACGAAGCTCTCGCCTTCATAGCTGCCCGCCGTAAGGACGTGCGAGCCGAAAAAGCCGATGGCGTTGAGGGGCATCGCGTCGGCAAACGACGCTTCCCCGCCCGCCATGTTGACGCCCGCCGTATACCCCTGCCGATAGGCGTTGGGCAGGAGCGCGAGGACTTTGCGTACGCCCGATGTAATATCGAAGCTCTCCGCGCAGTCGCCCGCCGCGTACACGTTTTGCAGGGACGTCTGCTGTTTTTCGTCCGTGACGACGCCGCGGCTCACCTCGCCGCCCGCACCTTCCCGCTCTTTAAATGCGCGGTGTTGCCTTCGAACTTTGCGACGCTGTCGGAGAGGTAGAATTTTGCGCCCTTCCCCTCCAGTTCGCGGCGGACGACGGCTGCGCCCGCGTCGTCTAAAATGCTGGGCAGGATGCGGCCCGCCATGTCCGCCACGGACACCGACTTCACCCGTTCCAGAATGCCCTCCAAGCATTTCAGACCGATGAGTCCCGCGCCGATAATCAGCACATTTTTCCGCTTGGAGAGGACTTTCTCGAGGGAGAGCGCGTCCTGCAAGGTCATAAAATTGAATTTATTCTTTACCCCGTCGATGCCCTCCATGGGCGGCTCGAAGGGGCGCGAACCCGTCGCGACGAGCAATCTGTCGTAGGGAATCTCCTCGCCGCCCCGCAACACGATTTTCTGCGCGGCGGGATCGATCTTTTCGGCGCGGGCGCCGAGAAGCGTGCGAACCTTGTTCCTTTCGTAGAAGTCGGCGGGGCGGTAGAGCATGCGCTGCCTGTCCGTCGCGCCCAACAGATAATAGGATATGAGCGGGCGGCCGTAG
>CAJFFD010000157.1 GCA_904373255.1 uncultured Clostridia bacterium | reverse complement strand
CAGCTCGGCGAGAAATGCGAGAACTAATTCACTCGCGCAAGCAAAACGACGCTTTTGCGTTAGCGCACCCCTATTTGCAAAAACTTTTGCTTATGCAGGAAAGGTGAAGCCGCGGCATTTTAATAATATGTGTGCTCTCAAATATGCCGCGGCGAGGAAAACTCCGATTGTCCCGAACGTAGCGAGGGTAATGGGGTTTTCATAAAATCACGAAAATTTGTTTTGTCAGCTCAAAACAAATTTTGTGAACGGAGAAATTCATGATCGGTTATCTTAAAGGAAAAGTTATCTATTCGGAAGAGGGCGTTATTCTGCTCGAAGTGAACGGCGTCGGGTACGAACTCGTCTGCTCGGGCGCGCTGTTCGCTAAACTCGTCACCGACGGGCAGGGCGAGGCGTATACCTATCTGCAGGTGCGCGACGACGGCGTCACCCTCTTCGGGTTCGTTTCCGTCGAGGAAAAGAAGATGTTCCAGAAGCTCGTATCCGTTTCGGGCGTCGGGCCGAAGATGGGCATTGCCATCCTTTCGGGCATGAACATCAGCGAAATTGCCGTCGCCATCGCCACTTCCGACGTCAAGGGTTTGAGCGCCGTCAAGGGATTGGGCAAAAAGACGGCGGAGCGCATTATTTTAGAACTTCGCGAAAAGGTGACGGCGGCGGAGATGATGGGGTCTGTCAAGGGCGGCGCAAAGGCTCCCGCGGCTCCCGTTCCCGAAAAGCTTTCCGACAGGGAGGAGGACGCCATCGTCGGGCTTATGTCCCTCGGCTATACGCGCGCGGAGAGCGTCAAGGCTGTCAAGGGCGCCATCGAGCGGGGCGCCGAAACGATGGAAGAGATCATCATGACGGCGCTGAAAAATATGTAACGTATCGCGAAAATTAAGACAAGGAGGTGCGGACGGGTATGAGTTTCGAGGATGATTTTGAAAACGGCTTCGGCGAGAACGACCGCCTCGTGATGAGCACGAAGGGGGAGTACGACGCCGAGGAAAACGTTTTGCGCCCCAAAACGATGTCCGATTACGTCGGGCAGAATAAGGTCAAAGAAAACCTTTCCGTGTACATCTCGTCGGCAAAGATGCGCGGCGAAGCGCTCGACCACGTCCTCTTATACGGCCCGCCCGGGCTCGGCAAAACGACGCTCGCGCACATCATCGCGAACGAACTGGGCGTGCAGATCAAACTCACCAGCGGCCCCGCCATTGAGCGCGGGGGAGACCTCGCCGCTATTTTGACCAACCTCAACGAGGGCGACGTGCTGTTCATCGAAAGAACCTGCGCTTCCCGTTAAAGCATTTCACGCTCGTCGGCGCAACGACCAAGGCTGGCATGCTCGGCTCGCCTCTGCGCGACCGCTTCGGCGTTTTGTGCCGGCTCGAAATGTACACCCCCGACGAACTTGCGCAGATCGTCACGCGCTCGGCAAAGACGCTCGGCATCTCCATCGAACCCGAAGCCGCCCGCGAGATCGCCCGCCGTTCCCGCGGCACGCCGCGCATCTGCAACCGTCTGTTGAAGCGCGTGCGCGATTTTTCCGCCGTCAAGGGCAACGGAGCCATCTCGCTTGCAGACGCGCGCTACGCTCTGCAGAAGATGGACATCGACGAATTGGGGCTGGACGACACCGACCGCGGTTTGCTCCGCGCGCTCATTGAAAAGTTTAACGGCGGCCCCGCGGGTCTGGAAACGCTCGCCGCGACCATCAACGAGGACGCGAACACCATCGAGGACGTGTACGAGCCGTACCTGATGCAGCTCGGCTTTATCGCGCGCACGCCGCGCGGCAGGGTTTGCCTAAAGGGCGCCTACGAGCATCTTGGCGTAAAGATGAGCGAAAAGCAGAAGGCGCAGATTTCGATGTTTGATGACGAGTAAAAGAGTTCTCGCATTTCTCGGCGAGCTGACGCCTGCGAAATGCCGAGATTTGAGGGGAAACCCGAGCGGTTTTCCCCTCGCCGTGCGATATTTATGGGCACGCATATTGTTGTAATCGCACGGCTTCACCCCTTCGGTAAGCCGAGGTATCGGCAAATAGGGGTGCGCGGCGGAAAAGTGCGATTTTCCTTGCGCGAGTGATTTTGTTCTCGCATTTCTCGGCGAGCTGACGCCTGCGAAATGCCGAGAGAAAAGGACAACCCCTTTGCCCTCGCTATGCTCGGGGCAATCGGAGTTTTCATTTGAGAGCACACATATTATTAAAATGCCGCGGCTTCACCTTTCCTGCATAAGCCTTTCGGCAAATGGAGGGCAAAAGCAAAAAGCGTGGTTTTTGCTTTTGCAAGTGATCATTAAAATATAAAACCGCAAACTCACGGAAAATCGCAGCGTGGCGAGATTTTCGTGAACAAGGCGGCGGAGCCGAGGCGGAAGCGAGCAATGCCCGTAGGATATTGTGAGAAACCAACCTCGTGCGCGCCGTTAAAAGAGGGGAATATGATTGAGAAGGACGATTGGCGGTTAGACCCGTACCCGAAGGAGTTGGAAGGGAAAACTTTCCGCCTCAAAAAATTTGTCCCGCACGGAAATTGGGATCACGAGCACTGTGAATTTTGCTGGAAAAAGTTTTATACGAAAATTATAAGCGACCATTG
>CAJFFD010000156.1 GCA_904373255.1 uncultured Clostridia bacterium | reverse complement strand
ATCGTCTACGGCGTGCTGGAAAACGACATCTACCTCGATTTCTGCATCAGGAGTTTCGCCCCGAAAAATCCGAAGCTCCCCGTGCGCATCCTGCTCAAAATCGCGCTGTACATGCTTTTATTTATGGAAAAACAGCGCTACATGGTCACGGACAACGCGGTCGCGCTCGCCAAAAAGCTGGGCAAGGGGGGCGCGGCGGGCTTCATCAACGCCTTTTTGCGCGCCTTCGACGCGGACAAGCTGACTTTGCCGCAGGATAAAATTTCCGCGCTGTCGGTAAAATATTCGTACCCCGCGTTCGCCGTTTCCCGCCTCGTCAAAGAGTACGGCGGGGAGGAAGCGGAAAAAATCATGCGGCACCGCCCGCCGCGCACCTTCGTGCGCTTTGCCTCGGCGGAGGCGGCGGAGCCGTATCTGCAAAACGCGGAAAAAACGCCCTTCGAAAACGTGTTTTCCTTCTCCAATTTCCGGCGCGACGAGGGATTTGCCGCGGGGAAATACACCTTTCAATCGGTCGGCTCCGTCGCCATCAATCGGTCGGCTCCGTCGCCATCTGCGCGGCGGTCGAGCCGTGCGAAAACCTGCTGGACGCCTGCGCCGCGCCGGGCGGCAAGAGCGTGCTTCTGTCCCGAAAATGCGGGCGCGTCACCGCTTTCGAGCTGCACCCGCACCGCGCCGAGCTCATCAAACAATACGCCGCGCGCATGGGCGCGGAAAACATCGAAATCATCTGCCGCGATTCCTCCGTCTATGACGAACGCTATGCGGAGAAGTTCGATACCGTCCTCGTCGACGCGCCCTGCTCGGGTTTCGGCGTCGTTTCGGACAACCCCGACATCAAGTTTTTCCGCAAAGAGGAGAGCCTCGCGGAGATCGAAAAGACGCAGCTCGCCATCCTGTCGGCGTGCGCGAAGTATGTGAAAAGGGGCGGGTACTTGTACTATTCCACCTGTTCGGTGCTGGGCGAAGAGAACGACGGAACTGTGTCGCGTTTTTTGCAGACGTATTCCGATTTTGCGCCCGAAAAGGCGGAAAGCCCGCTCGCGCACAGGGATACGGGGTACGGCATGCAGTTCCTGCCGCACCTTTCCATGGGCGCGGGGTTTTACGTCTGCAAGCTCAGAAGGAGGGGCGAATGAAACAAATTTTGCAGGACTTATCCCTTGCGGAAATACAGTCGCTCGTTGCGGAGCTGGGCGAACAGAAGTTCCGCGCCGCGCAGATTTACCGCGGCGTCATGCTCGGCAAGTGCATTTCGGACATGAGCGACCTGTCCAAATCCCTCCGCGCGAAGCTGTCGGAGAGGTTCGAGGACGAGCCTGTCAAGGTGCGCGAGGTTTTTACCTCGGCAGACGGCACCGAAAAATACCTCTTCGAACTTGCGGACGGCAACATCATCGAAGGGGTGCTCATGTCTTATAAATACGGCAATACGCAGTGCGTTTCCACGCAGGTCGGCTGCCGCATGAACTGCGCCTTCTGCGCGTCGGGGCTGAACGGGCTTATCCGCAACCTCACGGCGGGGGAAATTCTGGCGCAGATTCTGGTGATCAATGCCCGCCGCGGCGGCACGCCCGAAAAGCGCGCCGTCACCAACGTGGTGCTCATGGGCAGCGGCGAACCGCTCGACAATTACGGGAACACCGTCAAGTTCCTGAAAAACGTGACGGCGGAGGGCGGCATCTGCATCAGCGGCAGAAACATCAGCCTGTCCACCTGCGGGCTGGTGCCCAAGATGTACGAACTGGCGGAGGAGGGCATTCCCGTCAACCTCACCGTATCCCTGCATTCGCCCGACGATGCGGAGCGGGAGCGCATCATGCCCGTCGCCAAGGCGTATAAAATTTCGGAAATCCTCCAAGCGTGCGACTATTACTTTGAAAAGACGGGTCGCCGCTACATCTTCGAGTACTCCCTCATCGCGGGGGAGAACGCGGGGCGCGAGCACGCCGAAAAGCTCATCGCGCTCCTGAAAGGCAGACCCTGCCACGTCAACCTCATCCGC
>CAJFFD010000155.1 GCA_904373255.1 uncultured Clostridia bacterium | reverse complement strand
GCTGTACCTCGAAACGCACATGGAGGATGCGGCAAAAAAGGTGTACGCGATGACGGAGCAGCTCGTCGAAGGGCTGCAAAAAATAAAGAACGTGCGCGCCTTTTCGCAGCCGAACCCGTTCGGCATCGCGGCGTTTTCCTGCACGAAGCTGCAATCGGAATTTTTTGCGCAGGAGCTTTCGGACGACTACCGCATCGCCGTGCGCGGCGGGCTGCACTGCGCCCCGAAGATGCACGACGCGCTCGGCTCGGGGCGGGACGGGTTGGTGCGCGCGAGCCTTTCGGAGTTCAACTCCCCCGCCGAAGTGCAGACGTTTTTGAAGGCGGCGCGGGAGATCGCGGAACGATTTTAATCTCACGCGCAACGTACAGCCGCTCCCGCCCGCGCCGACACTTCGGCGGCAAAACGGCGGGGCGCCCCTCCGAACGGAAGGGCGCCCCGCAGGCGAAAAGAAACGTCACATTTTTTTGAGTTTGTTGATCACCTGTTCGAGCTTTTTGCGCTTGGCGGAATCGAGCATGGGATAGAGTGCGGCGTAGAAATTATCGAGATCGGAATCGGTCAGAGTGCCCGCCTTTCTCCCCCGCTCCGCTTCCTTATAGATGGCGCGCAGGATATCCGCCTCGCCCTTGCCCTCGAACGCCTTCGCCATCATCTTCGCCATATCGGCCATGCCGTCGGGGTCGTTTTGCTTTTTGTCCCCGCCCGTATACGAATTGAAATCTTTCATCTTCCACCTCCGAAAAAAAATTACTCATTCATATATATGCGGCAAAGGAGTGCTTTGCCCGCCGAAGGAGGCTTCACAAATCTATGGAACTCGCGATTTTATTGTTGGTATTTTTCCTCGCAGGGCAGAAGGACGCGCAAAAGCAGGAAGTGCACAGCGAATGGTTCGGGCGGCAGACGCTCGGCGGCGTGAGCGGAAAGGAGATCGCGCAGGCGGCGGACGCGGTGGAAACCATTCAAAAATACGGCGACACCCTCAAACCGCTGCTGAAGGGCGATTTTTCCGCCCTGTCGTCGCTTACGGGCGCGGACGAACTTTTTAAAAATCTGGGCGGGCTGGCTTCCCTCGCGCAGGGCGCGGGGGGCTTGGGCAACCTGTTCGGCGGCGCGGCGGATACATACACCTTCGGCGGAACCGCGGAAAGCAATGCGCCCGAAAACGATGGGAAAACGCCCTTTGCGCCCATTGCAAACATCGCCGATGCAGAAATTCTCTGCGCTTTGACGCAAGCAAAACGACGCATAGCGATAACAAAGTTATCGCGCAACTTTGTCAATTTTGCTTAAATGTCCGCAAGCGGTCGCTTCGCAAAATTGACTGCGTTAGGTGCGCAGCGCACCCCAATTTGCCGATACCTCGGCTCACGGAAAGGGTGAAATCGACGCGCGTAATATGGTGTGCCCTTAAAAAACAACGGGTCCCCGAAAATCGCAACGCGCGCAGCGGTGTGAGATTTTTGGGGATAAGGAGCAACAAGTGTACGAGGGCTTGGCGGCAAACATAGCGCGCCGCCTGCCCTCCGTCGCCTTGTTGCGACGTGCGACGAGGGGAAAGCCGTTCGGATTTCCCCTCAACTTCGCAAGATTTTGTTTTGTCAGCTCAAAACAAAATCTGCGAGTCTTTTTATTTCCCGCTGTCCCCATAGTTCGCCAGCACGCGGGCGCTGGGGTCGTTTACGTTGCAGCCCTCCCAGCGCTTGTTCGGCATCCAGAAATCCTTGACCATTTTCGCCTGACCGGGGTAGTATTTTTCAAAGATTTCCCGATACAACAGGCTCTCCTTGGTGAACGGTTTGGCGTGGCAGGCGTACTTTTCGGCAATTTCCTGCCAGTTTTCGCCATACCGCCCTTCGGCATATTCCTTTAAATCGTCCACCATGGAATGCCCCACCGCGTCGGAAAACGCCGCCTTTTCGCGATACAGAATATCGTGCAGGAGCCAATCCCCCTCGAAGGCGCGGCGCAGCAGGTACTTGCCCTTGCCGTACCTGTTCAGCTTCAGTTCGGGGTCGATGCTCATGACGTAGCGCACGAAATCGAGGTCGCCGAAGGGTACGCGCGCCTCCATCGAGTGGACGGAGATGCAGCGGTCGGCGCGCAGCACGTCGTACATGTGCAGTTCGCGTACCCGCTTTTGCGATTCCCGCTGAAATTCCGCGGCGGAGGGCGCAAAATCGGTGTACTTGTAGCCGAACAGCTCGTCGGAAATTTCGCCCGTCAAAAGCACGCGCACATCGCACGTTTTATGAATGGCGCGGCACAAAAGATACATGCCCATCGACGCGCGGATGGTGGTGATGTCGTAAGTGGCGAGCGCCGCGATGACCTCCTCGAGGGAGGAAAGCACCTCCTCGCGCGTCATGTAAATTTCGTGGTGTTCGGAGCCGATGTAGTCCGCCACCTCGCGGGCGTACTTTAAGTCGATGGCGTCCTTGTCCATGCCGATGGCGAAAGTTTTGATGGGTTTTTTGAGCATCCTCTGCCCGATGGAACAGACGAGCGAACTGTCCAGCCCGCCCGAAAGGAGAAAGCCGAGGGGCGCGTCGCTGTCCAGCCGCTTTTCCACGCCTGCGATCAGCTTTTCGCGGATGTTTTTGCAGATTTCGTCCAGACTGCCGCGGGTATATTCCTTGACGGCGGCAATGTCGCAATAGCTGCGGAATTTGCCGTTTTTATAGTATTTGCCGGGCGGGAATGGATAAATTTCGCCGTAAACCAACCCCTCGAGGTTTTTCGGCTCGCTCGCGAAGACGATGGAGCCGTAGTAGAGCGGGCGGATGCCGATGGGGTCGCGCGCGGCGATGTACTCGCCCGTTTCGCCGTCGTACAGCACGAGCGCGAACTCCGCGTCGAGCATTTTAAACATGCCCGTGCCGTGTTCGGCGTACAGCGGAAGCAGAATTTCGCAGTCGCTCTCCGAATGGAAGGCGTACCCCTTTTGCTCCAATTCCCTCTTCATCGGTCGGAAGCCGTAAATCTCGCCGTTGCAGACGAGGCGGTTTTTGCCCATCCAGAAGGGCTGCATCCCCTCCGCGTTCAGCCCCATGATGGCGAGGCGGTGGAAGCCCATCCAGCCCGAGGGCGTTTCCTCCAGCGCGGTCATGTCCGGCCCGCGCGAAACCGTTCTGTAAAAGCAGCGCCGCATACGCTCCTGATCCACGTCCTTGCTCGTACAGCAGAAGATCGAACACATTTTTTTGCTCTCCTGTGATGCTCTAACCGAATAATTCCTGCAATTTTTTGCA
>CAJFFD010000154.1 GCA_904373255.1 uncultured Clostridia bacterium | reverse complement strand
TCCCCGAACTGCACATCGCCGTCGCCAAGGACGCGGCGTTCTGCTTCTATTATGCGGAGGAATTGCAGCTGTTCGAAAAGATGGGCGCGCGGCTCTCCTATTTCTCCCCTTTGGAGGACTCCGCCCCGCCCGCGGATGCCGACTGCCTGTATTTCGGCGGCGGCTACCCCGAACTGTACGCGGAAAAGCTGACCGCCAACCAATCCATGTTACAGGCGGTGCGCGCGGCGCACGCGCGGGGCGTTCCCGTCTTTGCCGAGTGCGGCGGCTTTCTGTACCTGAACCGCCTGCTGGACGGGCATCCCATGGTCGGAATCTTGGGCGGGGAGAGCGAAAACAAGCATAGACCCGTCCGCTTCGGCTACGTCGAGCTGGAGGCGGGGGAGGATACCCTCGTCGCAAGCAAGGGCGCGCGCCTGCGCGGGCACGAATTTCATTACTACGACTGCACCGAAAACGGCGGGGCGTTCACCGCCCGCCGCAAGGGGAGCGAGTACCGCTGTATTGCGGCGGGGAAAAACCTCGTTGCCGGCTTTCCGCACATCCATTTTTACAGCAATTTGGAGTGCGCGGCAACCTTTTATAAGAACTGCCTGAAGGCAAAGGAGAGCAGAATATGAAGCCGATGGAGATCGAACAGAGGAGCTTCGAAATCATAACGGGCGAGCTGACCGTGCCGCTGCAGGCGGGCACGGAGGATATCGTCAAGCGGGTCATCCACGCCACCGCCGATTTCGACTATGCGGAAAACCTCGCCTTTTCGCCGAACGCCGTGCAGATTGCGCGGGCGGCGCTTTCGGGCGGGTGCGATATCGTCACCGACACCGAAATGGCGAAGGCGGGCATCAACAAAAAGATTTTGGCACAGCTGGGCGGCGAGGCGCACTGCTTCGTGGGCGACGAATCGGTCGCGCGCGAGGCTCTGGAGCGGGGCGTCACCCGCTCGGCGGTCGGCATGGAGCGGGCGGCACTCCTGCAAAAGCCGTGCATCTTCGCCATCGGCAACGCGCCCACCGCGCTCCTGTCCCTTTTGGACTTGGCGGAGGCGGGGAAGGTCTAACCCGCGCTGGTCATCGGCGCGCCCGTCGGGTTCGTGCACGTCGTCGAAAGCAAGGAGCGCCTGATCGCCTCGGGACTGCCGTACATCGCCGCGCGGGGCAGGAAGGGCGGCTCGAACGTCGCCGCAGCGATCGTCAACGCGCTGCTGTACGGCATCCGCAGATAGGTACGGCAAAGGCGGCAATGCCGCAAAAAGGAGGGAACGGTATGCAGTTTTCGGTCAAACAATACGACGAAGAGGGGAAGGCGCGCGCCTACAGGCGGTGGGATTCCATCGCCAAGCCGCTCAAGGGCATGGGGTTGTTCGAGGACATGGTCGCCCAGATCGAGGGCATGCCCGAGGCGCACGTCGGCGGCAAGCGCTGCGGGGCGGACGTGTTCCCCGTCGATATCGGCATGCTCCGCCCCGTCGAGGGGGTGCGCGACGTGCACGTTTTGCGCGGAACGGGCAACTTTTTCCGCACCCAAGCCATGTCCCGCGAGGACTGCGAGCGCGCGATTCTGACGGGCGCATCCCTCGTCAAAGAACTGCACGAAAAGGGATATTCGATGATCGCCACGGGCGAAATGGGCATCGGCAACACCACCACGGCGAGCGCGGTGGCGTGCGCTCTGCTCGGCGCCGAGCCGCGCCTGCTCACCGGCAAGGGCGCGGGGCTGTCCGACGCGGGATTAAAGCGGAAAATCGAGGTCATCGACCAGTCGCTCGCGCGGCTCGAACCGGACGCAAACGACGCGATCGACGTCCTCTCCAAGGTCGGAGGTCTGGACATCGCGGGCATGTGCGGCGCCTTTATCGGCGGCGCGGAGGCGGGCATCCCCGTCCTCATCGACGGGGTCATCTCGGCGGTGGCGGCGCTGTGCGCCGTCAGCATCTGCCCCGAAAGCAAGAACTACATGCTCGCCAGCCATATGTCGGGCGAGCCCGCGGCGAAATTCGTATTCGAAAAACTCGGTATGCGCGCGCCCATCTGCGCGAACATGGCTTTGGGCGAGGGCACGGGCGCGGTGGCGCTCATGCCGCTGTTGGACATGGCGTACGCCGTCTACGGCGGGATGCTCGCCTTTGCCGAAGCGGGCATCGAGGAGTACAAGCCGCTGTGATTGCGCTGTTCACGGGCGGGAGCGGCAGCGGCAAGTCGGAAATGGCAGAGTCGTACGCCTGCCGCCTCGCCGCCAAAAAAAAGCCGCTGTACTACTTCGCCACCATGCGCGTGTGGGGCGAAGAGGGCCGCGCGCGGGTGGAAAAGCACCGCCGCCAGCGGGAGGGAAAGGGGTTTGCCACCGTCGAATGCCCCTCCCGCCTGCCCCTTGAAATTGCGGGCGGGGTCATCCTCCTCGAATGCCTGTCCAACCGCCTCGCCAACGCCATGTTCGGGGACGGCGAACCCGACTCCGTCGAACTCATTTTGTCGGAGCTGTCCGCGCTCGCGGAAAAGAACGACCTCGTCGTCGTCACCAACGAAATTTTTTCCGACGGCGCGCGCTACGACGCGGAAACGGCGCAATATATCGGAAATCTGGGACTTTTGAACCAAAAACTCGCGCGGCGGGCGCAGCTCTTTGTCGAGAGCGTGTATTCCATTCCCGTCGTGCATAAGGGAACACTGCAATGAAAGGGGTATTCAATGGGCTGCTCATCGCCCTGTCCATGTATTCCAAAATACCCGTGCCGCAGGCGGAGTGGAACGAGCGGAACATGCGCTACGCGCTCTGCTTTTTCCCGCTC
>CAJFFD010000153.1 GCA_904373255.1 uncultured Clostridia bacterium | reverse complement strand
CTGCCATAAATTTCTCCGCATCGTTCGTAAAAACGCTGCAAAGTTTATCTTCCCGCAACAGCTTTGCTATACACTCTTTCATTGTTTAATCCCCCCTTCTCATAAATCAAAAAACGGCGGGAATTTCGCCCCGCCGTGTTCTCTTCCGTTTTTATTCGAGCGACACGATGTAGTAGTAGATCGGCTGACCGCCGAAGTGATAGTCTACGTCGCAATCGGGGAACTTTTCGGCGAGCTTGCCCGCCAATTCCTCCGCTTCCTCCTCCTTGACGTCCTGCCCGTAGTAGAGGGTGATGATCTCGTGCGAGCCGTCTTTCAGCCGCTCCACGAGGTGGATGAGCGTGTCGTCTACGTTACTGCCCTTGGCGAGGATTTTCTTGTCGTCCAGCCCGATGATGTCGCCTTCCTTCAAATTGAATCCGTTCACGCTCGTCGAGCGCACCGCGTAGGTAACCTGCCCCGCGCGCACGTTGTCGATGGCGTGGATCATATCCGTCTTGTTCTCCTCGGCGGTGGATTCGCTGTTGAAGGCGAGCGCCGCCGCAAAGCCCTGCGGCACGTTCTTCGTGGGAATGACGTGAATGGTGCGGTTTTGCACGAGCGCCTTCGCCTGCTCCGCCGCCAGAATGATGTTCTTGTTGTTCGGGAACACGAAAACGTGCTCCGCGTTGATCTTCTGCACCGCGTCGGCGATGTCCTCCGCGCTCGGGTTCATCGTCTGCCCGCCCTCGATGACGCGGTCGACGAGCAAATCTTTGAAGATGGCGGCAATCCCCTCGCCCGTGCAGATGGCGAGCATGCCCATCTCCTTCTTCTCCGCCTCGAGCTTGGCGCGAAGGGCGCGGTTCTGCTCGAGCATGTTCTCGATTTTGACCCTGTCCAGTTCGCCGAGTTCCACCGCGTATTGCAGCGCTTTGCCGGGATTGTTGGTGTGCACATGCACCTTGACGAGTTCCAAGTCGCCGATGCAGATGACCGAATCGCCGATTTGCATCAGCTTTTCTTTCAGTTTATCGATGTCCGCAAGGGTCGTGGATTTTTTGAGGTTGATGATAAAAAATTCGGTGCAGTAGGCAAACTCGATTTCGCCAAGGTCGAGATTGATGATGTCGGAATTGTCGCCGAAAACATCCTCCTCCGACTTGCCTGCCTCGGTAGAAATTTCCAGTTCTCCCGCAACTTCCTCGCCGTTGAGCGAGCTCAAAAATCCGCGGTAGACGCACAGAAGACCCATGCCGCCCGAGTCGACGACGCCCGCCTTTTTCAGAACGGGCAGAAGTTCGGGCGTTTCGGCGAGCGCTTCCTCGCCCTTTTTGATGACCGAATCCAAAAATTCGGAAAAATCGCGGAATTTCGGCGCGGCCTGGCGGGCGTATTCGCTCATCTTGCGCGCGACCGTCAGAATGGTGCCCTCTTTGGGCTTGGAAACGGCGGAATAGGCGACTTTTGTGCCGTTTTCCATCGCTTTTGCGAAGGATTTGAGGGTGATCTCCTCCGTTTTTTTGATCTCCGCGCAAATGCCGCGGAACAGCTGCGACAAAATGACGCCCGAATTTCCGCGCGCGCCCTTCAAAGCGCCCTTGGATACGGCGTCGCACAGTTCGGAAAGACGGTTGGACGAACATAAAGACAGTTCCTTGACCGCCGTTCGTGCCCGTATCCCCGTCCGGTACGGGGAATACATTGAGCGAGTCTACCTTCGCCCTGTTTATCTCTAACACTTTGGCACCGGAAACGATCATCTTGCGAAATTCGGTGCCGCCGATCGATTTTGGCATGGAAACCTTTTCTCCTTGAACGATGGAAAATTACAGCTTGACGCCGATGACGTTCACGTTGACCGTGTCCACGATCATGCCCGTGAATTTTTCCACCCTGTATTTAACGCTCTCCTTGAGCGACTCGGCGACCGCGTTGATGGATACGCCGAACTTGATAATCACATATACGTCGATGTAGATGCGGTCGCCGTTGGTGGTGACTTTTACGCCCCTGCCCTGCGGCTCGCGCTTGAAGAGTTCGGAGAGACTGTCGGTAAAACGGCGCGAAACGGTTTCGACGATGCCGTAACATTCCATCGCCGCCTGCGAAGCGACCTTCGCGATCGCCATATCGGAAATTGTGATT
>CAJFFD010000152.1 GCA_904373255.1 uncultured Clostridia bacterium | reverse complement strand
CAGAACGCCCATCATCACCGAGCTGAACAGCGGCGCCGTGCCGCCGGGGACGTAGATGCCCGCCCGCTCCACCGCGCGGACGGTGTAGCCCGTGGTGCGGCCGTCTTTGGTGCGGATATCCGCCTTCATCGGACTGCGGCGGTGGTAGGCGAGCACGTTTTCCGCCGCCCGCTGCATGGAATCGAGCAGCTCTTTATCCAGCGCTTTATACGCCGCGTCGATCTCCGCGCGGGAAACGGCGACGGTATCTCTGTCCAGAGCGGTGCCGTCGAACTTTTCGCAGTATTCGAACAGCGCCGCATCCCCCCGCTCGCGCACGGCGCGGACGATCTCTTTGACGGCTGCCGCCTTTTCCTCGTCGTCGAAGCGGCCGCGCTTCAAAATGTCGGAAGCGGCGGCGGCGTTTTCGTAAATTTTCATGGCAAACCTCGCAATCGGCGCCCCTTTCGGCGCAGTTTTTCGCCGAAGGGCTACTCTTGGATGTATTTCTTCATTTCGGCGATGAGCGGCAGAACTTCCGCCGCCTTCGTCTTCAAGCTGACCTTGTTCGCCACGAGGCGGGCGGAGATGTCGAACACCTCCTCTAAGACCACCAGCCCGTTGGCGCGCAGGGTTCCGCCCGACTGCACGATGTCGAAGATGACGTCGGCAAGGCCGGTGAGCGGCGCGAGCTCGATCGAGCCGTTGAGCTTGATGATCTCCACGTCCTCCCCGCGCGAGAAGAACAGCTTTTTCGCCGTGTTGACGTACTTGGTCGCCACCCGCAGGTGCGGCGAGGAGAGCGCCGCCTTCTTTTCGGGGAAGCCCGCAAGGCACAGCCTGCACTTCTCAAATTTCAGATCGAGCATCTCGTACAGGTCGGCGCCCGCCTCGAGCAGGGTGTCCTTGCCGACGATGCCGATATCCGCAATGCCGTACTCCACATAGGTGGGCACGTCGGCGGGTTTTACGAAGAAAAAGCGGAATTTTTTATCCGGCGTTTCGAGGACGAGCTTGCGCGTCTCCTCCTTCAAAATCTCCGCGCGGATGCCGCATTTGATGAAAATATCGGCGCAGGAATCGGCCAGCCGACCCTTTGCCAGCGCTACGTTCAGCATTGTTCCGCCTCCTTTGCTTCCAGAGCGCGAAGCACGCGCATCAGCCCGATGGCAAACCCGACCGCGGACAGATCCTTGCCGAATTGGGCGCACAGCTCGTCGTAGCGGCCGCCCGAGAGGACGGGCGCGCCCACCCCTTCCGCGAGCCCCGTGAACACCATGCCCGAATAGTAGGACAGGCTCTTGACGGTGCCGAGGTCGAAGGAGACGTATTTTTCCGCCTTCAGATCCTTTAAATGCGCGTACACGCGGCGCAGATGCTCGATGGACGAGAGGGCGAGGGCGTTGTCGGTGAGTTTCTCCGCCTCGTCGAGAACGGCGGCGCCGCCGAACAGGGAGGGCAGGGCCAGAATCGCCGCCTGCGCCCGCTCGCTCGCGCCGGCCAGAATCGCCGCCTGCGCCCGCTCGCTCGCGCCGTGGCGTTTGAGCGCGATTTCGGTGTTGACGGCGTCCTTCGCGTTGATGTAGCCGCGGATCTCCTCCGCCGCCGCGCCCGAAAGCCCGCTGCCCTCCAGAAGACCCTTATAGAAGCCGACGTGGCCGATGTCGACGATGAAATCTTTCAGCCCGACCGACTTTAAGCAGTCGATCGCGAAGGCGACCGCCTTGGCGTCGGAGAGGGCGCCGCCCTCGCCGAAGATCTCCACGCCCGCCTGCGCGACCTCGCGGTCGGAATTTCCGCCCGCGGAAAAATCGTAGATGTTGGAAAAATAGCACAGCTTCGCCGCGCTCTCGCGCAGCTTGGTCGCCGCGATGCGCGCGCACGCGAGCGTCATATCGGGCCGCAGGACGATGAGGTTGCCGTCTTTATCCGTCATCTTGAACATCTTGTTCTGCTCGACGGAGCTTTTGATGTTGGCGAACGTGTCGTAATATTCCAGCCCCGCCGTGCGCACCGACGAAAAGCCCGCCGCCCTGAACTTTTTGCGGAGCGTTTCCTCCGCCGCGTCCAACTTTTCGCTTTCGGCGGGGAGAATATCGCGTATACCCGCGGGCAATTTGAAGTATTGCATGCCTTTTTCCTCTCGAATTTGTATAATTATGCGCTTTATTCCACATTTTGCGCCCTTTTACCGTATAATTTTACCACGATTTGCGCGCGCGTGTCAATAATATTGGCTAATTAAGGCACGCAGTAAATATTTTAATCATTACTCGCGCGAGCAAAACCGCGCTTTTGCGCCGCGCACCTCAATTTGCAAATACTTTTGCTTATGCAGGAAAGATGAATGCGGCGCGCATAATGGCGGTGTGCCCTTAAAAAACGCGCCGCAAAGGAAAACTCCGATTGTACCGAGCATGGCGAGGGCAATGGGGTTTTTCTCCAAATCGCAGAAATTCGCAGCCGTCAGCTCGGCGAGAATTTCGCGAGCCTAGTTGAGTATCACATCCTGCAAACTCTCGTACTTTTTGAGCGCGAGGGAGCGCAACAGCATGGTATCCGCACAGGAGACCGCCTCGTCCGCCAGCTTTTTCGCCTGGAAGATGACCTCGGGCGGGTAGCGCAGATTCTTGATTTCCGACAGCATTTTGCCGCTTTGGCGGGTACCCAAAAAGTCGCCGCCGCCCCGCATCTGCAGGTCGTATTCGGCGATTTTGAACCCGTCCGTATTGTTTTTGATGACGGAGAGCCGCTCGCGCGCCTCGGGTGAATCGCTCCCCAAAAGCAAAAAGCAGTAGCTCTTTTTATCCCCGCGCCCCACCCTGCCGCGCAGCTGGTGCAACTGGGAAAGCCCGAACCGCTCGGCGTTGTAGATGACCATGATGGTCGCGTCGGGCACGTCGATGCCGACCTCGATGACCGTCGTCGAAACGAGGCAGTCGTACCGTTTTTCCTTGAACGCCTGCATGATTTCGGACTTTTCTTTGTCCTTCATCTTGCCGTGCAGGAGCGCAAAGCGCACCGTCGGCAGGCGGTTTTTCAGCTCGTCGAACAGCTCCGTAACGCTCATCAGCGAGCCTTCCTCGTCCCCTTCGATCTTCGGGCAGACGAAATAGCTTTGGTTCCCCTTTTTCGCCTCGCCGCCGATGTAGGCGAGCATATCGTCGTACTTGCGGAAGGGCACGATGCCCGTGACGATCTCCGCGCGCGCCTTGGGCTTATCCTTGATTTCGGAGATATCCAGATCGCCGTAAAAGATGAGCGAGAGGGTGCGCGGAATGGGCGTTGCGGACATGACGAGCATATCCGCGCCCGCGCTCTTTTCGCCGAGCGCGCTG
>CAJFFD010000151.1 GCA_904373255.1 uncultured Clostridia bacterium | reverse complement strand
TTGTGCAGGAGGGTATCCGTAAAGTTTCCGAACCGGTCGCGGTCGTAACACGCGCCCTTTTCCTCCCGCCACAGATATTCGCGCAGCCGCCGGCGGACATACTCCGCCTTTTCCCGCCACATCGCTTCCTCGCCGTTCCCGAGCAGCTCCGATATGCGCGCGAGCGTTTTGCGCCCGTCGTAGGAATAGCTCATGACGTCCATTGAATAAAAGGGCATCCTTTCAAAGCAGGGCGGCGTTTCGCCGCTCCAGCTGTCGTCCGCCTTGCCGAAGCGTACGCCGTTATCCTCCCCCGTATCCCACACGCACCACGATTGCAGGCAGCCTGTGCCTGCGGGGTCGCGGTATTTCCAAAGATATTCGTCGTGCGCGCGCAGCGCCTTATACAGCGCGGAAAGATACCCCTTGTCCAAGCCGATCCACCACGCCGTTTTCAGCGCGGGAACGGGAAAACAGTACCCCTGCAGCATATCGTAACGGCAGCGCAGCTTCCCCTCTTCAAAAAAGATACACCCGGGCAGGCGCCCGTCTTCGCGCGCGTTGTTTATAAAGATCAGCTGATTGCCGAGAGCGACTTCCGCATCCTGCGCGGCGTATATTTCGCCGCCCATCGGCTGCGTTTCGATCCACACGCCGCGGTAAAGCGCCGACCCTTCGATCATGACCTTCGTGCATCAAAGATATTCTTCTTTGCCTTTTGCTGCGCGAGCTCGAACAGCTCTTGCAGGGCGGCGTCTTCCGTGCGGAAACGGACGCCCGTTTGCGGCAGATCTCCTCTGTATGTATATCCCATGTTTCCTTCCATACCTATTGTATCAGATAAAGCGCTTCAGCGCAAAAGAATTTCTCCGTTTTTTATACAGAGTTTGCAGCGCAGGCGGATATCCTGCGCCGACGAACCGATCAGAACCTCGTAAACGCCGTCCGACGCTTCCCAACAGTCCTTTGACGCCGACCAATGCGCGAACGCGCGCTGACCGAGCGAAAAAGGAGAAACGTTTCCGCTTGCCCGCCGCTATCTCCGCTTTGGCGAAATCTTTCAGCTCCCTGTCCGGCCGGCTGACGAGCGGAACGCATTCCCGAACGTATACCTGCACCGTTTCCGCGCCGACCCGCTCCGAAGCGTTTTCGACCGCAAACGAAATGTGCAGAGCACCGCCCTCCGCGCTCGCCGAAAGATCGCTGTACGCAAAGGCCGAATAACTCAAACCATGCCCGAAGGGAAACAAAACGGGTACATCGTTTGTAGAAAAACAGCGATACCCCACACCGAGCCCTTCCGTATAACGGGTAACGCCCGCCGAAACGCAGCGCCCGTCCGCCGCGGGTACGTCGGCAAGGCAGCGCGGGAAGGTTTCGGAAAGCTTTCCGCTCGGATTGACTTTCCCGACGAGGATATCGGCGAGCGCGTCGTCGCCGCCTGTTCCGGGATACCCCGCAAAAAGGATGGCGGCGGCCTTCTCTTCCCAGGCGCTCATATCGATATACGACCCCGCGAAGACGACCACGACCGTGTTCGGGTTGCTCTTTGCCGATTCCAGGATCGCCCTCTCCTGCACGGCGGGAAGGCGCGCCGTTTCGCGGTCTGCGCCCTCGCGCTCGAATTTTTCGCCCAGCCCGACGCAGACGATGCTGCAATCGCACTCCGCCGCAAGCAGGGCGGCGCGGCGGGCGCTCTGCCCGAACGATTCCACTTCATCGTAGCGGAAGGCGCCTTCAAAGCGCACCTCTGTGCCGCGTTCGGCAAGCCGCGCAGGCAAATCGAACTTTTCCTCCCCGCGGTTTACGGCGGAGGAACCGCCGCCGCGCAGCATGCCGCAGGTATCCGGGCGGGCATAGCAGCCCGAAAGCGCGGCGCTGCCGCCCGCTTGCAGCGGCAGAACGCCGTTGTTTTTCAAAAGCACCATGCCCTCCGCGGCGATCCGCCGCGCCGCCGCGCGGCGCTCCTTATCCGTGCGGGCAGGCTTTTTGCCCTGCCGCATTTCTTTGCAGCGGTAAACCAGATCGAGCACGCGCTGCGCGCAGGCGTCGAGCGCAGCGTCGGAAAGAGCGCCGCGGCGGTAATCCTCGCACAGCTTGCGGTAATTTTCGCCGTTGAACGGCATTTCCAGATCCAGCCCCGCCGCGGCGGACGCCGTTCTGTCGCGCACGGCGCTCCAATCAGAAACAATTGCCCCGCGGAACCCGAATTCCCCGCGCAAAAGGGCAAAACCCTTCGCGTATTCCGCGCCGAACGTGCCGTTGATCCGGTTATAGCTGCACATGAGCGAAACGGGCTGCGCTTCGCAGGCGATCTCGAACGGCAGATAATACAGCTCCCGCAGCGTCCGTTCGTCGACCTCGCTCGACTGGTTCAGACGGTCGTATTCGAGATTGTTGCAGCAGAAATGTTTCAGGCAGGCGCCGACGCCGCCCCCCTGCAGCCCTCCGATGTACGCCTTTGCCATTTCGCCCGCGAGAACGGGGTCTTCCGAAAAATATTCGAAATTCCGCCCGTTGAGGGGGTGCCGCTTGATGTTCACGCCCGGCGCGAGCAGAATGTCGACGCCCTTTTCGAGGCATTCGTCGGCGAGGCATTCCCCCATTTCCGCCGCAGCCGCCCTGTTCCATGTGTTTGCGAGCAGCGAGATCGCAGGGTATGCCGCAGCGGGGTACGCCGTTTCCGACCCGTCCTCCGCGCGCTCTTTGACGATACGAAGCCCGCTCGGGCCGTCGGCAACGGTGATCTGCGGTATTTTGCCGCCCAAATCGTCTGTATGCCAAAAATCTTTGCCGCACCCAAATCGTCTGTATGCCAAAAATCTTTGCCGCAAATCAGCCGCAGTTTTTCCTCGGCTGAAAGTTCCTGTACCGTTCTGACCATCCGCTTCATATCTCTCCGTCTTCCTTTTTACTTGTCTGAAATTTCAATGCCTGCGCGCTGCAGCGCTTCCGTAAAGACTCTGTACGCTTCGAGCTTCGGATGAATACCGTCGCGCAGGTCGTTTGCCGAAAAAGAATTTTCCGTATCGAGGAACTCGATCCAGCTGCGGGCGGCGCACCATTCCTGCATCGCATCGTTCGTTTCGCGCACCTGTGCGCTGTACTTTGTATCCGTCCTCTGCGTGATCGCAAAGTAATAGATCTTCGTATCCGGCAATTCGGCATGCAGC
>CAJFFD010000150.1 GCA_904373255.1 uncultured Clostridia bacterium | reverse complement strand
CAGAATTTTTCTGGGGTCTTTTTTGGAGCGAGAGACGGGAATCGAACCCGCGGGAATCAGCTTGGGAAGCTGACGCCATACCATTAGGCGACTCTCGCATATTTGCTTCGAACATTAATTATTATACTATATCTGCACCGATTTTGCAAACAATTTTGTGCGCTGAAAGCAAAGAATTTCGTCCGATTTTGCTGAAAAGCTGTAAAAAGATACAGAGCGGAGGCGGAGATATTTCTCCGCCTCCGCTCTGTTGCTGTCAAATTATTCTCCGAGCAGTTTCGGCATCAGATCCCAGCCGCGCTCAATAAATTTGCCCGTTTGCTCCGCGCTCGCCTCGTCGTAAAATTCGGCGCCGTTTCCGCGCTCGTCCTTGCTCGAATACAGCAGATAGGGCACGGGGTCTGCAACGTGCGTGCGCACGGCGATGGGGGTGGGGTGGTCGGGGCAGATGAGCATCTTAAAATCTTCGCCCGCCGCCGAAAGCCCCGCGTACAGGCGCCCGACGACCTTTTCGTCGATCTGTTCGATGGAATAGATCTTGTGCGCTATATCGCCCTGGTGCCCGCATTCGTCGGGAGCTTCCATGTGGATGTATACGAAGTCCAGTCCGTCGTGCAGGAGGGCGCGCAGGGCGGCATCTGCCTTGCCGGCAAAGTTCGTGTCGTAATTTCCCGTCGCGCCCGGCACATCGATGACCTTCATCCCCGCGAGGATGCCGATGCCCTTGACCAGGTCGACCGCCGAAATCACGCCGCCCTTTTTGCCGAACTTCTTCTCAAAATTTTCGAGCGCGGGCTTCGTTCCTTCCCCCCAGAACCACACGGAGTTGGCGGGGTTCTTGCCCGCGGCGACGCGCGCCTTGTTGACGGGGTGCTCCGCGAGCAGTTTTGCCGATTTTTCCATCATGGCAAGGTACTTTTCTCCGAGCGGCCCTTTGGGCAGGCAGTCTTTGATCGGCTTGCCCGTAATGTCGTGCGGCGGGGTCAGCTCATGTCCGACTTTGCCGTTTTTTACGACCAGGCAGTGCCGGTAGCTCACGCCGCGGTAGAGGGTAAACTCGTCATTGTCGAAATGTTTTTTCAAATAATCGATCAGCTCGCCCGCTTCGGCGGTGGAAATTTCTCCCGCGCTGTAATCGAGCATTTTTTTGTCTGCATAGTTCGGCTCGTCGGAAAGGGTCACGAGGTTGCAGCGAAGGGTCACGTCGGTATCTGCGAGTTCGATGCCGATGGAAACGGCTTCCAGGGGCGAGCGGCCCGTGTAGCAGTCGTGTGGGTCATACCCCATCACGGATAGGTTGGCAACGTCGCTTCCCGGTTTGAAACCTTCGGGTACAGTACGGCACAATCCGACCTCCGCCCGCCGCGAGAGCGCGTCGATATGCGGCTTTCTTGCAACCTGCAGGGGCGTTTTGCCGCCCAGCTGTTCGATAGGGTAGTCGGCCATTCCGTCGCCGAGCACTACGATGTATTTCACGGTATTCTCCTTTGCGCCGCGCGGCGCAACAAAACGATTCAGTTATTTTGTCAGATCCCAGTCGATGGGAGCCTCTCCGTGTGCAGTCAGGTAGGCGTTTGTCTTCGAAAAGTGTCTGCACCCGAAAAACCCGTTGAACGCGGATAGGGGAGAGGGGTGCGCGCATTCCAAAATCAAGTGCTTGCTTCTGTCGATGAGCGGCTTTTTCGAGCGCGCGTTCCCGCCCCAGAGGATAAACACGACGTGCTCTTTTTTATCGCTTATCAGCTTGATGACGCTGTCAGTGAACCACGTCCAGCCGCAGTCCTTGTGCGAGTTGGCGCGGTGCGCGCGCACGGTGAGCGCGGTGTTGAGGAGCAGAACGCCCTCCTTTGCCCACTTGGTGAGGTTGCCCGATTTGGGGATCTCACAGCCGATGTCGTCGCGCAGTTCCTTGAAAATATTGACGAGCGAGGGGGGCGGGTCAACGCCCTCCTGCACGGAAAAGCACAGCCCGTGCGCCTGCCCCACGTTGTGGTAGGGGTCTTGACCCAGCAACACGACTTTTACCTTGTCAAATGGGGTAAATTTGAAGCAGTTGAAGATGTCGTACATATCGGGGTAAACGACGTGGTGCGAATATTCCTGCTTCAGAAAGTCGTGGATTTTTCGGTAGTTC
>CAJFFD010000149.1:1339-5651 GCA_904373255.1 uncultured Clostridia bacterium | reverse complement strand
TAACAAAATTGTAAAATAAAGGGTTCTCACTTTTTCTTTTGAGCTGACAAAAGAAAAAGTCGAGAGTTGAGGGGAAACCCGAACGGCTTTCCCCTCGACAGCGCGCCTCTTCGGAGCACGCCATTTTTACGCGCGCTGTCTTCACCCCTTCCGTAAGCCGAAGTATCGGCAAATGGAGGGAAAAAGGCAAAAGCGCGGTTTTGCCTTTTTCAAGTAATTGTTAAAATACCTCCACATTCACCTTTCCTGCAAAAGCCGTATGTATGCGGCAAATAGGGGTGTGCGGCGCATCGAACCGCAGTCAATTTTGCGAAGCGACCGCTTGCGGACATTTAAGCAAAATTGACAAAGTTGCGCGATAACTTTGTTATCGCTATGCGTCGTTTTGCTTGCGCGAGAGATTAATAGAATTATACAAATATCCAAAATCTCACGGAAAATCGCAGCGCAGCGAGATTTTCGTGAATAAAGCGGCGAAGCCTAGGCGGAAACGAGCAATGCCCGGCAGGGTATTGCGAAAAACCAGCCTCGCGCGCAGCCGCCTCGCGCGCGACATAAAAAATAACTTTTATTTTTAGTATCACAAACAATTCCCTTTTTATCCCCTTTTGCGGCATGAGAAAAGCGCCTCGCTCGAAAGAGCGGGGCGCCGTAAGTTTCCCGTTTATCCACATTTTTTGCAGAACGTGTGCAATTTTTTGCGCCGTCAGTTCTCCCACGCCTGAATTTTGCGCGCAAGATCCGCGGCGGTGAGTTTCCATTTTTCTGCCTGCTGCGCCGCCGTGGCGTGCTCGACGGGAACGCTGTCCGCACCCATGATCTTCAATTGCACGGTGCGCGCCTGCCTTGCGTAGTATTCGGCGACCGCCGAACCGAAGCCGCCCGCCGCGTACCCTTCCTCGAAGGTGATGATCTTCTTTTTGTCGATCGCGTCCAAAAAGCGCTCGTCGAGCGGGCTGACCGTGCGGCAGTTAACGATCTTCGCGCTTTTGACGCCCGAGAGCTTTTTCGCCTCCAGCGCGCGCGAAACCGCCCTCGCGCCGCAGGCGAGCACCACGGGCCCGTCGCCGTCGGACAGCGTTTCCCACAGATAAAAGTCGGAAATCTTATGAACGCTGCCGAGATTCGGGCAATATCCGTTGGGGTAGCGCAGGAGCGCGGGGCGCATGCGGGAGCGGGCAAAATCGAAGACGTCCGCAAGTTCCGCGCAGTCCTTGGGCGCGTAAATATCCAGGTTCGGCACGGCGCGCAGCATGGGCAAGTCGAGCAGGCCCTGGTGCGTCTTTCCGTCCGATCCGACGAATCCGGCGCGGTCGACACAGAAGAGGACGGGCAGGTTTTGCAGGCAGACGTCGTGTATGATCTGGTCGGCGGCGCGCTGCAGGAAGGTGGAGTACAGGCACACGACGGGGAACAGACCGCCCCGCGCCATGCCCGCCGCCATCGTGACGGCGTATTCCTCGCAGATGCCCACGTCGAACAGCCGCTGCGGAAAGTTTGCGGCGAAGTCGGAAAGCCCGACTCCGTCGGTCATCGCGGCGGTGACGGCGACGAGGGAAGGGTCGGCGGCGGCGCGGCTGCACAGCAGCCTGCCCAGCGCCACCGAAAAGGAATTTTCGCCCCCCGCAAATCCGCGCGCGACGCCGTGGAAGCGGGCGGGATCCTGCTCGGCAGCCTCGTAACCCCTGCCCTTCTGCGTGATGACGTGCAGGAGCACCGGCTCGTCGATCTGCTTGATGTTATTTAAAACGCCGAGGAGTTCGGATAAGTCGTGCCCGTCGACGGGGCCGACGTACTTGAAGCCGCAGCGCTCGAAAAAGTCGTTTTTGTTCAGCCAGCCCTTGACGTTGTACTTGATTTTGCGCAGGTACCTGCCGAAGGCGCTCGTATCCTTGAATGTGCGCTCCATGCGCGAATTGAAGCGGCGGTACCGCTTTTTCGCCGTGACTTTGGAGATGGAGCGGTAGAGCGCGGAGTGGTTGGTACGGATGGACATGCCGTTGTCGTTGAGCACCACGAGGAAGTTTTTCGGCTTTTCCTCGGAGGAAAACACCGCCTCGAGCGCCAGACCGTTGCCGAGCGACGCGTCGCCGATGAAGCTGACGACGCGGTAGCGCAGATCGCGCGCGTTGCACAGACCGATGCCCGCCGCGACGGAGTTGCCGCTGTGACCGGCGATGAAGGGGTCGTATTCGCTCTCGAAGGGGTCGGGAAACCCGCTCACGCCCCCCTGCGCGCGCAGATTTTCCAGCGATCTGCCCGTGAGGAGCTTATGGACGTACGCCTGATGCCCCACGTCGAAGATGAGTTTATCCTGCGGGAAGCTGAACACCTTGTGCAGGGCGAGGATTAGCTCGACCGTGCCGAGGTTGGACGAGAGATGCCCGCCGTTTTCCTTGACCGATTGCACGAGTTGCCCGCGGAGTTTCTCTGCGAGCTCTTCCAGCTGTTTTTTGTTGCATCCGCCGCACCTCTGTTCTCTCTGCGGGACGCGCCCGATGGCGGCATAGTCCCGTATGGTATTCTACTCGGATCCTTCCGAAAAAATGAATCCGGCGTTTATCCCGTGCCATTTATTGTAAACCGTTTCGCCGCGTTTGTCAAGGCGTTTGCAGAAAGGGAGCGTTGCGGACAGGTTTTCCTGCCCGTTCGGGTTGTTTTTTTCGCCGCGATTTGCTATAATGGAGAAAAACAAGCAGAGAGGAGAAAGCGGTGGCATATCGCGTGATTTTAAAAAAGAACGAGGAAAAGCGTGTGCTCGCGGGGCACAGCTGGGTGTACGCCAACGAGGTCGCGCGCGTCGAGGGAAAGGATAAAAACGGCTCGCTCGCCGAGGTCGTCGCGCACGACGGGCGGTACATCGGCAAGGGGTACATCAACCACCTCTCCAAGATCCTCGTGCGCATCTTCATCCGCGGGCAGGAGGAGGACGGGGAGGAACTTTACCGCGAGCGCATCGCCGCGGCGGGAAGCCTGCGCGAAAAGCTGTTCGACCCCGCGCAGAATAACTGCTATCGCCTCGTGTTCGCCGAGGCGGACGACCTGCCCGCGCTGATTATCGACCGCTATGCCGACCTCGTGTTCGCCGAGGCGGACGACCTGCCCGCGCTCATCATCGACCGCTATGCCGACTATTTCGTGCTCGAATGCCTGTCGCTCGGCGTAGACCAGCGCAAGAAGATGATCGCGGACGCGCTCGTTAAACTCTTTTCGCTCAAGGGCCTCTACATGCGCGGGGACGTTGCGGTGCGCAAAAAGGAGGGGGCTGCCCCTCGAAAACGAGCTCCTCTACGGCGAGATACCCGACAAGATTCTCGTAAAAGAGAACGGTTTGACCATGAGCGTGGACGTGAAAAACGGGCAGAAGACGGGTTACTTCCTCGACCAGAAGGAGAACCGCTTTGCCGTGCGCCGCTACTGCCGCGGGGCGAGCGTGTTGGACTGCTTTTGCAACAGCGGCGGGTTTTCGCTGAACGCCGCGACCGTTGCAAGGGAAGTGACCGCCTTGGACATCTCCCCCTTCGCTTTGGAAAACGTGGCGGAAAACGCGCGGCTGAACGGGTTTGCGAATATAAAAACGGAGTGCGCGGACGTGTTCGACGCGCTGCGCCGCTACCGCGCCGAGGGCAAAAAGTTCGACTGCGTCATCCTCGACCCGCCCGCCTTCTGCAAGAGCGCGGCGGAGGTGAAGGACGCCTACCGCGGGTATAAAGATATCAACATTTCCGCGATGAAACTGGTGGAAAAGGGCGGGTTTCTGATCACCTGCTCCTGCTCGCACTACATGACGGCGCCGCTGTTCGAGAAGATGCTGCGCGAGCCGGCCCGTGAAAATTCTGGAGGTGCGCGTGCAGGCGCCCGACCACCCCGCCCTGCTCGCCGCCGAGGAAACGAGCTATCTGAAGGTGTTTATTTTACAAGTAAATTAGCCTTCGCGCGAATCTCGCAAAAGAGATGCTGCGATTCGCTTGATTTCAGAGAAAACCCGCGGGCGCGCGCCTGCGCCGCTGACCGCCTGTTTTCTCTCTTTGCGCGCTTTTTGGGGCTCTCTTATTATAGAATGCGCGCAAATTCACTCTTTCCGCGTATGCCTTTCGGCAAATCGGGGGAAAAAGGCAAAAACGTGGTTTTGCCTTTTTCGAGAGATTATTAAATTAAAATTCACCCTCTTCCCGTAAGCCGTATGTATGCGGCAAATTGAGTGCGCTTTCCGAAAAGCGCGGTTTTCGGACGCGCGTTTTATTATTATAAAACCATATTCTCACGGAAAATCGCAGGGAGCAAAGCGAGCGAGATTTTCGTGAATAAAGCG
>CAJFFD010000149.1:0-1289 GCA_904373255.1 uncultured Clostridia bacterium | reverse complement strand
AGGGAGCAAAGCGAGCGAGATTTTCGTGAATAAAGCGGCGGAGCCGAGGCGGAAACGAGCAATGCCCGTCAGGGTATTGCGACAAACTTGCCTCGTGCGCAGCCGCGAAAAGGAGGATAAAACGATGATCGAACTGAAAAACGAAAAACTTACCGTACAAATCAAGGAGTACGGTGCGGAAATTGCGAGCGTGAAAAACGCCGCGGGGCGCGAATACTTCTGGCGCGGCGACGCAAAAATCTGGAGCGGGCAGGCGCCCATCCTCTTCCCCATATGCGGCAGGCTTTTGAACCGCGCTTACCGCCTCGGCGATAAGACGTACACCATGAACAGCCACGGGTTTGCGCGCAGAAAAACCTTTTCCTGCACGAAAATCTCCGACATGTGCGCGGTTTTTACACTCTGCGACGACGAGGAGACCCGCGCGCAGTACCCCTTTGCCTTCCGCTTTTCCGTGCGCTACGAGCTGCGCGGCGATACCCTGCAAATCACCAACGAGGTGGAGAACACGGGGGATAAAACGATGTACTTCAACTTCGGCTCGCACGAGGCATACGCGGCGGACGGGAGCTTCGAAGATTGGTCTGTCGAGTTTGCAAAGACGGAAAACCTGCGCGTGATGGAGCAGCCAATTTTGGGGTATTTAAGCGGCAAAACTCTGCCCTACCGCGATAACGTGAAAGAACTTCCCCTCTCCCACGCGATGTTCGAACACGATTCTCTCACCTTTGCAGGGCTTTCCTCGCGCGAAGCGACGCTCAAACACTGCGGCAAACCCGTCGTTAAGGTGAACTTTGAGGGGTTCGACTACCTCCTTTTATGGACGAAGGTCGGCGCGCCGTACATCTGCATCGAGCCGTGGAACGGTCTGCCCGACTACGTCGATACGGACGGAGAACTTTCGAAAAAGCGCGGCATTCTTTCTCTGGAAGCGGGCAAGACCTGTTCCATGCCACACACCCTGCAATTTTTCGATTGATATGTACAAAAAAAGCGGAACGTTCGCAAAAAAGCGGTGCGTTCCTTTTTTTGCGGCGATGGATAAACGAGTGCGCCCCCGCGAAAATTCGCGGGGGCGCATCGGTTCTGTATTTTGGAGATTACAGCTGTGTAAACGATTTATTTTTCGTCCGGCTTTTTCTTTTTCGGAACGCAGGAGGAACAGCCGGAACAACCCGAACAGCCGCACCCGCAGCCGCCCTTGCCCTGCTTTTTGCGCACATAGTGCCAAACGAGCATGAATACGACGAATCCCGCCGCGAGCACGCCGATGACGACGGAAACGATTG
>CAJFFD010000148.1 GCA_904373255.1 uncultured Clostridia bacterium | reverse complement strand
CACGAGGTTTTCGGTGTTTTCGAGCGTCTTTTTCATCGCGGCGTGGTAGGCGTGCTTGTCCTGCTGGGCGCGCAGGCTCTGCACCGCCGCGCCCTTGCCCGAGTTGAGCATGCGTATCTGCATCGCCGTCTTGTCGGCATTGATGCCCATTTCCCCGCCGAGCGCGTCGATTTCGCGCACAAGGTGCCCCTTGGCGGTGCCGCCGATGGAAGGGTTGCACGCCATGAATGCGATGCTGTCGAGGTTGAGGGTGAGCATGAGGGTGCGGATGCCCGTCCTGGCGAGGGCGAGGGCGGCTTCGCACCCCGCGTGCCCCGCGCCGACGACCACCGCGCGGAACCCCTCGGTATAAAATTTGTTGGTAATGTTCATAGATCCTCCGCCTTACAGGAAAACCGCAGAACGCGGGCGTTCTACGGTCAGAAAACGAACTCGCGAAAATCTCGGCAAGCTGTTGCCTGCGATTTTCTGCGATTTTGAGGGGAAACCCGAGCGGCTTTCCCCTCGCGGCGGCATTTTTAGTGGCACACATATTGCTATAATGCCGCCGCTTCACCCCATCCGTAAGCCGAGGTATCGGCAAATAGGGGGCAAGAGCACCTAACAAAGCCAATTTTGCGGAGCGACCGCTTGCGGGCATTCATGCAAAATTGACGAAGTTGCGCGACAACATCGTTGTCGCTATGGCGAGAGATTATTGCAAAAGAAAGCTACAATATAATTTCTCGCGCGTTCCAAAATCACATTTTTGGAAAAGCGCACCCAATTCGTCGCATACTTGCGACCTGAGCGGGTGAATGCCGCGCGCATAATATGGTGTGCCCTCAAAAAGCGCGCGGCAGAGGGCAGAGCCCTCAAACTCACGAAATTTTCTTTTGTCAGCTCAAAAGAAAATTTGTGAACTTATTGTTTCAGTATCATATTCCGAATATCTTCCACCTCTTTGGCGACGCGGTCGTTGACCTTGATGAGGTTGGAAACCTTTTCGCGCGAGTGGATGACGGTGGTGTGATCTCTTCCGCCGAGCGCCTCGCCGATGGAAACGAGGGGAATGTTCATGATCTCGCACATCAGAAACGCGCAGATCTGCCGCGGCTGCACCAGCTCCTTTTTCTTGCTCTTGCCGAGCAGTTTGTCGCGGGTGAGCTTGTAGAAGGAACAGATGCTGTTAATGATTTTATCGGAAGTAACCGTTTCATGGTCTTCGCTCACTGCTTCGTTGAGCGCGGTGGAGGCAAGTTCGAGAGTGATCGGTTTTTCGTGCAGTTTGCTCGCGAAAATGACTTTTGTCAGCCTTCCTTCGAGCGTGCGCACGTCCGTACCCGAGTCGCGCGCCAAAAATTCCAATACGTCTGCGGGGATCACGGCCTTGCGCTCATAAGCCTTCTGCTTTAAAATGGCGATTTTCGTCTCGATGTCGGGCGGCTGAATATCCGCGATCAGCCCGCCTTCGAAGCGTGTGCGCAGCCGCTCTTCGAGCGTAGAGATCTCCTTGGGCGGCACGTCGGAGGTCAAAACGATCTGCTTGTTTTCCGCTTTCAGCGCATTGAAAGTGTGGAACAGCTCCTCCTGAACGACCTTCGTTTTCGCCAAAAACTGCACGTCGTCGATGAGCAGAACGTCCACGCCGCGGTAGCGGTTGCGGAACCGCGCCTGCATATCGCGGTTGTTTCCTTTCTTCAGATAAAGCGAATCGATGAACTCGTTGATAAACTTTTCGCAGGTGGTATACAACACGCGCAGCCTGGGTTTGTGCAGGTTGATATAGTTCGCAATCGACTGCAGCAGGTGCGTCTTTCCGAGACCGGAAGTGCCATAGATATACAGGGGATTGAAGTTTGCCCCCGGACTCTGCGCCACCGATTTCGCCGCGGCAAACACAAACTCATTGCTCTTGCCCGCCACGAACGACTCGAAGGTAAAGCGCGGGTCGAGCGTGACAGGGGAACAGTCCTCGCCGTCCTCCTCCTCGACGCTCGTAAAGTACACCTCGTCGTTCCCTTCCACGACCAGCTCGAAGTCGGTGATGCCCGTATCCGCCTTTTTGAACGCTTCCTTGATCTTTTCGGTCAGGCTCTTGCCGATGTAGTTGGCAAAAAATTCCGTGTCCGTCTTGAGTACGATCTTCGTCCCGTCGATGTCCACGGGTACCAGCTTGGATATATAGGTGTTGTAGGTCACGGTCGACATGCTCGCCTGCAAAATTTCCCTTATCTTTTTCCATAAAATCTCGTACTGATTGTTTTCGGACATAAAAAACCTCGAATCGCTTTGTCTTTTTTCGTAAAATATGCTATAATAATCGGGTAAAAATGCGGATTGCCCGCCTCCCCCTGTTCGGCGCGGCGGCTCCGCGCATAAATTCGTGACATTTATTATAATATAAATCGGCGAGAAAGACAAGTTAAATTTGCCCAAAAAGCACGGAAAAAATAGGACGCGGCGGAAAGCGATGCACATCAAAAAACTTACCCTCAAAAATTTCAGAAATTATGCGTACGAGGAATTCAGTTTTTCGGGCGGCGTCCTACGGCAAAAACGCGCAGGGCAAAACCAACTGCGCCGAGGCGGTGTTCTACCTCTGCGCGGGCGTTTCCCCCCGCGCCAAAAAGGACAGGCAGATGATCATGGCGGGGCAGGAGAGCGCCTACATCCGCGCCGACGCGGAAACGCGCTTCGGCAGCATCTGCATCGAGGCGGACATCTTCGAAAACAGGCGCGAGATCCGCGTCAACGGCAGCAGGATCGCCAAAAACGCCGACCTTCTCGGCAACATCAACGGCGTGTTTTTCAGCCCGAGCGAACTGCGGCTCGTGCAGGACGGGCCGGACGAGCGGCGGCGCTTTCTCAACGTCTCCATCTCGCAGATGTCCAAAAGCTA
>CAJFFD010000147.1 GCA_904373255.1 uncultured Clostridia bacterium | reverse complement strand
TCGACGGCGGGATAGATGTCCTGCTTTGCCATGTCGATCATGGTCAGAGCCTCGATGTTCAGAACCTTGGAATAGTTTTCGAGCATGATGTCTGTACGGGTGACGACTTCGCGCTCGGTGAACACCTTGTTGCGCTCGAACAGCTCGATGTTCTTTTTATCCGCAAAGTGCGGGAGCGCTTCCGCCGCGCATAGTTGTTGCCGTTGAAGATGATGCGCTTGTGCGCTTTTATCTCGCGCACGACCAGATCGTGCAGGGCGGCGTTGAAGTCCTTCGCCCCCTCCAACTCGTCCGCAAACTGCCGCAGCGAATCGGCGACGATGGTGTTGATGGTGATGTTCGGCCCCGCGAGCGAGAAGGAGGAGCCGACCATGCGGAACTCGAATTTATTGCCCGTGAACGCGAACGGCGACGTGCGGTTGCGGTCGGTCGTGTCCTTGGGCAGTTCGGGAAGGGTATCCACGCCCAATTTCATCGTCTTTTTGCCCTTGCCGTTGTATTTGACACCCTTTTCGAGGGAATCGATGACTTCCTCCAGCTCCTCGCCGACGAACATCGACACGATCGCGGGCGGCGCTTCGTTCGCGCCCAAACGGTGGTCGTTGCCGGCACTGGCGACGGACAGCCGCAGTGAACTGCCCGTTTTCCGCGGGGGTCGAGCCGGGGTCGAGCAGGTTCACGCCCGTATCCGTGCTCATCGACCAGTTGTTGTGCTTGCCGCTGCCGTTGATGCCCGCGAACGGTTTTTCGTGCAGCAGACAGTACAGCCCGTGGCGGATTGCAACGCGCTTCATCGTTTCCATGACCAGCTGGTTCTGGTCGGAGGCGACGTTCGTGCTCGTGAACACGGGCGCAAGCTCGTGCTGGCTGGGCGCGACTTCGTTGTGCTTGGTCTTTGCGAGGATGCCCAATTTCCACAGTTCCTCGTCCAAGTCCTTCATGTAGGCGGAAACGCGCGTTTTGATGGCTCCGAAGTAATGGTCTTCCAGCTCCTGCCCCTTCGGGGGTTTTGCGCCGAACAGCGTTCTGCCCGTAAATACGAGATCCTTGCGCGCGTCGTACATCTTGCGGTCGACGAGGAAATACTCCTGCTCCGCGCCGACGGTGGAGAACACCTGCTTTGCGCTCGTGTTGCCGAACAGCCGCAGGATGCGCAGCGCCTGCTTGTTCAGAGCCGCCATGCTCTTTAAAAGGGGCGTCTTTTTATCCAGAACCTCGCCGCTGTACGAGAAGAAGGCGGTGGGGATATACAGCGTGCCGTCCTTGACGAAGGCGAAGGAGGTCGGATCCCACGCGGTGTAGCCGCGCGCCTCGAAGGTGGCGCGAACCCCGCCGCTGGGGAAGGAGGAAGCGTCCGGCTCCCCCACGACCAACTCCTTGCCCGAAAAGTCCATGATGACCTTGCCGTCCTTGGTGGGCGAGATGAAGGAGTCGTGCTTTTCGGCGGTGATGCCCGTCATCGGCTGGAACCAGTGGGTGAAATGGGTGGCTCCCTTTTCGACCGCCCAGTCCTTCATCGCGTTGGCGACGACGTTCGCCACGCTCATATCGAGGGGCGCGCCCTCGTCGATCGTCTTGATGAGCGATTTGTAGATCTCCTTGGGCAGTTTGTCCTGCATGACCTGCCTGTTGAACACGTTCGAGCCGAACAGTTCGGGTACATTCATAATTTCGTCCTCCTCATAAAAAATGCAAAACAAAAAGGCGCCGCGGCGAAGCTCCCCGTATGGGAACCCCGTTCCGCAACGCCTTTGTTGCCTTGAATATTTTTCCGCTTCGGAATTTATGCAACGATTATATATCCCGAACCGCAGATTTGTCAACCGAACGGCGGAAATTTGTTTTATCATTAAATTTTATACCCGCTATTAACGATACTGAACAAATCCGCACCGCCCGCGCTCTGCGCTGACGCCTTGACTGTTTTCCCGCATTCCCCGCCGCGCTCGACTCCTGCACGCGTTGCGCCGCCCCTTCGGCGGCGCAACGCGTATCGTTTATAATAATCTTATTATTAAAGGCGGGGCGCTCCGAAGAGCGCCCCGCCCGATTTTACTTCAACGCGGTTGCCTATCCGATTTTGTACGTCGTGCCGCTCGGCGTATCGACGAGGGTAACGCCCTTTTCCGCGAGGTATGCGCGGATACGGTCTGCCTCGGCGTAGTTTTTCGCCTTTTTGGCAGCGGCGCGCTCGGCGATGAGCTTTTCGATCTCCGCCGCATCGACCCCGGCGGCGGGCGCTACTTTCTGCTCCTCCGCCTTCAGCAGATCGAGGGAGAGCACCCTGTCGAAATCTTCCAAAAGCGCGCGCTTTGCCGCACCGCTCAAGTCCTTCGCCTTCAGAACGTCGTACACGGCGGTGACGGCGAGGGAGGTGTTCAGATCGTTTTCGAGCGCTTCGCGGAACGCCTTTTTATAGGGCGCGCAGGAGACCTCGTCGACCGTGGTGTCCTCCGAATACACGAGCGACTTGCGGTAGTGCGACAGCAGGCAGAAGAAGCGGTATTCCATGGGCGAATGCCCCTCCTCTTCCAGCTTTTTGAGCGTCAAAAAGCCGCCTGAGGACTTGCTCATCTTGCCGCCCGCGGTGTTCAGGTGCAGAACATGGAACCAGTAGCGGCACCACTCGTGCCCCAAAAACGCCTCGCTCTGCGCGATCTCGTTGGTGTGGTGCGGGAACACGTTGTCGATGCCGCCGCAGTGGATGTCGACGTATTCGCCCAAATACTTCATCGCGATGCACGAGCATTCGATGTGCCAGCCGGGGTAACCGACGCCCCACTCGTCCACCCCCTCGCGCACGCCGACTTCGAGGTCGTCCTCCTTGAAATTGAAGAACTTGTGGTACTGTTTTACCTTGGACGTATCGAAATAAATGTTCCCGCCCGCTTTGTAGGCAAACCCCTTCTCCATGAGCGAGGCGATGACTTCGATGAAATCCTCCACGCAGCCCGTGGCAGGCTGCACGACGTCCGGCTTTTTGATGTTGAGCGCGGCGCAGTCGGCAAAAAAAGCGTCGGTGTAGTATCGGGCAAGCTCCAAAACCGTTTTATGCTCGCGCCTGGCGCCGAGGAGCATCTTGTCCTCGCCCGTGTCGGCGTCGCTGGAGAGGTGCCCGATGTCCGTGATGTTCATGACGCGCCTGACGTCGTAGCCGATGTAGCGGAGGGTCTTTTCGAGCACGTCCTCCATTAAATAGGTGCGCAGGTTGCCGATGTGCGCGAAATTGTACACCGTCGGCCCGCAGGTGTACATTTTGACTTTGCCCGCCTCGCGCGGGGTGAACTCCTCGACCGTCCTGGTGAGCGTGTTGTACAGTTTCATATCTTTACTCCGTTTTGATGATTGTCTGTTTTCGTTTGCATGCCGCGCGGCGGATCATTTCAGTCCGACCGCTTCGGCGATCGCGCGCACCGTCTGCTCGGCGTCCTTCCCCTCGCAGTCGACGGCAATATCGGCATACTTTTCGTACAGCGGAACGCGCTCGGCGTATAAATCCGCGACCGTTTCGCCGCTTCTGCGCATCACAACGCCGCGCAGAACGATGTTTTTCAGCCGCTGCTCAATGGTTCTTTCGCCGAGTTTGAGGTACACGACGGTGCCGATCTCCTTCAGATGGCGCATCGCCCGCTCGCCGTACACCGCCGAGCCGCCCGTGGCGACGACGCACCGCTCCGCCCACAGGTCGGCGAGGACGTTCTCCTCGATTTGGATGAATTCCTCCGCGCCCTTCGCGGCAATGATGTCGCAGAGCAGCGCTTTCTGTCCGTTCTGGATGAGAAGGTCGGTATCGATGAACCCGTAGCCGACCGTTTTGGCAAGCAGAACCCCCGCCGTGCTCTTGCCCGAGGCGGGCATGCCGATTAAAATAATATTTTTAGTACTCATGTTCACAAAATCCTCGGCGAGCTGTCGCCTGCGGATTTTCGTGATTTCAGGGAAAACCCGACACTCGCCGACCTGCATCGGCTCGATGTTCGGTTTTCCCTCCCGCGCGATTTTTCAGGGCACACATACCATTCAATCGCGCGGTTCACCCTTTCCGCAAAAGGCGAAAGCATTCGCCAAATTGAGTGCGCTTTTCCAAAAACGTCGTTTTGGAACGCGCAACTAATTATTAAAAATATAAAACCGCAGACTCACGGAAAATCGCAACGCAGTGAGATTTTCGTGAACAAGGCGGCGGAGCCGAGGCGGAAACGAGCAATGCCCGACAGGGTATTGCGACAAACTCGCC
>CAJFFD010000146.1 GCA_904373255.1 uncultured Clostridia bacterium | reverse complement strand
GCGAGGACATTGCCGTTCCTTCCGAAAAGATGTTTTGCATAATAAAAACTCCTGTCCGCGCAATTTGTTTTGAGCAGACAAAACAAATCGTCGCAATTTTCGAAATGTCGTTTCGCAGGCAACAGCTTGCCGGGAAACGCGTGAATTTTATATCGACTCGTTGTAGTCCACGAGGTCGTTCAAGCACTTTTCGCCGCGCGAGAGGGCGGTCACGCCCGTGCGCGCCAGTTCGAGGATACCGTACGGCTCGATGACCTTGATGCCGTACGGCTCGATGACCTTGATGAACCCGTCCAGCTTGTTCGGCTCGCCCGTCAGCTCCAGAATCGCCGTTTTCGGCGAAAGGTCTACGATCTTCGCCTTGTACACTTCCTTGATCTCGATGAGCTCCGACCGCTTGTCGGCGGGCGCGGATACCTTTACGAGCAGCAGCTCGCGCAGAACCGAATCCTTTTCGTCCGCGAGGGTGATCTTTTTCACGTCGATCAGCTTGTCCAGCTGCTTGGTCATCTGCGAAAGGGTGTACTCGTCGCCGGTGAATACGATGGTCACGCGCGAAAAGTTCGCGTCCTCCGTCGCACAGGCGCTGATGCTGTCGATATTGAATCCGCGGCGGGCGAATAAACCCGAAAGCCGCGTCAGAACGCCGCTCTTGTTCGCAAGGAGCGCCGTAATCGTGTATTTGTTCATGGCTGCGCCCTCCTTACAGCTTGGTGATGATGTCGTCGAACGTCTTGCCCGGCGGGATCATCGGCAGAACTTTGTCGTCGATGCCGATCTTGCAGTCCACAAGCACCGGCATCTTTTCCGCGAATGCCTTTTTCAGGATCGGTTCGACGTCCGCATCGCCCGCGATGACGTATCCCTTCGCGCCGAACGCCTCGGCGAGCTTCACATAGTCCGTCTTGCGGTCGAGCGTCGTCTGCGAATAGCGCTTGCCGTAAAAGAGGGTCTGCCACTGCCGCACCATGCCCAAAGTGTTGTTGTCCATTAAGAGGATGACGAGGGGCAGATTTTGCGACACGGCGGTGCACAGCTCGTTGAGGTTCATGTGGAAGCTCCCGTCGCCCGTCACGAGCACCGTCCTTCTGCCCGTGCCGACGCACGCGCCGATCGCCGCGCCCATGCCGAAGCCCATCGTGCCCAGCCCTCCGCTCGTGATGAAGGTGCGCGGCTTCTCGAATTTGCAGTACTGCGCCGCCCACATCTGGTGCTGCCCGACGTCCGTCGCCACGGGCGTGTCCGCGTCCGTGAACTTTTGCAGCGCGGATAAGATTTTATAGGCGGGCAGGGAAGAATCGAAATGTTCCGCCTCGTAGTCGCGGTAGGCGGCAACCTCTTTCAGCCATTCCCGCCGCTCCGCCTGCCCAAGCTGGGGCAAAAGCGCCTTGAATATCTCGTTTAAGTCCGCCATGACCGAGAGGTCGGTCGTCACGTTCTTGTCGATCTCCGCCGCATCCACGTCGAATTGGACGATTGTCTTTCCCTCGCGGAATTTCGCGCGGTCACCCGCCACGCGGTCGGAAAAGCGCATGCCGCAGGCGACGATCACGTCCGCGCGGCGGAACGCCTTTGCCGCGGCGTCGGTGCCGTGCATGCCGATCATGCCCAAAAACTGTTTATCCGATGCGGGGTATGCGCCCAGCCCCATGAGGGTGGAACAGACGGGCGCCTGCATTTTCTTGGCAAAGGCGGCGAGGTTTTCCGCCGCGTCCGCGCCGATCACGCCGCCGCCCGCGAGGATGAGCGGGCGCTTCGCTCCCTCCAGAGCCGCCTTTACGCCGGCGAGGGAAGCGGGGGAAACGGGCTTGGGCGTATGCCTCTTGCGGGGCGTCTCCTCGTATTCGCACTTTTCCGTCTGGATGTTTTTCGGAATGTCGATGAGTACGGGGCCCTTCCTGCCCGCGTTGGCGATGTAGAACGCCTCGCGGACGGTCGCGGCGAGCTGCTTCACGTCCTTGACGATGTAATTGTGCTTGGTCACGGGCATGGTCACGCCCGCGATGTCCACTTCCTGAAAGCTGTCCCGCCCCAAATTGGAAACGGTCACGTTGCCCGTGACGGCGACGAGGGGAACGGAATCCATGTACGCGGTCCGCCCGGGCCGCTCGTCGCGATGACGACGCCCGTCTTTCCCGTCGCGCGCGCGTAGCCGTCGGCGGCGTGCGCCGCGCCCTGTTCGTGCGCCGTAAGTACATGTTTGAGCGTTCCGTCGCGGTAGATCGCGTCGTAAATATCCAGTACGCATCCGCCCGGGTAGCCGAACACGGTATCGGTTCCCTGTTCCCTGAGGCAGCGGATGAGTATATCGGCGCCGTTTAAAACCATAGGCTCTCCTTCATTGAGAAAACACGCGCCGGCGGGCGCGTCTTTCGGAAATATTATAATAGTGTATAGAATGATTCACTTTATTTTAAACGAAAATGGGCAAACTGTCAAGTATTTTGAAAACGCGGCAGCCAAAACACCCCCAAAGGCAGTCCTTTGGGGGTGTTTTTGGTAGCGGCGGTGGGATTCGAACCTACGACCTATCGGGTATGAACCGATCGCTATAACCAACTAAGCTACGCCGCCATATGTATGCACGGAATGCTCCGCGCAAATTGTTCCCTTTTAAATAAGGGGTTCCCGAAAATCGCAACGGGTGTAACCCGTGAGATTTTTGGGAAAGAGAAGACGCAAACATCAGAGCAATAGGTTTGCACCCGTTGCAGACCTATGCGAAATATGTTTTGCGTCGACGTGGTTGCGGGGGCAGGATTCGAACCTGCGA
>CAJFFD010000145.1 GCA_904373255.1 uncultured Clostridia bacterium | reverse complement strand
ATTGCACAGCGGGCTTTCGGCGGGGGAGAAGTTCGACGAATGGCAGCGTCTGCGCACGGGCGAAGCGAAAATCGCCGTCGGCGCGCGCAGCGCGGTGTTCGCGCCCGTCGAAAACATCGGCGTCATCATTCTGGACGAGGAGCACGACGGCAGCTATGCGAGCGAAACGGCGCCCCGCTACAACACGGCGGAAATCGCCGAATTGCGCGCAAAGTACAACGGCTGCAAGCTGGTGCTCGGCAGCGCCACGCCGTCGGTGGATACCTATTTAAAGGCGACGGAAGGGGAATACAACCTCATCAAACTCCCCGAGCGCATCAACAAAAAGCCGCTGCCCGAAATCATCATCGCGGACATGCGGCGGGAGGTGCGCCGCGGCAACAATACCCCCTTTTCGGCGGCGCTGCGGGAGGAGCTGGAAAACTGCCTCGCCGATGGCAACCAGGCGATCATTTTTTTAAACCGCCGCGGCTGGGCGCAGAGCGTCGTGTGCCGCGAGTGCGGCTCAGTCGTCAAGTGCGCGCAGTGCGACGTTTCCCTCACCACGTATCATATGCTTTCCGCCTGCCCCGAGTGCGGCAGCGTGCATTTAAGTTATACGGGTACGGGCACGCAGAAGGTCGTCAGCCAGCTCAAAGAACTTTTGCCGCAGGCGCGCATTTTGCGCATGGACGTGGATACGACGAGCGGCAAGGAGGGGCATTACAAAATCCTCAAACAGTTCGCCGACCGCAAGGCGGATATCCTCGTCGGTACGCAGATGATCGCCAAGGGGCACGACTTCCCGTCCGTCACCCTCGTGGGCATCCTCGACGCGGACATGAGCCTGCATTTTTCCGACTACCGCAGCGGCGAGCGCACCTTTCAGCTCGTCACGCAGGTATCGGGGCGGAGCGGCCGCGCGGAGGAAAAGGGAAAGGTCGTTTTGCAGACGTACGATCCCGAAAATTACATCCTGCGCTTTGCGGTCAATTACGATTACGAGGGCTTTTTCAAGCACGAAATTTCCGTGCGCAAGTCCACGGCGTTCCCGCCCTTTGCCAAGATCGTGCGCGTGATGGTCGTGGGCGAGGAGGAGAAAAAGGCGCTGGAAGTGCTCAAAGGGGTGTATTTCTCCCTCCGGGAAGTGTTTGAAACGCATCGGGAGGATTTTCTGTTTTTCAACAAGATGAAGTCGCCCGTCAAGCGCATCCGCTCATGCGCCTGTCAAACGAGCGGCTGCTGCCGGAAATTTACACGCGCGCCCTGCAATACAAGACGCGCGACGTGAACGTGTATGTGGAGGAAAACCCGGCGAATATGAGCTGAAGGCGTTCTCACTTTTTGTTTCAAGCTGATGAAACAAAAAGTCGAGATTTTGAGGGCTCTGCCCTCGTTGCGCGATAATTAAGCGCACACATATTATAAAATCGCGCAACTTCACCCGCTCAGGTCGCAAGTATGCGACAAATTGAGTGCGCTAATCCAAAATTGTGATTTTGGAACGCGCAAATAATTATTAAAAGAATAACTCGCAAAAACGGAAATCGCAATTTTCGTTTTTGCCCCCGATAAGCCGAAAGGCATACGCGGAAAGAGTGAATGCGGCGATTGAAAAATAAGAGAGCCGTAACATATAATCGCCAAAGGCGATTGCGGTGCGCTCGTTTTCGCTATTGCAAGCAAGTGAAAGCCTCGCGCACCTTCAGCTCAAAAGAAAATTTGTGAACAATTTATGGAGATTTTATGGCTATCCGAAACGTAGTGCAGGTCGGCGACGACGTTCTGCGCAAAAAATGCTTTGAAGTTACGGTGTTCGACGAAAAACTCGCCACCTTATTGGACGATATGAAGGAAACCGTCCGCAAAGAGGAGGGCGCGGGGCTCGCCGCGCCGCAGGTCGGGATTTTGCGCCGCGCCGTCGTCATCGACGTCGACGAAGGTTTTTATGAACTCGTCAACCCCGTCATCGTCGAGAGCAAGGGCGAGCAGACGGGTTGGGAAGGCTGCCTTTCCGTGCGCGGAAAGCGCGGCGTCGTCACCCGCCCGCAGACCGTCAAGGTCGAGTATTTCGACCGCACCGGCAAAAAGAAAAAACTTACCGCGCGCGGATTCTTCGCCCGCGCCGTCTGTCACGAGCTCGACCACCTCGACGGCATTCTGTATATCGACCGCGCCGAAAAGGTCGTAAAGGATTGATATGGGCATGAAAATTATCTATGCGGGCGCGCCCGCCTTTTCCGTGCCGCCCTTACAAGCTGTGCTCGATGCGGGTTTTGAAGTCGCGGCGGTTTTGACCCAGCCGGACAAGCCCGTCGGCAGAAAGGCGGTGCTCACGCCCACGCCGCTCAAGGCGTTCGCGGCGGAGCGGGGCATCCCCGCGCTCGATTTTGCCAAGGTGCGCGAGCACGTTGCCGAGCTTTCCGCCGTCGGCGCCGATTGCATGGTCACATGCGCCTACGGGCAGATTTTAACGGCGGAGGTCTTGAATGTTTTCCCGCGCGGCGTGTACAACATCCACGCGTCCCTTTTGCCCCGTTGGCGGGGCGCTTCGCCCATCCAGCACGCCATCCTCGCGGGCGACGCGCAGACGGGCGTCACCGTCATGCGGACGGACGTGGGACTGGATACGGGCGATATGTTGCTTGTGCGGGAAATTCCGATCGCTCCCGACGACACCGCGGCAACCCTCTCGGATAAGCTCTCCGCGCTCGGCGGGGAGTGCATCGTCGAGGCGCTGCGGAAAATCGAAGACGGCGCGGCGGTCTTTGCGCCCCAGCCGAACGAGGGCGTGACCCTCTGCAAAAAGATCAAAAAAGAGGAGTGCGTCGTCGATTTTTCCAAAACGTCTGCGGAAATTAGCAACCTCATCCGCGCGATGAATCCCGCGCCGCTCGCGTTTTCGTACCTGCGCGGCGCGCCCGTCAACCTGTTCTTCGCGCAGCCCGCGGAAGCGGAACATGCGGAAGGTGCGCGGGCGGGCGAAGTGGTGCGCGCCGATAAGACGGGCATCTACGTCCGTGCGGGCGAGGGGATCGTCAGAATTCTCGAATTGCAGGCGGCGGGCGGCAAGCGGATGCGCGCGGCGGACTTCGTCAACGGCCGCAAAGTCGCCGTCGGCGACGTGTTCAGCAAGGAGCCGCAATGACGAACCCGCTCTACGACCCGTATCAGATCTTGCAGAAGGTATACGGCAGGGGCAGCTTTTT
>CAJFFD010000144.1 GCA_904373255.1 uncultured Clostridia bacterium | reverse complement strand
GCGGACATCATCATGCAGTTCGACGAGTGCAGCGAATACGGCGTCGACCACAAATACGCCGAGGGCGCGCTCGAGCGAACGGTGCGCTGGCTGGAACGCTGCGCCGGGGCGCATAAAAACGAAAACCAGGCGCTGTTTCCCATCGTGCAGGGCAATTTTTACAAGGATTTACGCCTTGCGAGCGTGGAGGCGGCAAAGCCGTTCGCAAAGTACGGTCTCGGCATCGGCGGGCTTTCCGTCGGCGAGCCGAAGCCGCTCATGTACGAGATGCTCGACGCGATGCAGCCCGTTCTGCCGACGAACGTTCCCCGCTACCTGATGGGCGTGGGCAGCCCCGACTGCCTCATCGAGGGGGTGATGCGCGGCATCGACATGTTCGACTGCGTGCTCGCCACCCGCGTCGCGCGCAACGGCACGGCGCTCACCTCGCGCGGCAAGGTTGTCGTGCGCAACGCCGTGTACAAGGAGGACTTCACCCCGCTCGACGAGGAGTGCGACTGCTACTGCTGCAAGAATTATACCAAGGCGTACCTGCGCCACCTCGTGAACGCGGGCGAGATGCTCTCGTCTATGCTCCTGTCGCTGCACAACATCACCTTCCTGAACAGATTGATGAAAGGATTGCGGCAAGCTATTCTGGAGGGCGGACTAAAGGAGTTCCGCGAGGAGTTCTACGCAAAGTACGGGCGCGAATAGCGCCGGATTGTGTCGAAACCGCGAAAATTGCGGCCGCATGTAAGTTTTTCTCCGCAAAGGGCAATAAAACAGTTGCCAAAACGCGGCAAAACGGGTATTATATTGTCAATCGCAAAACAAGAAAAATAAGGAGTATTCTGATATGTTGTTCAATCTTTTGGCGGAAGGAGATACCACCACTCCCTGGACGAGCTATATTCCCATCATCATTATCGTACTGTTGCTCGTCGCGTTCTTCGTGTGGTCGTTTATCTCGCAGAGAAAAAAGCAGAAGGCGTTCAACGACACCGTTAACGCCGTTCGCCCCGGCAGCAAAGTCAAGACCATCGGCGGCGTCGTCGGCGAAGTGGTCGAAGTGGATGATGCGGAGGGCACGTTCGTTCTGAAAACGGGCGACAGCGAGGGCAATTACAGCTACATGAAGTTCGACAAACAGGCGATCTACCAGACGGACGCCAAGCCCGAACCCGCGGCTGAAAAGAAGGAGAAGGAAGAAGCGCCCGCCGAAGCTCCCGCAGAACCTGCCGAAACTCCCGCCGAGCCTTTTGAAGAGGCGAAAACGGAAGATGCGCCCGCCGAGGATAAGAAGGACGAGGGCGAAAACAAGTAACCGCCTGCAAAACGGAATAAACGGACAGACCTCCGCATAGAGATAGGATAGATTTCTTGCGGAGGTTTTTTTGTATGCAGAGCGAAGGGGGCCGCGCGGCGGCGGAAGTGGGCAAGGGCATCGCGCTCGCGGCGGTATGCACGCTGGCGATGGTGCTTATTTTCGCCCTTTTCATCAAGTTGTTTTCCATCGGCTCGTCGGTCATCGTGCCCGTGAACCAGGTCATCAAGGTACTCGCCATCTTTTTGGGTTGTTTTTTCTGCCTGAAGCCGGGCAAAACGGCGCTCAAAGGCGCGCTCTGCGGCCTTGGCGCGGCGATCGTCACCTATTTTATATTTGCGGCAATCGCGGGGGCGATCTCCTTCGGCTGGGGTACCGTGCTCGACTTTCTGTTCGGCGCCCTCGCGGGCGGCATCAGCGGCGCTATCCGTTCCCTCGTGCGGAGCGGGCGGTAAAATTTAGCGAAAAATGCGCCGATTTGGCGATATTTTGCAAAAACGCTTGCAATTTTCCCCGCGGTATATTATAATTTAGGGGAAATAAAAATGACAAGCGAGGAGAAAGTACCATGAATAAGATCACGGGCTGCGGCGAATGCAGAAGCACCTGCCAGTCCGCCTGCAAAACCAGCTGCACGGTCGGCAACCAGTCCTGCGAGCGCATTTCGAGGGAAAACAACCCCGAAAAGAATAACTGAGTTATCGACAATTTGTTTAAGGAGCAGAGTTTCTGCTCCTTAAATTTTCGCTCGGGGAAGCCGGCAGAATTACTATAATAAATTTATGCGCGGGCAAAAGCCACGTCTTTTGGTAAGCGCCCCCAAATAGCCGCATACATACGGCTTTTGGGAAGAGGGTGAATTTTTGCCCATAAAAAATGAGAGCCCTAAAAAATAACGGGGCCCCCGAAAATCGCAACGCGCGAAGCGGTGTGAGATTTTCGGGGAAGAGGAGCAACAAGTGTACGAGGGCTTGGCGGCAAGCAACGCGCGCAGCCTGCTCTCGCAGAAAACGCTAAAGGCGTTTGAACGGCGGTGTCGCCCTCAAATCGGACGAAAGATTTTTGTCTCTTTCAAAAAGCTTTCGCCGAGCGAGGTTTTTTTCTATGGTTCACGTTTTCAATTTCAAAGACAACTATTACATATTCGATACGGGCAGTTCGTCGCTGCACGAGTGCGACGAAAAGTGCGCGCTCATCCTGCGCGAAACGCTGGGGGAAAAGGTGGATACCTCCGCCATCACCCCCGAGGAACGCAAAGAGTACGAGGCAGACCTCGCCGAATTGCAGGCGCAGGGGCTTCTGTTCGCGGAGGAGGTCAGGGCGTACCCCGTCAAATCCAACGAGGTCAAGGCGCTGTGCCTGCACATCTGCCACGACTGCAACCTGCGCTGCAAGTACTGCTTTGCCGACGAGGGCGC
>CAJFFD010000143.1 GCA_904373255.1 uncultured Clostridia bacterium | reverse complement strand
AAAACGGACGAAAAGTACGAAGTCGCCATCGAAACGGCGTTCGGCGGCGCCATGCAGAACATCGTCACGGCGACCAGCGACGACGCGCGCTACTTAATCGAATACTTAAAGCGCACCAAGGGCGGACAGATCACCTTCCTGCCCGTCAAGTCGTTAAAGCCGCACTATGAAACGGACTACACCCGCCGCGCCTTAAAGGAAAAGGGCGCCGTCGGTCTCGCCAACGAGCTTGTCCGCTACGACAAATATTACGACAACGTCATCTATAATCTCATCGGCAACACGCTGATTGCCGACAACATCGCCAACGCCACGGACATCGCGAAGAAATATCCGCACGCCTTCCGCATCGTAACGCTGGACGGCGACGTCATTTCCACGAGCGGCTCCATGACGGGCGGCTCGCGCCGCGAGGGCGGCAGCAACTTCCTCGCCAACGAGCGCCGCATCGAGCAGGCGCAGACGGATATCGCCGCGGCGGAAAAGGAAGCGAAGGCGTTCGCCGAAAAGCGCGCCGCCTGCGAGGAGAAAAAGCAGAAGGTTGCGGCGGAACTCGAGCAGCTGCGCGAAAGCTTCCAGGAGGCCCGCGCCAAAATCGCCGCGCTCGCCGAAAAGAAAACGACGCTCGAAGAAAAACTCGCCGAGGACGAAAAGGACTTAAAGACGCAGGAAGCGACGCTCGCCCTGCTGTACGAGCGCATGAAGGACATCGACAGCGACTATTCCGCTTCCTCCGAGGGCGAGGAAAAGATCAACCGCATGAAGAGCGACGCGCAGGGCGAATCCGACCGCCGCAAAGGGGAGTACGACAAGGTCAAGTCCGACTTGGGCGAGCGCAACCTCCGCATGAACGTTCTGCAGGTGTACATCGCGCAGTACCGCGCCGCGGCGGAGGCGGATAAGGCGAACGTCACCCGCCTCGAAAAGGAGCGGGAGGACTTGAAGGCGCGCATCGCCGACGCAAAGAAGAACATCGGCAACATCGCCGCCACCATCACCGATTTGGAGGACATGGCGGAAAAGGCGGCGCTCACGCCCGAGCAGCTGCAGGAGCTGAACGCCCTGCGCGAAAAGAAGGACGAGGAAACGCGCGCCAAGGAAACGCTGAACGCGGAACTGGAAAACGTAATGGCGCAGACGCGCGCCCTCAACGAGCGTATCGAAAATCTCTCCGAGCGCCGCCACGCGCAGGAGATCGAGTTGACGAAAATCGATTCGGAGCTGGAAAACCTGCAGGCGCGCATCGACGAGGAGTATCAGGAAACGTACGAGAGCTGCCAGCAATATAAAGACGATTCCTTCGACCCGAAGGAGGGGCAGACGGCGGTCAACCGCTTGAAGCGGGAGATCAACTCCCTCGGCGCCATCAACCACAACGCGCTCGAGGAGTACGAAACGCTCAACACGCAGTATCAGGAGATGACCGCCCAGCGCGACGACGTGCAGAAGGGCATCGACGATACGACCGCCGCTTTGGAAGAGCTGAAAGGCGAAATGCAGAAGCAGTTCGACGAAGGGTTCAACCAGATCAACGAAAACTTCAAAAAGCTGTTCAAGGAACTGTTCGGCGGCGGCAGGGCGGAACTGCAAATGGACTACACCGACTGCGAAGACCCGCTCGCCGCGGGCGTGGAGATCGTGGCTTGTCCCCCGGGCAAAAAGCTCACGAAAATTTCGCTCCTTTCGGGCGGCGAGCGCGCTCTCACAGCGATCGCGATTCTGTTCGCCATCTTAATGCTGCGCCCCATGCCCTTCTGCGTGCTCGACGAAATCGAGGCGGCATTGGACGAAGCGAACGTCGATAAATTCGCGCAGTTCTTAAAGAAGTTTGCCAAGGAAACGCAGTTCATCGTCATCACCCACCGCAAGCCTACGATGGAAAAGGCAGACAGCCTCTTCGGCGTCACCATGGAGGAAAAGGGCGTTTCCAAAATCGTCTCCGTCAAACTCTCCGAGGTGGAGAGCCGGCTGGGGCGGGGATACGGTGGCGTAAAGTGTTCACGAAAATCTCGGCGAGCTGTCGCCTGCGATTTTCCGTGATTGTAGGGGAAACCCGAGCGGCTTTCCCCTCTGTCCGCGATATATAGTGGCACACATATTATAAAATCGCGGACATTCACCCCTTCCGTAAGCCTAACGGCAAATCGAGTGCAAAAGCAAAAAGCGTGGTTTTTGCTTTTGCGATAAGTTGTCATCCACAATTGTTTTGCATACAAAAGTGTGGTATGCTGGTATCGGAAAATGGGGAACGTATACGCAAAAAGAGGCAAAAACGGTTGGCAGGCAGGCTTTGCGCGGCGCCGCTTTGCGTTTATAATAAAATTGCAGTGAGAATACGCGAGTGCGGAGCGCGAGCGGATTTCAATGCAATTTTATTATAAAATTTTGTTTTTATTTTTTGTTGAGGTGTTTTCAATGGGTCTGTTCGGTAAAATCATCGGTGCACTCAAAAAAACGAAGGACAATATTTCCTCCAAGCTCTCCGCCCTCTTTACAAAAGATCTGGGCGACGATTTCTACGACGAATTGGAGGAAATTTTAATTTCCGCCGACATCTCCGTCATCACCGCGGAGGAA
>CAJFFD010000142.1 GCA_904373255.1 uncultured Clostridia bacterium | reverse complement strand
ATCCTCATCGGCTTCATGCTTGCGATGGTTCCCGTCGTATTCCTCATCAACGGCTTTACGAAGGGGGAATGGCTCGGCGCCGCCCTGTTCGCGGTCAGCATCGCCGTCGGACTCACGCCCGAGATGCTCCCGATGATCGTCACGGCGTGCCTTGCGAAGGGCTCGGTCGCGCTGTCGAAAAGGAAGGTTGTCGTCAAGGACATCAATTCCATCCAAAATCTCGGCGCGATGGACATCCTCTGCACGGACAAGACGGGAACTTTAACGCAGGATAAAGTCGTGCTCGAAATGCACCTGAACGTGGAGGGAGAGGAGGACGCGCGCGTTCTCTGCCGCGCCTTCCTCAACAGCAACTACCAGACGGGACTGAAAAATCTGATGGACGTCGCCGTCATCGAGCGCACGCACGAACTGCGCGCGAACGGCGAAATCACCGAGGAAGACCTCACGAAATACCGAAAGACGGACGAAATACCCTTCGATTTCGAGCGCCGCCGCATGAGCGTCGCGGTGACGAACGGGAAGGGGAAGACCCTCCTCATCACCAAGGGCGCGGTGGAGGAGATGCTCGCCGTGTCCGCCTTCGCGGAGGTGGGCGGCGAGGTACGACCTCTCACGGGCGAATTGAAGCGGGGCGTGCTTGCGCGCGCGTCCGCGCTGAACGAGCAGGGCATGCGCGTGCTCGCGATCGCGCAGAAGCGGCTCGCGGAGGGCGCCGAGGTGAGCGCGGCGGACGAGGCGGAAATGGTGCTCATCGGCTATCTCGCTTTTCTCGACCCGCCCAAGGAGACGACGGCGGACGCGGTGGCACGTTTGCACGAGCTGGGTATTTCCGTCAAAATTCTGACGGGCGACAACGAAAAGGTCACCGCCTGCATCTGCCGCAAGGTGGGGCTGGCGGGCGAACATATCCTGCTTGGCTCCGACCTCGAAAACCTGAACGACGAGCAGCTCGCCGCGGCGGCGGAGAGGGCGACCGTGTTCGCCAAGCTCTCTCCTGCGCAGAAGGAGCGTGTCGTGCGGGTATTGCGCGAAGCGGGGCACGTCGTCGGTTTCATGGGCGACGGCATCAACGATGCGCCCGCCATGCGCGCGGCAGACGTGGGCATCTCCGTGGATACGGCGGTGGACATCGCCAAGGAATCGGCGGGCGTGATCCTGCTCGAAAAGGATCTGACCGTCGTCGCAGACGGCGTCGTCGAGGGGCGGAAGACGTACGCAAACATGATGAAATATATCAAGATCACCGCCTCCTCCAATTTCGGCAATATGCTCTCCGTCCTTATTGCGAGCGCCTTCCTTCCGTTTTTGCCCATGCTTTCGGTGCAGATCATCCTGCTCAACCTGGTGTATGACGTTTCCTGTACCTCCCTCCCGTGGGACAACGTGGAAGGGGAGAGCCTTTCCCGCCCCGCCGTGTGGGAGTCGCGCTCGATCCTGCGGTTTATGTTCTGCTTCGGGCCGGTCAGCTCGCTGTTCGATATAATCGCCTATCTGTTGCTGTATTTTGTCCTGTGCCCCGCCGCCGTCGGCGCGCCGTTTGCCGCCGCCGACGCCGCTGCGCAGGCGCAGTTCGCGGCGCTCTTTCAGACGGGCTGGTTCGTCGAATCGATTTTCACCCAGTCGCTCGTTCTGCATATGCTGCGCGGCAAAAGATTTCCGTCCGCGCGTAGCCACGCGTCACTGCCTGTATACGTGTTCACGCTCGGAGGCATTGCGCTCTTGGCGGCAATTCCGTATACGCCCGTCGGGGCGGCGTTCGGGCTGGTTCCGCTGCCCGCATTATATTTTGCGTTTCTCGCGGCGATCGTGGTCGGGTACGTCGCTTTGACGACGCTCGCCAAGCGCCTGTATGTGCGGAAATTCGGCAGCCTTTTATAATCGTTGCGGCGGCGCCCCGTTTAAAGCGAGGGCGCCGCCTTCGTTATTTCTTCATTTCGTGAAAATAAGTTATCGTTTCGCTCAAAAAATGCAAAAAAATTGCAAAAAATCCACGCATTTTTGCGCGCCGTCCGTTGACTATTGCGGGCGCGTGTGTTAGAATGAAGGCAACAAACCATGGGAGAAACACATCTATGATCAAGTACACGCTCG
>CAJFFD010000141.1 GCA_904373255.1 uncultured Clostridia bacterium | reverse complement strand
CCGTTATTCGATTTCGATAAAGTGCTGGTTTTCCTGCTTCGGCGCTTCCTTCGGAATGGTCACGTTCAGCATGCCGTTTTCATACTTCGCCTTGATGTCCTCCTTTCTGACATCGCCGACGTAGTAGCTGCGCTGGCAGGAATAGCTGCGCTCGCGGTGGATATAATTGTCCTTCTTGCCGCCCTCTTCCTTTTCGCTCTTGTTGACGGAAATGTTCAGATACCCGTCCTTCAGTTCGATGCCGATATCCTTTTTGTCAAGCCCCGGCATCTCCACTTCCATCACATACGCGTCGTCCGTCTCCTTGATGTCCGTGCGCATGTATTTATGCCCATGGTTCTTGCCGCCGTAGAATGCGGGGAAAAAGTCGTGCATGGCTTCGTCGAAGAAGTCAAAATCGTTATAAGCGTTCCTTCTGCTGAGTTCATTTTTCATAAATATCATCTCCTTATCGGATGTTAGCACTTACACGTTTTAATTGTTAGCAATCATTATATAAAAGTGTTAGCACTCTCTTTGTTTTTCTGCTAATATTATAGCACTGCCTCTCTGCATTGTCAACGGTTTGGAGATAAATTTCTAAAAAAATTTTTAAATTTTTGCATGAAAAAGGAGCCGCCTGCGGCTGCCGAAACTCTGCGGTTCGGCGGCTCTGCAAGGCTGCTCCTCTTTTTAATTTGTGTGCGCCCGGATCTGTTTCCAGCGGCGCTTTTCAGCGGATGAAGTTGGTGCGGAACTGCGACTCGGCTGCGGGGGGCTGAATGCCCGCCTTTTTGCCCGCGTCGATGCACTTGATGAGATACGCCATGTTCCTGCCGAGGTTGCGCATCGTCTGCATTCCCTCCAAATCCTGTTTGACTTCTTCGGGCGTGGCGCCGTAGACCATGTTCCAATAGGTGGACGAAACGACGGGCATCCGGCATATGGTGAAGTATTTGTTCAGCACGTCGAAGGACGCCGCGGTGCCGCCCCTGCGCGCCGATACGATCGCCGCGCCCGGCTTGCCGGCGAACGCCGCCCCGCCCGCACAGAAGGCGCGGTCGAGAAGGGACAGAACCTGCCCCGCGGGGTGTGCGTAGTACACGGGCGAGCCGAACACGAAGCCGTCGGCCGTTTTCGCCTTTTCGGCGAGCTCGCTCGCCGCGTCGTTAAAGACGCATTTGCCCGTTTCCCTGCACTTGCGGCAGGCAATGCAGTCCTGTACGGGCTTTGTACCCGTTTGGAAAATTTCCGTTTCGATGCCCTCTTCTTCCAGCGCTTTGGCGACCTCGCAGAGGGCGGTATAGGTGCAGCCGTGCGCGCGCGGACTGCCGTTGACAAGCAAAACTTTCATGGATATGTACCTCCGATAGGAATGTTTGCGGGGACATGAGGAATGCGCCGCGGTTCAGGCGAACCGACCCGGAGCGGGAACGCTCCAAACGGCGGATCGGGTCATTCCTGCACCTTCTCCGCAATTTCGCCGCCGCACTCGGTACAGAACTTTTCGTCCCCTTCCGCCCTGCGACCGCATTTGGAGCAGACGCGGTACTTTTCGACGATCTTGCCGCCGCATTCGGGGCAGAATTTGACGTTCGGTTCCGCCTTGCGCCCGCATTTGGAACAGACGCGTGCCTCCTCCTTTGCCTTTTGCTCGGCTTCCTTCGCCTTCTGCTCGGCGGCTTGCGCCTCCTCTTTCTTCTTTTTGCGCTCTTCGGCTGCCTCCTTCACGCGGTCTGCAGCATCTTCGGCGAGTTCCTGCACCTTCTCTTCCGCCGCCTCTTTGGCGCGGTCTGCAGCATCCTCCTTCGCCTTGTCCCAAAGCTCGGAAATCCCCTTTTTCAGGTTATCAAAAAATCCCATCTCTGCCTCCCTTATAAATTTTAATTCGGGTCAGAAACCGCACGGCACGCATTCGGCGGAGCGGCATGCCCATATTTGCAAAGGGAACTGCCGCATTGCGGCAATTCCCTTTCTTCAGGCTACACGATATTGCTTATAAATTACTTTCTCGGATTCTGGATGTTCGCCCTTGCCGACATATTACTTTGTTGGTAATATAATATCATATCATTACTAAAATTGCAAGCAGAATTAACCTAAAGGGGACGGTCACCCCG
>CAJFFD010000140.1 GCA_904373255.1 uncultured Clostridia bacterium | reverse complement strand
CTGCACCCCCTCGTTGCCGAGAACGCGCACCTTGTCCTTGACCTTCACGCTGACGTTGTACTGCGGCAAAAGGCGCATTTTTGCGAGAACGGACAGCTTATTCTGCGACAAAAGCTCGGCGAGCTTGACGGAGGAAAGGATTCCGTCGCCCGTGGTGGAATAGCCGGCTAGGATGATGTGCCCCGACTGTTCCCCGCCCACCGCCGCGCCGCTCCTGCGCATGTGCGCGGCGACGTATTTATCCCCCACGTCGGTGCGGTAAAGGGTTATGCCGTGCGCCGCAAGCTCGCGTTCCGCGCCCGTGTTGGTGTGCGCCGTGCCCACCGCGAGGTTATGCGGAAGCCTGCCGCGCGATTTTAATTCCTTGGCGAAGATGCACAGAATTTTATCCCCGTCCACGGGTTCCCCGTTCTCGTCGGCGGCGATGAGGCGGTCGGCGTCGCCGTCGTAGCAAAAGCCAGCGTCCGCCCCCGCTTCGCGCACGGCGCGGCGCATGCTTTCGGGGTGGAGGGCGCCGCATTTTTCATTGACGTCCTTCCCGCTCCGCCCGCAGTGCAGGGCGATCACCTCCGCGCCCAAACGGCGGAACACGCGCGGCGCGAACGCGCCCGCCGCGCCGTTGGCGCAGTCGAGCACGAACTTTTTGCCAACAAGGGGCGCTTCGGCGCAGGACAGGAGAAAATCGGCGTAGTCTGCCCGCCGCGCGAGGGGGCGGCAATGCCCGCAGGCGAGGGGCGGGGCGAAGGCGTATTCGTCGAAGCAGCGCTCGGCGCGCTCCTCCTGTCTTTCGGAGAGTTTGCAGCCGTCCGCGCCGAACACTTTCAGCCCGTTGAACTCGGGCGGGTTGTGCGACGCGCTGACGACGGCGCCGAAATCCGCCCCTTCCTTGCGCACGAAATAGGCGACGGCGGCTGTGGGCAGAACGCCGCCGTCCAACACCTCCCCGCCTCCCGCCGCGACGCCCGCCGCAAGCGAAAGCGCGAGCATATCCGACGACACGCGGGTATCCCGCCCCAGCACCACGAGCGGGCGGGACTTCAGGCGGCAGAGGGCGTTGCCGAGGGAAAAGGCGGTGCGCGCCGTAAGTTCCGAGCCCGCCACGCCGCGGATGCCGTCCGTACCGAAGTGCGCGCTCATCGCTCGTTCCTCCCGACGTATTTTGCGGCGAGCTTTTCGTTCAATTCCTGCCGCGCCCTGCCGATGACGAAGGAGCGGGCGGGCACGTTTTCGGTGACAGTGGTGCCCGCCGCCACATAGCTGCCCTCGCCCACGGTGAGCGGAGCCACGAGGTTGGCGTTGCTGCCGATGAAGCAACCATTTTCCACCCGCGTGCGGCTCTTTTTTTCGCCGTCGTAGTTGCAGAACACGACCCCGCAGCCGATGTTGCAGTCCTCCCCGATCTCCGCGTCGCCCACATACGCGAGGTGGCTGATCTTCGTGTTTTTGCCGACGACGCAGTTTTTCAGCTCCACAAAGTCGCCGATGCGGCAGTTTTCGCCAACGATTGCGCCCTGCCGAAGGTTGGCGAACGGGCCGACCTGCGCGCCCTCCCCTACACGCGCGCCGCGCAGGACGCTCGCCGTGACCTGCGCCCCCGCGCCTATGTACGAATTTTCGACGATGTTGTTGGGGTACAGCACCGCGCCTTCGCCGACGGCGCTGCCCGCCCCGATATAGTTGTTGGGATAAATCGTTGCGCCCTCGCCGATACTTGCGCCCGCATCGATTATGACCGTTTCGGGAGATATGACCTTGTAACCCACCCTGCGCCTCCTTGCAAAAGAAAATTCAGTACATACTATGCGGCAGGCGGAAAAAATGTCTTTTGAATCGCCGTTGCGCCTGGTGCCTGTCAGGTTGTATTTGCCCGCCGCCCCGCGGTCAGCCGCACGTTTGCCCCGCCTTTCCTTTTAGCGCGCCGCCCCTCCGCCTCGCAGAGCGCGCCAACGCAATGCCTTCCCCTGCACCGCCCGCGCGTTTCCGCTTGCCTTTGCGCGGCGGGCGTGGTATACTGGATTTATGACAAGGCTTATTTTCATCAACGGCACGATGGGCGCGGGAAAGACCGCCGTGTGCCGCCTTCTGCAAAACAAACTGCCCGCAAACGTGTTTCT
>CAJFFD010000139.1 GCA_904373255.1 uncultured Clostridia bacterium | reverse complement strand
TGCGAGGCGGACGAAAACTGCGCGCGCATCGTATCGGGCGGGCCGATGATGGGCGAACCCGTCTTTTCCTTAAAGGTCTGCACCACGAAAACGAGTTCTTCGCTGTTGTTTCTGGACGCGGGCGAGTGCGAGAGCAAGGTCGCGTCGGTGTGCATCGGCTGCGGCAGGTGCATCCAGGCTTGCCCGATGGGGCTTTCGCCCACCTTCATCGAGGACGCGCTCTTCCGCAAGGACTATGCGGAGGCGAAGCGGTACGGCGCGCCCTCGTGCATCGGCTGCGGCTGCTGTTCGTACGTCTGCCCCGCCAAGCGGTTTTTGGCACAGAGCGTCAAACTGGCAAAAAAGATCATCCGGGAGAGGAACGTATAAATGGCTGAAATATCCAACTACAAGGTCGCGGCGGCGCCGCACCGGCTCGATTCCTCCAACACCCGCAAGATCATGCTCGACGTACTCATCGCGCTCTTGCCCTGCCTGGTGTGCGGCGTGGTGTTCTTCGGGCTGTATTCGCTCCTGCTCGTCGTCATCTGCGCGGCGACCTGCTTCGTCGGCGAACAGATTTATAATCTGATCCGCAAAAAGCCGCTCACGTTCGATTTGTCGGCTCTGGTCACGGGGCTTATCCTGGGGCTGAACCTTCCGCCCCGCGCGCCGTGGTACATCCCCGTCATCGGCGGCGTGTTTGCGATCATCGTCGTCAAGATGCTCTTCGGGGGTCTGGGCAAGAATTTTGCCAACCCCGCGGCGACGGCGCGCGTCTTTCTCCTGCTCGCGTACAGTTCGCTCATGACGCAGTACATCGGCGCGGACATTTCGGGAAACCTTCTCTCGACGGATGCCGTTACCGCACCGACCTATCTGGGCGGCGGCACGGCGGCTTTGGCGGGCGAATTTTGGGGCGTGCGCGATTACTGGGGTTATGTTCTGCAGCTGCTGTTCGGCTACGTCGGCGGCTGCATCGGCGAAACCTGCGGCGGCGGTCATGGTGCTCGCCTGCTACGGCAGCGCTTCCGAAATTTTATTGCAGCTTCTCTCGGGCGGAATGCTCTTCGGCGCGGTGTTCATGGCGACCGACTATGCCACCTCGCCGAAGTGGAGGTACAACCGCATCCTGTATGCGGTCGGGCTGGGCGTTATCACGGTGCTCATCCGCCGCTTCGGCACCTATCCCGAGGGCACCTCGCTGGCGATTCTGATCATGAACCTGCTCGTGCCGATTATGGATAAATTCCTCCTGCCCGTGCGCTTCGGCCAGACGACGAAGGCGGGCAAGCCGTACCCGCAGGTGATGAAGTGGGGGATGCGCGGCGTTTCCCTCGTGCTCGTTCTGGCGCTCGCCGTCGCGGTTCCCCTCGTCAACTATACCGAAGTCAGTCTGTACGCGGGTACCTACACCTATATTCAGGACGTGCGGCGCAACTTCGGCGGAGGCTACGAATTTAACGTGCAGGGCGAGGCGGACTTGTCCGTGCCGGGGAAGTACGAGTATTTCCAGCAGCTCGAATTCGTCGTCAAGCTGGACGGCGCGGGCGAGCGTGTAACGGAGATCGTTCCCGTCACGCAGAGTACGAAGGAATATAAGGCGGAACTTTCCTATTTCGTCGGGCAAACCTACGAGCAAATTGTCGCGCGCACCGACTGGAAGGGTACGGATGCGGAGACGAGCGCGACGCGCACGAATCTCAAACTCAAAGATATGGTCATCGAGTGCTTCACCGCATATCATTATGAATTGACCGACTACGAGGCTCTCCCGTATGCGGAAGGGGATATTCTCCGCGCGGAGAAAAACGGCAGCCTGTACCGCTTTACGGTGCGGGGCGAGGCGGATTTGTCCGTGCCGGGGCAGTACGAATATATCCAGCAGCTCGAGTATGCCGTCACCATCGACGCGGAGACGGGCGAAGTAATATATATCGCGACCATTCGCGAGAGTACAATGGGTTACAGCGTCGACCGCGATGTATTCCTCGGCAAAACGGCGGAAGAGATAGCCGGGCTCACGGACGAACAGATCAAGGCGGATACCGACACGGGCGCGACGATTACGACCGTTTCCGTGCGCGGTATGATCGGCAAATGCTTCGATGCGCTTGCGGAGGTGAACAATGGATAGAGCGAAAGTGATTCCCCTGCTGAAAGGGGTGCTGGTGCTTGCGGTCATCGCCCTGTGCAGCGGCCTGCTGCTCGGCGCGTTCAACATCCTCACCTATGTCGACCCGCTGCAGTCGACGTTGGACGGGTTTCGCGAGGACAGCGGTGCAACTGGCGAATTTACAATGATTTTGGATGAAAAGACGGAGAGTGGGTCGGGTACTGTAATTTATTACGCCGTATCCGAAACAGATGGAATCCATGCTTTTCTATCGAGTGCGATTAGCAAACGCGGTGGTGAGTTTCAGCTTTTCGTCTATATTCGGGATAGTCAAATTTATAAAATTGTTGTCGGGGAAAATAACGACGAATATGTTAAAAATCTGACGGATGTAGGTTTTTTTGAGCGTTTTTATGGCGTTGACTTGGCGGAATTAGATCCTCAGTTGGGCGGGGATATCGTGACGGGGGCGACATATACTTCCAATGCTGTCAAGGACGCCGTCGATGCCGTCGTGCAGTACTACAATACGAATGTCGCGGGAGGGGAGAATAATGGATAAACGGAAAATAAAAGAGACCGTTCTCGGCGGGCTCATCAAAAACAACCCCACCTTCGTGCTGGTCTTGGGCACCTGCCCGACCATCGCCATGACGACGACCCTCTTTCAGGCGTTCGCCATGGGGTTGGCAACGACCTTCGTGCTCATCTTCTCCAACCTCTTTGTCAGCCTTTTGCGCAATATCATTCCCGATAAGGTGCGCATCCCGTGCTACATCGTCATCATCTCCACCTTCGTCATCATCGTGCAGATGGTCATGCGCCGCTTCCTGCCCGATCTGTACTCGACCATGCAGGCGTTCATCGCCCTCATCGTCGTCAACTGCATCATTCTGGCGCGCGCGGAGAGCTTCGCCTCCTGCAACCGCCCGCTGTATTCCATGCTCGACGGCGTTTCGATGGGATTGGGATTTACGGGCGCGCTCTGCCTCATCGGCATCGTG
>CAJFFD010000138.1 GCA_904373255.1 uncultured Clostridia bacterium | reverse complement strand
GGCGGGCAAAAAGATCATGCTCGAGGCGCAGCTGGGCGCATTGCGCGACCTCGATTACGGTATTTATCCGTACACGAGTTCTTCCAACAACATCGCGGCATACGGCCCCATCGGCGCGGGCGTTCCGAACCTGAAGCTGGATAAGACGATCGGCATCATGAAGGCGTATTCAACCTGCGTGGGCGAGGGCCCGTTCACGGCGGAATACTTCGGCGAAAAGGCGGAAAAACTGCGCAAGGCGGGCGGCGAGTACGGCGCGGCGACGGGCAGACCGAGGAGGGTAGGGCCCTTCGACGTGGTCGCCTCCAAGTACGGCATCCGCTGCCAGGGCGCGGACGAAATCGCGCTCACCAAGCTCGACGTTCTTTCGGGGCACGAGGAGCTGGAGGTGTGCGTCGCCTACGAGCTGGACGGCAAAAAGCTGACCGAGTTCCCGTTCACCGACGTGCTGGACGACTGCAAGCCCGTGTTCGAAAAAATCAAGGGCTGGAACTGCGACATTTCCAAATGCCGCAAAAAAGAGGACTTGCCCAAAGAGGCGCTCGACTATATCCGCTACATCGAAAAAGCGTGCGAGTGCAAGGTGCGCTACGTATCTGTAGGCGCCGAGCGCGACGCGTACATCGAAATGTAACAATAGAATTTTTAAGCGCAAAGAAAAAGAGGCGGCGCGGGCTTTTTGCCCGCGCCGCTTTTGCGTGTTGCGGAGCAGGAAGGTTCGTCGGGCGTGTGTGCGCAAGGAGAGAAAGGGCAATCCTTTACATACAGACAATCAGAGTGCCGTTTGTACGGAAGGGCGGGGAGAACAGGGGCAAAAATGTGCGTAAATTGTAGGATTTTGCCGATTTTATTTGAAAAAAACCGCAAGATATGGTATAATATTTACGGAATCATTGTAAAATCGGGCAGTGACTTGCCCGATTGAAAAAAGCCGCGTTTGCGGCGCGCGTTCAGGAAATTTTCGCAGGGAAACGGCATATTTTTTATTGCCGCGACGGCGAGGGCGCGCGGGCGCGGCGGATACGGAGGAAAATCAATGGCAAAATCGTACAGCGCGGAGGATATAAAGATCCTCGAAGGGTTGGACGCAGTTCGTTTGCGCCCGGGCATGTACATCGGCTCGACGGGCGTCAAGGGTCTGCACCACATCCTTTGGGAAATCGTCGACAACGCGATCGACGAGGCGTCGAACGGCTACGCGACGCGCATCGAGGTCAAGCTCTACAAGGACGGCAGCGCGTCCGTCGAGGACAACGGCCGCGGCATCCCCACCGACATCCACCCCAAAACGGGCGTTTCGGGCGTGGAGGTCGTCTTTACCCAGCTGCACGCGGGCGGCAAGTTCGACGAACATAACTATTCCTTTTCGGGCGGCCTGCACGGCGTGGGCGCTTCCGTCACCAACGCCCTCTCCGAATGGCTGAAAGTGGAAGTGTACCGCAAAACAGTCTACAAAATGTCCTTCCATTCCTACTACGACGAAAAGGCGGAAAAATATATGTCGGGCGTGCCGAACGAGCATCTGACCGACACCAAGGAAAAGACGGAAAAGACGGGTACGTTTATCCGTTTCAAGCCGGACGCAGCCGTGTTCGATACCGTCAATTTCAACTTCGACACCGTTTCCAAGCGGCTCAAAGAGCTTGCGTTTCTGAACAAGGGGCTGGAGATCAACCTCGTCGACGAGCGGGTGCCCGAGGACAAAAAACCCATCGTCGTCAACTACAAGTACGACGGCGGTCTGCACGACTTTGCCATGTACCTCAACGAGGGCAAGTCGCCGCTGTACGACAACCCCATCGGCTACAAGGCGGAGAAGGACGGCATTCTCATCGAGTTCGCCATCCAGCACACGAGCGACTTCACCGAGAGCCTGTTCTCCTTCGTCAACAACATCCCCACGCCCGAGGGCGGCTTCCACGAGACGGGATTCCGCACGGGACTGACCAAGAGTCTGAACGACATCGCCCGCAGTATGGGCGCGCTCAAGGATAAAGACCAGAACCTTTTGGGCGAGGACTTCCGCGAGGGACTGACGGCGATTCTCTCCATCAAGATGAAGAACGTGCAGTTCGAGGGGCAGACCAAGACCAAGCTCGGCAACGCCGAGGCGCGCCAACCCGTCGAAACG
>CAJFFD010000137.1 GCA_904373255.1 uncultured Clostridia bacterium | reverse complement strand
GACGACTCGCGCGACTTCGACGACGCGGTGAGCGTTTCCAGGAGCAAGGACGGAAAATATTATTTCCTCTCCGTGCATATCGCGGACGTTTCGCACTATGTAAAGCGGGGCGGCGCGCTGGACAAGGAGGCGCTGTCGCGCGGCACGAGCGTGTACTTTCCCGACCGCGTTCTGCCCATGCTCCCCGAATCCCTCTCCAACGGCGCCTGCTCGTTGAATGAAGGGGAGGATCGCTATACCCTCTCCTGTCTGATGAAGGTGGACGAGAAGGGGAACGCCGTCGAAAGCGAACTCGCGGAAGGGGTCATATGTTCCCGAAATCGCATGACGTATAGCAAAGTTACAGCCATTCTGGAGGGCGACGAGGCGCTGTGCAGGGAATATGCGCACCTTGTGCCCATGCTGGAGGATATGAAGGCTCTCGCCGAAATTCTCATGCAAAAGCGGGACAGGCGGGGCAGCATCGACCTCGACGTGCGCGAGGCGAAGATCACCGCCGACGGCGAAAACATCGAGGTTTCGGCATACGAGCGCACCATTTCGCACCGTATCATCGAGGAATTTATGATCCTCGCGAACGAAACGGTGGCGGAATTTCTGGCGGGCTACGAACTGCCGTGCGTGTACCGCGTGCACGAAAAGCCGAGCGAAGAAAAGGCTGCGGGGTTCAGGGCGTACTTGCAGGAGTTGGGCGTCAAGGCGGATTTCCGCCCCGAAAACGTGCGCCCGGGCGAATACGGCAAAATTCTGGAAAAGCTGGAGGACAGCGAGCTGTTCCGCGTGGTCAACCGCGTGATGCTCCGCTCCATGTCCAAGGCGAAGTACAGTGCGGAGAACGGCGGGCATTTCGGACTCGCCTCCCGCTGTTACTGCCACTTCACCTCGCCGATACGCCGCTATCCCGACCTCGTAGTGCATCGCCTGGTCAAGCTCGCGATCGGCGGGCAGGCGGGCGAAGCGGAGCAAATGGCGGCATTCGTCGCCCGCGCCGCGAACGAGAGTTCCAACACCGAGCGCCGCGCCGACGAGGCGGAGCGCGCCGTCGACGAGCTGTACAAGGTCTGGTATATGCGCTCGCACCTCGGCGAGGAGTTCGAGGCAATCGTTTCGGGCGTCACGTCGTTCGGCGTGTTCGCGGAACTTGCCAACACCGTCGAGGGGTTGATTAAACTGGAAAACCTGCCCGCGGACGACTATGTGTTCGTCGAGCAGCGGTATCTGCTCAAAGGGGAGCGCCGCTCCTTTAAGATCGGCGATAAAATCAAAATTAAGGTTGCCGCCTGCGACATCGGCACGCGGCGCTGTGAATTTTTGCTTGCGGAGTAAATTCGCGGCAAAAGGGGGAATTCGGCAAAAAACGCTTTCCCGCGCGGCGCAGTATGTGCTATAATATCGCTGTGCGGCGAAAGGGAGTTTGTATGGATTTCGAACTTTTGCAATGGGAGCCTTCGCTGGCGCCGTCGCTCGCCGAAAGTGCGAACGATGCGAAAATCGATTGGTGGCTGGGCGAAGATTTTCCGTCTCCGTATACCGAAGAGGACGCGAAAAAGTATATCGACAGCACCTTCATTATGAATCGGCTGGAAGGCAACAATTTTTGCGCAATCGTGGCGGACGACCGCGCGATCGGGTCAATCAGCCTTATGGCGCGCGGGCTTGGCGTGCGGAAATTTTGCGCGGAACTCGGCTATTGGCTGAATCCCGCCTATTGGGGCAAAGGCATCATGACGGAGGCGGTGCGCCGCATCTGCGGAAAAGCATTTGAAGAAACGGACGTCCGCCGCATTCAGGCGGAGGTTTTTGCGCCGAACGCGGCTTCCTGCCGCGTGCTGGAAAAGTGCGGTTTCGCGCTCGAGGGAACACTCCGAAAGAGCACCTATAAAAGGGGAGAGTTTTTTGACAGCCACATTTATGCGCTGTTAAAGGAGTAAAATATGGCGGTCAAAGTCATCGCGGTCAACAAATCGGCGGGGTTCGAGTACTTCATCGAGGATAAGTTCGAGGCGGGCATCGTGCTCGAGGGGAGCGAAGTCAAGTCCATCCGCAAGAATAACTGCAACTTAAACGACAGTTTCTGCTTTGTGCGGCGGGGGGAGGTTACCCTCAAAAACATGCACATCGCCGTGTACGACAAGAGCGGCGCCTTCAACACCCGCGATTCGCGGCGGGACAGGCGGCTT
>CAJFFD010000136.1 GCA_904373255.1 uncultured Clostridia bacterium | reverse complement strand
CTCCTGCCCCAGCGCCGAGAGCATGATGACGCCCATCGACGGGTATTTCTGTTTGAGTTTGGGCAATACGTCCAGCCCGCTGCCGTCGGGCAGCATGATATCCAGGATCGCCGCGGCGGGCGGCTGCTTTTCCACCGCCGCCATAAAGTCGGCGATCGTTTCATAACATTCGATGGTTATGTTCGACATTTCCAGCGCACATCTGACAAGTTCGCCGATGTTTTTGTCGTCTTCCAATAAATATACTCTTTTTTCCAAACCTTATACCTCCGCGCGCACGGAAACCGTTTTGCGCGTCCTTGGGTCGCACTCCGCTATAAGTATACCATAAAAACGACGAAAGGGCAAGAGGTTGCCGAAAAATCTCTGTCAGTCGAAGGCGTGCGCCACATAGGTGAGGTGGTCGGCCGCACGCTCGAGGTTGCCCACGAGGTTGATGAAAATGCCGCTCGACTGAGGTTTGCACTTGCCTTCGTTCAGGCGGCGGATGTGGTCGGCAATCATCTCCTTGCGCGCCGCATCCACGTCGTCCTCTACCCGATCGACCGCTTTGATGGCGGTTATATCCTTTTTATCGAATACGTCCAGTGTTTTTTGATACAGTTCGTCGATCTTTGCGTACATGTCCTGCAGCGATTTTTTGACGCCCGCAGAAAATTCGATGCCGTCTCGGCGGCAGTTGCGCGTATATTTTGTAATATTGTCCGCCAGCTCGCTGATACGGAGAATGTCCCCCGTGGAGTGATGAATGGCGGAAATGAGCTTTTCGTCTGTGAGCGACACGTCCTGCGAGGAGATCTTGATGAGGTACGCCACGATCGCCCGCTCCATTTCGGAAATGCGCCCGTTCAGCTCGTCCACTTTTTCCTTCGCCGATTCGTCTTCCGTCACGAACCCGTCAAACGCGATTTTCAGCGATTCCATCGCGCGCCCCGCCATGACCGTTGCCGCTTTGTTCGCCTGCTCCACCGCGACCGACGGCGTGGAGAGGAAGCGCTCGTCCAACAAAACGGTATCCGCCGCTTCCTTTTCGCCCTTTTTGCGCGGGCGGATGAGCTTGGTGGCGACCTTCACGAATACGTTGACGAAGGGCAGGAACAGGCAGGTGCACACCACATTGAAGAAGGTATGGAAGAGCGCGATCTGGAGCCCCGGGTCGTTTGCGAACCACTTGCCGATGGTCGCATCCATAAATCCGGGCCAGCACAGCAGGAATATCGAGAAGATGACCGTGCCGAACACGTTGAACATCAAATGAATGAGCGCCGCGCGCTTGGCGTTCGTGTTCGCGCCGATGGACGAGAGAAGCGCCGTTACGCAGGTGCCGATGTTCGTGCCGAGAACCAGAAACAGCACGCCGCTGTTGGACGGATTGCCGATGACCAGCCCCGCGCCGACCATCTGCACGATGAGGGTGGTGACCGCCGAAGAGGACTGCACGATGCCCGTGATGATGATGCCCGCCAGCAAAAGCACAAGGCGGTTGTCTACGCTGATGAGGAAGTCTTTGACGACCTGCTGCTGCGCAAACTCGTCCATCGCCATGCCCATGAATTGCAGACCGAGGAATACAAGCCCTAACCCGGCGAGCATCATGCCGATGGTCTTGGACTTGTCCTTTTTGCAGAGCATATCCATGAATATGCCCACGCAGGTGAACACGGTGATGATTTCGATGAACGGAATGTCCGCAATGACGGAAAAATAGGCGGTGACGGTGGTGCCGATGTTCGCGCCCATGATGACGGTAGTCGCCTGAAACAGCGACATCAGCCCGACGTTTACGAATCCGACGACCATGACGGTCGTCGCCGACGAACTCTGAATAATAGCGGTAACGCCCGCGCCGATGCCGACGCCCGCGAGGCGGCTCTTGCCCGTTTTATCGAACCAGCGGCGCAGCTTGTTGGTCGCGAGCTTTTCGATATTGTCGGACAACACCTTAAAACCGAACAGGAACGCCCCAAGCCCCGCAAGCAGGGCAACGACCGCCAGAACAATTTTTGCCTTATACTCTCATTGTACGGGAAAGTTGTATAATACAATTGTAAAAATTGTAATAAAATTGTAATAAATTTGTAAATCGTGTAAATTCCGATGACTTTTCCGCTGCGGGCGGGTGAAAGCGGGCGCAAAGCCGCAAGAAGAACTTTCCTTTTTCCCCTGCGGCTTTTATCGGCTGCGCCTTTATTGCGCCTTTGTTCACGAAAATCTCGCTCGCTTTGCTCCGCTGCGATTTTCCGTGAATCTGCGGTTTTATTATTTTTAATAATCTACTCGCAAGAGCAAAAACCGCGCTTTTAGCGGCTACGCACGAGGCCGGTTTTTCGCAATGCCCTGTCGTGCATTGCTCCTTTCCTCCTCGGCTCCGCCGCCTTGTTCACGAAAATCTCGCTCGCTTTGCTCACTGCGATTTTCCGTGAGAATTTGGTTTATTTTAATAATGAAATCGAAAAAGGCAAAACCACGTTTTTGCCTTTTTCCCTCAATTTGCCGAAAGGCTTACGGAAGGGGTGAAGCGGCGGCATTATAGTAATATGTGTGCCCTTAAAGATGCCGACGCGAGGGGAAAGCCGTTCGGGTTTCCCCTTCTATCGCAAGATTTTGTTTTGTCAGCTCAAAACAAAATCTGCGAGCGCATCAGTTCAGTTTCTTATGCTCGCCCGTGATCATAAAAATGACCCACTCGGCGATGTTCGAAGCGTGGTCGCCGATCTTTTCGAGATATTTTGCGACCATGAGCATATCCAAAGCCTGTTCGCCGTTGTCGTCTTCGTCCACGTTTTTATGCACGATCTTCGTCAGGTTGGATTTGATCACATCAAACAAATCGTCCACTTCGTCGTCCGCGCGGCAGACCGCTTTGGCGAGGTCGCCGTCGCGCTCGACAAAGGATTTGGCGGCGTTCCGCACCATCTCCTGCACGCGCTCCGCCATTTCGGGGATCTCTTTGACCGCATCGGCGTAAGGAAGACGGCTCATTTTGATGACCAGTTCGGAAATATCCACCGCCTGGTCGGCGATGCGTTCCATATCGGTGATCATCTTCATCGCGCTGGTCACGAACAAAAGATCGCTGGCGACGGGCTGCTGCTTGAGAATAATTTTCAGGCACAGGCGCTCGATCTGCTGTTCCTTTTCGTCGACAAGGCGCTCTACGCCCTTGGTGCGCCGCGCCAGTTCCGAATCCTGCGTTTCGAGGGCGGTAACTGCGTCGCCGATCGCCTCGCAGTTGAGTTCGCCCATCCTCGTCAATAAATCTTTCAGCTCTGCGAGCTGTTCGTCGAATTGCCTTCTCACCATAAAATCAACCGAACCTCCCGGTAATATAGTCCTCCGTCCGCTTGTCCTTCGGGCGGTCAAAAATCTGATCCGTTTCGCCGTATTCGATGAGATCGCCGAGCAGGAAGAACGCCGTTTTATCGGAGATACGCGCCGCCTGCTGCATGTTGTGCGTGACGATGACGATCGTATATTTATCTTTGAGTTCCTGCGCCAGATCCTCGATTTTCTCGACGGCGAGGGTGCGCGCGATGCACAGGCGCTGCTGCTGCCCGCCCGAAAGACCGAGCGCGGACTTCTTCAAACGGTCTTTGAGTTCGTCCCAGATGGCAGCCTGCCGCAGGGAGCGCTCGACAATTTCGTCCAGCTGCGCCTTTTTGCGGATGCCGTGCGTTTTGGGGCCGTAGGTGATGTTGTCGTACACGCTCATGGGGAAGGGATTGGGCTTCTGGAACACCATGCCCACCCGCTTGCGCAGGACGTTGATGTCCACTGCGCCGTACAGATCGATGCCGTCGATGAGCACCTCGCCCGTGATCTTGCAGTCGGGAATGAGGTCGTTCATGCGGTTGAGCGTCTTCAGAAAGGTCGATTTGCCGCAGCCGGAAGGCCCGATAAACGCGGTGATCTCCTTTTCCTTGATGTCCATGTTGATGCCCTTGAGCGCGTGAAAGTTGCCGTA
>CAJFFD010000135.1 GCA_904373255.1 uncultured Clostridia bacterium | reverse complement strand
ACGTATCTTAAAAAGCGTGACCGGCGCCAAAGGAAAGCGGGGCAGGGTGGGGCTTCCGCTCGCGCTCGGCTACTACGAACAGCTCCCGCTGTGGGCGGGATTTTTCGAGGCGTGCGGCTTCGAAGTCGTTTTGAGCGAGGAATCCTCCCGCCGCCTGTATTTCAGGGGGCAGCACACCGTCGCCAGCGACACCGTCTGTTACCCCGCCAAGCTCACGCACGGGCACATCGAAAGCCTTTTGGACAAGGGCGTCGATTTCATCTTCTTCCCCTGCGAGAGCTACAATCTGGACGAGCACGATTCGGTCAACCATTACAACTGCCCCGTCGTGGCGTACTATCCCGAACTTTTAAAGGCGAACAACGAACGGCTGGACGACGAAAATTTCGTCATGCCGTATCTCGATCTGAACGACGAAAAGTCGTCGGTGCGCGCATTGCAGAGGGCGCTCGCCCGCTGGAAGGTCAAGCCGCGCGAGATAAAGGCGGGGCTCGCCGAAGGGTTCGCCCGCCTGAACAGATACTATGCCGACGTGCGCGCGGAAGGGGAAAAGATCCTCGCCAAAGCGCGCAAAGAGGGAAGGCCGATCGTCGTGTTGGCGGGGCGGCCGTACCACATCGACCCCGAAATCAACCACGGCATCGGCAAACTGCTCACCTCGCTGGGCATCGCCGTGCTGTCGGAGGACAGCGTTTTCGACAAGGGCAAACAGGTGTTGGTCAACGTTCTCAACCAGTGGACGTACCACGCCCGCCTGTACCGCGCGGCGGAGTTCGTCACCGAAAACGAGGACGTCAACCTCGTGCAGCTCGTCTCCTTCGGGTGCGGCATCGACGCGATCACGACGGACGAGGTGCGCGCCATTCTGGAGAGCCGCGGCAGGCTGTACACGCAGATCAAGATCGACGAGATCAACAACCTCGGCGTCGTCAAGATCCGTCTGCGCAGCATGCTCGCCGCCATCGAGGAACAAAAGAGGCAAAAGGATGCAAGATAAAAAGTCTGTACAGGGGTGCGAAACGGCGGACTTCCGCGACGATTACCCGAAATTCACCCCCGAAATGAAACATACGCACAAAATTCTGGTGCCGGACATGCTTCCCGTGCATTTCGGCATCATCGTCGACATCCTGCGGCGTGACGGCTGGGACATCGAACTTCTGCGCAACGATTCGCGCGCCGTCATCGACGAGGGGCTCAAACACGTTCACAACGATACCTGTTTCCCCGCGCTGTGCGTCACGGGGCAGTTCGTCGACGCGCTCAAGAGCGGAAAATACGACGTCGAGCATACGGCGGTACTCATCACCCAGTCGGGCGGCGGCTGCCGCGCGTCCAACTATATCCCGCTCATCCGCAAGGCGCTCAAGGCGGAGTTCCCCAAGGTTCCCGTCATCTCCCTCAATTTCTCGGGGCTGGAAAAGGACAGCGGGTTCCCCATGAACCTCAAAACCATCTTGAAGCTCGCGTACGCCATCTTTTACGGGGATACGCTCATGTCGCTGTACAACCAGAGCAAACCGTACGAATTGCAGGCAGGGGAAAGCGACAAGGCGCGCGCCGACTGCGTGAAATATATCGGCGAAAAGTTTGCAAAGGGCGGGTACCGCAAGTACAAAAAGGTGACGCGCGCCCTGCTCGAACGTTTTTCCGAGGTGGAGCGGAGTAAGGAAGAGAAGGTCAAGGTCGGCATCGTCGGCGAAATTTACGTCAAATATTCGCCGCTCGGCAATTCCCATCTGGAGGAGTTTCTGCTCTCCGAGGGGTGCGAGCCGGTCGTGCCCGCGCTGATGGACTTCGTGATGTACTGTGCCGTCAACAACGTAAACGACGCCAAGCTGTACAACAAAAAGAGCATCGCGACCCCGGTTTTCGACCTCGTTTACAAATATCTGCACCATATCCAAAAGAATATCATCAAAATCACGGAAGAGTACGGCTTCGAGCCGCTGCACGATTTCGAACACCTGCGCCGCTGTGCCGACAAGGTCATCAACCAGGGCGTAAAGATGGGCGAGGGCTGGCTGATCCCTGCGGAGATGGCGGCGCTCGCCGAAACGGGTACCGACAACATCGTCTGCGCCCAGCCGTTCGGCTGTCTGCCCAACCACATTGCGGGCAAGGGCACCGTGCGCACGTTGAAGCGGATGTACGAACACGAGAACATCGTGGCGGTGGACTACGACCCTTCGGCGACGAAGGTCAACCAGGAA
>CAJFFD010000134.1 GCA_904373255.1 uncultured Clostridia bacterium | reverse complement strand
TGTAAACGGCTGTCCCTTCCAGTTGAAAATCGCTCCAACCATACTTTGGCTTCGAGAGCATTTTGCCTCCTTATGCTTCGCCGAAATTTACTTTTTATCGACGAATTTGAGAACTTCGGCGTACAGCTTTTCCTTATCCGCGGTTTCCTTAAAGCGGATGGGCTTGTCGCGCAGTTTGGAAAGGCTTGCGGGCACTTTCATCGCCGTTGCGATGTTCAGGTGCTTGATCGCCTTGAAGCTGTCCTTGATGTCGTTGCCCGTGACGGCGTACATGACGTCCTGCGGGAATTTGTACGGGCTTGCCGTGGATACGACGACCATCGGATTCCCGTCCTTGGTCTCCTCCCCCGCCATGTAGTTGGCGGCGGCGTACATCGCGCACGCGGTGTGCGTATCCATCGGGTACTGGTATTCCTCGAAAAACTCGTAGATCGTTTCGACCGTTTCATCCTCGCCGCAGAAGTCCGCCCAGAACAGCTTGGAGAGTTCCTCGCGCTCCTCGTCGTAAATCTCATATACGCCCTCGGAGGCGAGCTTGTCCATGCGCAGTTTGATGCGCTTGGGCTCCCTGCCCGACAGTTCGAACAGCAGCCGCTCGAGGTTGCTGGAGATCAGAATGTCCATGGAAGGCGACATCGTTTTGAAAAATTCGCGACGCTTGTCGTATTTCCCCGTGCGGATGAAGTCGGTCAGAACGTTGTTTTTGTTAGACGCGCAGATGAGTTTGCCCACGGGCAGACCCATGCGCTTTGCGTAGTATGCCGCCAGAATGTTGCCGAAGTTGCCCGTCGGCACAGCGAAATCGACCGGATCCCCCATTTTGATCTGCTCGGAGGATACGAGGTCGAGATAGGCGGAAAAATAGTAGGCGATCTGCGGGGCGAGGCGACCGAAGTTGATGGAGTTCGCCGAAGAGAGCACGACGCCCTTGCTTTTCAGCTCTTCTTTGCATTCCTCGCTCGTGAAAATCTTTTTGACGGCGGACTGGCACTCGTCGAAGTTGCCGCGCACGGCGAGCACGTTGACGTTTTTGCCTTCCTGCGTAGCCATCTGCAACTTCTGCATTTTGGAAACGCCGTCGCTGGGGTAAAACACCATGATCTTGACGCCCTCGGCGTCCTTGAACCCTTCGAGCGCGGCTTTGCCCGTGTCGCCGCTGGTGGCGACGAGGATGAGTACCTGCTCCTTGATGCCGCACAGGTTGCACCCCTCGCGCAGAAGATACGGCAGAAGGGTGAGCGCGAGATCCTTGAACGCGCAGGTGGGGCCGTGGAACAGTTCGAGCATATAGAGGGAATCGTCGATTTTAACGAGAGGCGCGGCGTCCCCTTCGTCGAACTTGGAATACGCCTTTTCGCAGGCGGCTTTCAGCCCGTCGAAGTCGTAATCGTCGAGAAATTTATGGAGCACGCAGGCGGCGCGCTCCGCGTAGTTCATGGCGAGCATCTCCTCCATCTCCTTTTCGGAGACGGAAGGGAAGGTTTCGGGCACGAACAGCCCGCCGTCCTTGGCGATGCCCTGCGCGATCGCCTGCGCCCCTGTTACGCATTCTCCCCCTCGCGTACTGATGAACTTCATAACTCCTCCTGCGGCGCAAAAAAACGAAAACACGCGAAAACGCGCGCCTCCCTTTTCGGGCGCGTTCAAATGAAAAATTTGGTTATAAAATAAGAACGGAGCGGACTCCCCGCAGAAGCGGGGAGAGACGCCCTATCCGAAAAATGCTTTTACAGGTATTTTGCCACGAAATCGGGAAGTTCTTCTTTCGTGCAGCTGCAAGTGACATAGATGGTCAGACCGTTCTGCTCGGAAATCTTGTCGAGCATGTAATAGAACGCCGCCATATCTTTGATTTCCTTGCCCGCGATGCGCGCGGCGCCGTCGATGAACAGGTACTCGTTGTCGTTGTTTGCGGCAACGACGCCCTTTACGAAGCCGATGAGAGCTTCTTCGCCCGCGACCATAAAGTCGTTCGTATCGATTACACGGATATCCCTGTGCAGGTCGTACATATAGCGTTTCGTATTCGTAATAAAGATCAGGTGACCCTTGGCTCCAGCCACTTTGCTGTTTGCCTCGTCGATGATGATTTTGGTTTTGCCGGTGCCTTTAGGGATCATAGGAACCTCCGTAAGTTTTGGTAATTCTATTTTAAACCATTTTTACGTTCTTTTCAATAGCTTTTTGAAAAAACTTTGAAAAATTTTGCAACAATCGAAAGAAAATGGTTTTGCCCCGTTCGTTTTATGCTGATGGGCGCATCGGGCAAAGCGGCGCTATTGATCCGTTTGCTTTTTATTCTGCTTTTCAGGAACAAACGTAATGCAGCACCCGCAGTCCTCGCAGAAAGAAGCCTCGTTATACCATGCTATTGCCGATTTGGTTATCCCGATGTCACCTTTTCTCAACCTAAAGTACAAGCCATTGCGCCGCAACGTTTCGCCGAAAAATACGCGGCGCCCGGGAGCCTGTATATATCCCGCGCGCATTTCCCTGCCGCAGTACGGACATTTCATATTTTATCCCCCTATCTTGTCCACGAAAATCTCGCTTCACTGCGATTTTCCGTGAGTTTGTGGTTTTATATTTTTAATCTCTCGCGCAAGCAAAACCACGTTTTTGTGCAGCGCAACCCTATTTGCAAATACTTTTGCTTACGGGAAGAGGGTGAATTTTTTGCCTTTTATAATATGGGTGCCCTAAAAAAGGCAAAAAAGAGGGAGAAAATGCCGCTGAAAACGCGAAAGCGTTTGAACGGCGGTGTCGCCTTTTTTTTTACTTTCCCTTTTTCAGCCTGCCGAAGGCGACAAATTCGCGGTGCTTGTCGCGGTCGATCAGGCGGATCATGTTATCCAGCTCGTCGTCGCCCCAGATGCTGTTGCGCCCGGCGGCATATTCCGCATCGATCAGCTCTTTCATCTTGACGACGAGCGCATCCTTTTTATCGATCTTATGCTCATCGGGCAGATAATAATAGTCGTTGATCCAGTAGGCGATGCCCGCGAGCCCGCTCGCATTGTTGATGGATACGCGCGCGGGGCGGTTCAGTATCTTTTCGGTATCGAAAATGTTGTAGATTTCGGGGTCTTTGAGCATGCCGTCCGCGTGAATACCCGCGCGGGTCGCGTTGAACGCGCGCCCGACGAACGGCGTTGCGGGCGGAATGATGTAACCCAGTTCCGACTCGAAATAGCGCGCGATGTCGGTAATGGCGGAAAAATCCATGCCGTCGTCGGTTCCGCGCAGGGATGCGTACTCGATCGCCATCGCCTCGACCATGCCGTGGTGGCGTTGGTAACGACCTTATAAAAATCGTTATGCCCGTGCCATTCGAGCAGTTCGCTGGGCACTTCCGCATGGTGATGCAGGCCGTATACCAGCCCCTGCACGCTGCGCGGCACGCTCGTTCCGGGGTAGTTGACGCCGAATCCCATCGTGTCGCACATACGGATTTTGATGGGAATGCCGCTCTCGCGCGAAAGCTTCATCAGTTCGTTGGCGAACGGCACGACAAATCCGTAGAAATCGGCGCGCGTCAGGTCTTCAAAGTGGCAGCGCGGCTTGATGCCGTGCGACAGCGCGCTCTTGACGATGCCGAGGTACTTATCCATCGCCTTGGCGCGGGTGAGGTTCATCTTTTTGAATATATGATAATCGGAGCAGCTCACCAGGATGCCCGTTTCGGCGACGCCCGCCTGTTTTACGAGTTCGAAGTCCTTCTCGTTCGCGCGGATCCACGTCGTGATCTCGGGGAATTTCAACCCCAGATCCTGGCAGGCTTTGAGCGCGGCGCGATCCTTATCGCTGTACAGGAAAAATTCGCTCTGGCGGACGATGCCCTTCGGCCCGCCCAGGCGGGACATGAGCCTGAACAGATCGACGATCTGCTGCACGGTAAAGGGCGAGGTGGATTGCTGCCCGTCGCGGAAGGTGGTATCGGTGATCCAGATCTCCGCGGGCATATCCATGGGAACGTGGCGGTAGTTGAACACCACCTTCGGGATCTCCTCGTAGGGATAAATATCGCGGAACAGCTCGGGTTCGGATACGTCCTGCAGCTGATAGTGATATTTGTCCTCTTCGAGCAGGTTTTTGCTTTTATCGAAGTAGATCACGGTTTAAAAGACCTCCTTGACGAACTCTTCGATGCGGTCGAGACCGGTCGCAATGTCCTCTTTGGAAATGGCATAGGAGAGGCGAACGCACTCGTCGTCGCCGAAGGCGATGCCGGGAACGACCGCGACGCCCTTTTCGAGGAGCATGTCCGCAACGTCAAGCGAACCGTTGATCTTGCGGCCGTTGAAGCGTTTGCCGTACAGCTTATCGACGATGAGCATGATGTAGAAGGCTCCGTCCGGCTCGATGCAATCCAGCCCGTCGATGGCGTGGATGCGCTCGATCATGAATTTGCGGCGGTCGTTGAAAATGGCGCGCATTTTTTCCAGTCCTTCCTCGCTGCCGCCGAGCGCCGCAAGCGCAGCATACTGCGAGATGCTCGTCGGATTGCTCGTGGCATGGCTCTGGAAGGAGTCGATCGCCTTGGCGACGTCCTTCGGGGCGGCAAGCCAGCCGATGCGCCAGCCGGTCATTGCGTACGTTTTGGAAACGCCGTTGACAATGACCGTATGTTCCTTCATCTTTTCGCTGACCTGCGCGATGGAGAAATGCTTCACGCCGTCATAGATGAGTTTGGAATAGATCTCATCGGAAAGCACCCAGATGCCCGCCTCTTCGCAGACGGCGGCGAGGGCGCGGATTTCCGCTTCGGTGTATACCGAACCCGTGGGGTTGGACGGGGAATTGAAGATGAGCATCTTCGTTTTAGACGTGATCGCCTTTTGGAGGTCTTCGGGGGTGATTTTGAAGTGATTTTCCTTATGCCCCTCGACGAACACGCTCACGCCGCCGCAGACTTTGACGACCTCGGGATAGGTGAGCCAGTACGGCGCGGGGATGATGACCTCATCCCCTTCTTCGACGAGCGCGAACATCGCGTTGAAGATGGAGTGCTTTGCGCCCGAGGACACGATGATCTGCGACATGTCGTAGTCCAGCCCCTGCTCCTCCTTGAATTTTTCGGCAATTTTCTTGCGCAGGGAAGGAAGACCGGAAGAGGGCGTATATTTGGTGAATCCGTCGTCGAGCGCCTTCTTTGCCGCATCGATGATGTGCTGCGGGGTATTGAAGTCGGGCTCGCCGGCGCCGAATCCGATAACGGACTTTCCTTCCGCTTTCATCGCCTTTGCCTTGGCGGTGATCGCAAGGGTCAGAGAGGGAGAAATGGAAGAAATTCTCTTTGTGGTGTTCATATCTATGTACCTCGTAAGATTTTTACCGAAATGTTTGTTCACAAAAAATTATGTTCACACAATTTGTTTTGAGCTGACAAAACAAATTGTCGTGATTTTTAGGACAACCCCATTGCCCTCGCTTTGCTCGGTACAATCGGAGTTTTCCTCGCCGCGCGATGATT
>CAJFFD010000133.1:879-3525 GCA_904373255.1 uncultured Clostridia bacterium | reverse complement strand
CAAGCTGAAGGACATCGGCGCGAAGAAGATCGAGGTCATCAAGGCTGTCCGCGAGTTCACCTCTTTGGGCCTTGCGGAAGCGAAGGCGCTCGTCGAGGGTCTGGGCATGATCAAGGAAGGCGTCAACAAGGAAGAAGCCGAAAAGATCGCTGCCCGCATGAAGGAAGCCGGCGCAGAAGTCACGATCGACTAATTGCATCGAATGTAAAACAAACAGGCACCCGTTTCGGGTGCCTGTTTTGGTTTGTAAAAAGAATGAATGCTAAATTGATTCGTGCTTGACAATATTTCCCTTACGGGTTATAATAGACGGGAGTTGCAGTTTTTGCCTGTAAAATTGGGCGGGTATCTTTTCGCATTAAATTTCGTGTGTGGGGGGGGGATGATATGAAGGAAAGGACGGCGGAAAGGACGGCGAAATTCCTGCGAGGCTTCGTTTCTGTGGCGTGCGCAGTCGCTACTGCGCTGGGCGGTTGGGCGGTCGGATTTATACTTTTGCCCGAATCCGCGGCGTGGGGCTGGGGAGCGGCGGGATGCGTCGCTGCGTTGGCGTGTATCCTTTGTCTAAACCTCGTTTTTATGTCGAAAGACAAAAAGCGGTTTGCGGATATGTCGGCGCGGCAGGCGTACGATTACAGCGTAAAGATGCAGCAGGAGATCGAAAAAGATTATCGCGCGGCTGAACGCGCGGCGTTCCGCTCCGTTTCCGTCGCCCGCTCGATGCAGACCGTTGTCATCGCCCTGTTTTTTGGTGTTTGCCTGTTTATCGGCGGAACGCGTATCAATTGGGCTGCGATTCCCGTCGTTGCCGTCGCATTGTTGCTTTGTCCTTTTTTCGGGAGGTCGGTTCATTTTTCCTGCTACAACGCAGCAAAGAATCTTCTTTCCGAGGAAGAGTATCCTCTCCTGTATGAGACTGCGCGCAGCGCGGCGGAGAAGGTGGGGTACAGGGGCAGGATTCGCCTGGAACTTGCGGGCAGCATCAGCGTCGGCGAGGAGAGGTACTGCATCTGTATCGGTCTGAAGGCTGCCGAGGTCGCGCTGCTCACGCGCGAAGAATTGTACACGGTCATGCTGCACGAATTTGCGCATGTCGTCAACGTCGATACGGCGCGCGGCAAAAAATTCGGGTTTGTAAAGGACACGTTGCTGGACGACGACGGAGTGATCTTCGCGCCGGTCGATCAGCTGTTCATTGGCTATTTTTCTGTCCGCGTCGGCATGAACATTGCCCTGTACGAGCTTCTCGCCACCCGCCACCACGAAATCCTTGCCGACGAAAAGGTGCGCGAATCGGGCAACGGGCAGACATATATCAATGCCACCGCGAAAACATCGCTGTTTATGCTGTACGACGGGCATCCGTTCCGCGAAACGCAGTACGACTGCTACGCAGAAGAAGTCCCGCCCGAAAATCTGACGTCGCTCGATTTGGAGGTGTTCCGCTCCGCCTGCGAAAAGTACGGCAAACGCTGGCGCAAGGTGCTCGCGGATGAGCTGCCCGCGCGTGTAGCGTCGCATCCCACATTCAAACAGCGCATGCAGGCGATGGGCGTCGATTCGTACGACACCGAAACCGCCGAAACGGACGAAAAATTCATCGCCGAACAGAAGAAGCTGCTCGCCTTTGCCGACCGGCGCAATTACGAGGAGCTTGCGCCGCAATACGACCGGGTGCGTGAACAGGCATATCTTTCCCGCAAGGAGCAGATGGAAAAATACGAGGCGAGCGTGCGGGAGGGGAGAGATCTTCCGCTCGACGAGCTGGTGCGCAGCATGCAGGCGTTTTACATAATCGACAACGAAAAAGCGCTTGCCATTGCAGACCGCCTTCTTGCAGACAATCCAGACTCCGCTTACGCGCATCTGTACCGCGGCAATATTTTTTACGACGAACTGGATGCGCGCTGCGTGGAAGAGTTTCGCGCGGCGATGCGGTCGAACCATCAGATGAGCGATTATTGCATGGATAATATCGGGCGTTTTGCACTGCTTTCGGGCAACGAAGCGCTGTTGCAGGAGTATCGGTCGCAGGCGCCGGAAATGTCACAGGCGGCAGACGACAGGGAGAAGGAAACATCCTGGAACAAAAAAATCCCGCTGCGCCAATCTGCCTTGCCTGCTGAAACCTTGGAAAGTATCGCGCAGCGCCTGCGCGATATGGGGGAGGACTGCGTTGCGCTCCGTGCCTATGCGGCGGACTTCGGCAGGGCGGAACGCCCTTGTACCTTAATTGCCGTCGAATTTCCGAAGCGCTGCGCCGCTTCCGCGCTCGGTGAAAATATGGATACGCTTTACGAGTATCTCGAGTCGCGGGCGGAAGACTTTACGTTGTTCCTCTGCGGCAAAGAGGAGCTTCGCGCATTGCGGTCGGCGGGCATTGCTCCGTTCTGGGAGTGCGAAGGAGACGGAAGCGAGCAGGAAACGCCGAAAGCATAATCGTTGCAAAGTTTTGAAAAAAGGCGCCGGCAGGCGCCTTTTTTTGCGCAAATTTCCGAAATATTCCGAAAATAATCGTTAAAACAGCTTAATTTCATTTGACAAGCCTTGACGGATATGGTATTATATTTAGGCTGTGTAATAGGGTTGAGGTATAAAGTTACTTCAATCGCTTTGGGTTGCGAGGATAAATACAGCACAATCGCG
>CAJFFD010000133.1:0-779 GCA_904373255.1 uncultured Clostridia bacterium | reverse complement strand
ACCCCTGCGACTAACCGGAGTGCAGCCATTCAATAGTATATATCGAATGGCCTTTCTTTTTGTGAAACACTTCGACACACACGGCTCAGTTGACAGAAAGTTAGTATAAAAAACGGAGGATTTTTTCAAAATGGCAGGACAGAAAATCAGAATTAAACTCGCCGCTTACGATCATGAACTCGTAGACCTCGCGGCGCAGCGTATTGTCGATACGATGCAGAAATCGGGCGCGAAGATCAGCGGCCCCATCCCTCTGCCCACCGAAAAGGAGATCGTCACCATTCTCCGCTCGCCGCACAAGGACAAGGACAGCCGCGAGCAGTTCGAGATCCGCACGCACAAGAGGATCATCGACATCTACAGCCCCAATGCGAAGCTGTTGGACAGCGTTCACCTTCCCGCGGGCGTAGACATCAAAATCAAACTGTAAAAAATTTTTGAAATAAATCGCTCGCGCAAGGAAAATCACACTTTTCCGCGGCGCACCCCGATTTGCAAAAACTTTTGCTTTTGCAGGAAAGGTGAACGCGCCGCACATCAAAAAGTGTGCCCTGAAAAAGTGCGGCGCGGAGGAAAACTCCGGGCGACAGCGGCTGTGCCGCGTGCGGCGGGGTTGTCCTCAAAATCACGAAAAAAAGTTTTATCGGCTTAAAACTTTTTTTGTGAACGGAATGACAAGAAATACTTTGTGAATTCAAGGTATTGACGAAATATTTATTATAAGGAGTGAACTTTATCAATGAATAAAGCAATCATCGGACGCAAAGTCGGAATGACGC
>CAJFFD010000132.1 GCA_904373255.1 uncultured Clostridia bacterium | reverse complement strand
CGCGCCGCTCCTGTCGGGAACGAACGGCTTTTCCTCCGAATACACCGCCTTTACGCCCGTAACGCCCGCCTTTTTCAGCTCCCGCCGCATGATCTTTGCGAGCGGGCATTCGCGCGTGTTTTCGATGTCCGCGACCCTGAAATCGGCGTGCAGCTTGTTCCCCGCGCCCATACAGCTGATGACTGGCGCGCCCGCCGCCCGCGCGCGGGAGAGGAGCAAAACCTTTGCCCTGACGCTGTCGATGCAGTCCGCAACGTAGGAAAAGCGGGAAAAATCGAACGAATCTGCCGTGGTTTCGTCGAAAAAACCCTCAAACGTTTCGATTTCCGTTTCGGGCGAAATATCCAGGGCGCGTTCGCGCATGACATTCGCCTTGTTTTTGCCGAGGGTGGAGCGGAGAGCCACGAGCTGACGGTTGAGGTTGGACTCGGCGACCGTATCGCCGTCGACGAACAGGAGATGCCCCACGCCCGCGCGCACGAGCGCCTCCGCCGCGTACGACTCCGCCGCGTACGAGCCGACCCCGCCGATGCCGAACACCGCGACCCGCGCGTTCTGCAGTTTTTGAAAATTTTCTTCCCCGATGAGGGAAATTTCGCGGATAAATGTCTGATTCATAAACGCCTCTTTCGCCTCATATTATACCCATGCGGCGGGCGCGCGGCAAGCAAAACCGAGCCGAAAGCGCATTTTTTGCAAAAAATTTTCAATTACCTATTGAAATGCGTTCATTTTTATATTATAATGGTAGGGACGAACGCTTTTCTTATCTAAAAAATCCATTGCTGCGTTCGTTTGCCGCGCAGAGGCATCGGCAGCACGCGCCGCCGGACGCAATGCGCGGGCAAAAAGGGGGCTAACCATGAGCATCAAAGGAGCAGATATCCGAAATATCGCGGTCATCGGGCACAGCGGCGAGGGCAAAACCTCCGTCGTGGAGGCGATTTTGTTCAACGGCGGCACGACCGACCGGCTGGGCAAGGTGACCGACGGCAACACCGTGACCGACTGCGACGAGCAGGAGATCGCGCGGAAAATGTCCATTTCCCTCTCCATGGCGTACACCATGTGGGACGGGGTGAAGCTGAATCTTTTGGACGTTCCGGGGTTTTACGACTTCGAGGGGGAGGAAAACGAGGCTTTGCGCGCGGCGGGCGGCGCGCTGATCGTGACGGGCGCGACGGGAACGCTGACCGTGGGCGCGGAAAAGGCGATCGACAAATGCCTGAAAAACAAAATACCCATGGTCGTATTCATCAACGGCGTGGATAAGGACAACGCCGATTACGCGGGCACGGTGGCGGCGCTCAAAGAAAAGTACGCGGGCAAGATCGCGCCCATTCAGATCCCTTTAATGGAAGGAAACAAGATGGTCGGGTACATCAACGCGCTCAAAGAGACCTGCTACCACTTCGCGGACGAGGCGAAAAAGCAGCCGGTACCCATCCCCGAGGAGCTGAAGGGAACGCTCGCCGACATGCAGGCGAACCTGACCGAGACCGCAGCCGAAAACGACGAGGCGCTGCTCGACAAGTATTTCGAGGAGGGCGCCCTCTCCAAGGACGAGATCATCCACGGCATCCGCAAGGGCATCTACAACGTGAACACCATCCCCGTGATGGCGGGTTCGGCTCTGCAGAACCGCGGCATCATCAACCTGATGGACGAGATCGTCAAATACATGCCCAGCGCGGAGGAGCGGCAGGAGATGCTGGCGACCGCCGTCGATTCGGGCGACCTCGTCGGCGTGACGTGCGAGCCGGACGCGCCCTTTGCCGCGCAGGTGTTCAAGACGGTCGTCGACCCCTTCGTGGGCAAGCTGAATGTATTGAAAGTATTCCGCGGCACCCTCAAATCGGGCAGCACGGTGTACAACGCGACGACGGGCAAACCCGAGCGCATCAACCAGATCTATCTCTTAAAGGGCAAAAAGCAGGAGCCGGTCAGCGAGCTGGGCGCGGGCGACATCGGCGCCGTCAATAAACTCGCCGCGACCAACACCGGCGACACGCTGTGCGACGAGGGAACCAAAATCAGATTCGACCCCATCCACTTCCCCCGCCCCGTACTCTCCATGGCGATCTACGCCGAAAAGAAGGGCGAGGAGGACAAAATATTCCAGGGACTCAACCGCCTCGCGGAGGAGGATTACAGCTTTACCGTTTCCAAGAACCCCGAGACGGGCGAAATGCTCATAGGCGGCCAGGGCGATACCCACCTCGACGTCATCAACAAAAAGCTGAAGGCGAAGTTCAACGTTTCGGCGCTTTTGAAGACGCCCAAGATCGCCTACCGCGAGACCATCCGCAAGACGGTGGAAGCGGAGGGCAAACACAAGAAGCAATCGGGCGGGCACGGGCAGTACGGGCACTGCAAGGTGCGCTTCGAGCCGTTCGACGGCGACTTCGAGTTTGCGGAGGAGGTCGTGGGCGGAAGCGTGCCCAAGCAGTACATCCCCGCCGTGGAAAAGGGTCTCATCGAATGCCTGCCGCACGGCGTGCTGGCGGGGTACCCCGTGACGGGGCTGCGCGCGGTGCTCTACGACGGGAGCTACCACGACGTCGATTCCTCCGAAATGGCGTTCAAGCTGGCGGCGGCGCTCGCCTTTAAAGAGGGTCTGAAAAACGCCAAACCCGTGCTTTTGGAGCCGATCATGAAGCTGAAGATCGCCATCCCCGAGAGCTACCTCGGCGACATCATGGGCGACATGAACAAGCGCCGCGGGCGCATTTTGGGCATCGACATGCTGGAGGATATGCAGGTG
>CAJFFD010000131.1 GCA_904373255.1 uncultured Clostridia bacterium | reverse complement strand
GACAAGGCGGTCACCGAGGACGAGTTGAATGCCTTTTTCACCCGCGTCGGAAAGGTCGCGGAAAATCCCGCGTACACCGTCGAGTATAAGTTCGACGGGTTGACCATGTGCCTCACCTACGAGGGCGGCAGGTTCGTGCGCGCCACCACCCGCGGCAACGGCGTTGTCGGGGAGGACGTCACGGCGCAGGTGCTCACCATCAAAAGCTACCCGATGACGATCAGCTATCAAGGCACTCTCGAGGTCAAGGGCGAGGCGGTCATCCGTCTTTCCGTGCTCGAAAATTACAACAAGACCGCCGCCGAGCCGCTCAAAAACGCGCGCAACGCCGCCGCGGGCGCCGTCCGCAACCTCGACCCCGCCGTCACCGCTTCGCGCAGACCCGAAATTCTGTTCTACGACGTCAACTATATGTCTGACCCCGTCCTCTCCTCGCAGGAGGAGGCGGTCGCCTTTTTGGAGAGGGAAGGGTTTAAGACCTTTCACCACGTCCGCCTGTGCAAAACGCCGCAGGAGGTGTTCGACGCCATCGACGAGATTGACATGACCCGCAAAACCATCGACGTGCTCACCGACGGCGCCGTCGTCAAGGTGAACGACTTTGCGGTGCGCGAGGAATTGGGGTATACCGACAAGTTCCCACGCTGGGCGATCGCCTTCAAGTTCGAGGCAGAGGAGGCAGTCACCACCGTGCGCAAGGTCGTGTGGCAGGTGGGGCGCACGGGCAAACTCACCCCGCTTGCGGAGGTCGACCCCGTTGAACTTGCGGGCGCCACGGTGCGCAAGGCGACCCTCAACAACCTCGGCGACATCCGCCGCAAGGACGTCAAGGTGGGCAGCAAGGTGCTCATCCGCCGCAGCAACGAGGTCATTCCCGAAATTCTGGGCGCGTACGAGCATACGGGCGAAAGCGTAGACATCGCCCCGCCCGAAACCTGCCCGTACTGCGGAACGGCGCTTGTCGAGGAGGGGGCGAACATCTTCTGCCCGAACAGGTCTTGCCGCCCGCGCGTGGCGGCGATGCTCGCCAACTTCGCGAGCAAGGGCGCCATGGACATCGAGGGGTTTTCGGAGATGACGGCGTACCTGTTCTACGACGAACTCGGCGTGCGCCGCTGTTCCGATTTATACTTCCTCTGTAAAGAAAAATTGCATACGTTGGAGGGTTTCGGCGACAAAAAGGTGCGCAACCTCTTAAAGGAGATCGAAAAGAGCAAGGAGATCCCGCTCGACCGGTTCATCTTCGCGCTGGGGATCGACGGCATCGGCAAGGTCGCCTCGGGCGATCTTGCGCGGCGGTTCGGCAGCGTGGAGGCGCTCGGCAATGCCACAGTCGAGCAGCTGGTGGAAATGGAGAACATCGGCGAAAAGACGGCTGCAAACATCGTAAATTGGTTTGCCGACGGGGAGAACCGCGCCGAGCTTGCGCGCTTTGCGGAAGCGGGGGTAAAGCCGTTCGTCAAGCAGGTCGTTGCGGGCGGGCCGTTTATGGGGCAGAGCGTGGTGCTCACGGGTACGCTGTCGCAGTTCAAGCGGAGCGAGGCGCAAAAGCTCATCGAGGAGGCGGGCGGCGCCTGCCAGAGCGCCGTCACGCAGAAAACGACGCTCGTCATCGCGGGCGAGTCCGCGGGCAGCAAGCTGGAAAAGGCGCAGGCGCTGGGCGTCAAGGTCATCGACGAAGCAGAATTTATAAAAATTCTCTCCGAAAACGGAATCGCCCTAAAATAGCTTGAAATTTTCCGCGTTTTCTGTTATAATGCAATATGCGGAAAAAGGGGCTTATTGCGGCTGCGCATGAGGCTCCGCCGCCTTGTTCACGAAAATCTCGCTGTGCTGCGATTTTCCGTGAGAATTTGGATTTATAATAATTAAAAGCGCGTCCGAAAACTGCGCTTTTCGGAAAGCGCCCCCAAATAGCCGCATACCTACGGCTTATGCAGGAAAGGTGAATGCGGCGCGCGTAAAATAATCACTCGAAAAAGGCAAAACCGCGCTTTCGCGGCTGCGCACGAGGCTGGTTTCTCGCAATACCCTGTCGGGCATTGCTCGTTTCCTCCTCGGCTCCGCCGCTTTGTTCACGAAAATCTCGCTGCGCTGCGATTTTCCGTGAGAATTTGGATTTATAATAATCAAAAGCGCGTCCGAAAACCGCGCTTTTCGGAAAGCGCCCCCCCAAATTGCCGTATACTTGCGGCTTTTGGGAAGAGGGTGAATTTTTGCCCATAAAAAATGAGAGCCCTTAAAGAGGGCCGCAGAAAACGCTAAAGGCGTTTGAACGGCGGTGTCGCCCTCAAATCGGACGAAAGATTTTTGTCTCTTTCAAAAAGCTTTCGCCGAGCGAGGTTTTTTCTATGTACAGCATGACCGGTTACGGAAAGGGTGAATATAAGGAGGGCGGCATCGAGCTGACCGTCGAAATCAAAACGGTCAACAACCGCTACCTCGATATTTCCGTCAAAAGCCCCAAAATATTCACCGCCTACGAGGAGGCGATCCGCTCGCAGGTGCGCGAAAAACTTTCGCGCGGGCATGCGGATATCTTCATCGCCTTTGTCGATAAGCGCGAAAAGGCAAAGCAGCTGTTCGTCGACGAAAACGCCGCCAAGGCGTATTACGATGCGGCGCTTCGGCTGAAAACGCTCTTTCCCACGCTCGCGGACGATTTCACCGTCACGTCGCTGATGAAAAGTGCAGACGTCGTGCGGCAGGAGGAGGCGCAGGGCGCGGACGACGCGCTGCTGAATGCACTTTCCTCGGCGCTCGGCATCGCGCTCGACAACCTGAACGCCATGCGCTTAAAAGAGGGCAAAAAGCTGGCGGACGATATGCTCTCGCGCATGGAAACGATCGAAAAGCTTGTCAACGGCATCAAGGCGCGCGCGCCTTTGGTCGCGGAAAATTACCGCAAAAAGATGGGCGAGCGCATGAAAGAGGTGCTCTCGGGCGTGGATTACGACGAAACGAGGCTTCTCACCGAGGTCGCCGTGTTTGCGGATAAATCGAACATCGACGAGGAGCTGACGCGGCTGTTCTCGCATATCGCGCAGTTCCGCTCCATCTGCAAGGAGGAGCGCGTGGGCAGAAAACTCGACTTTTTGGTGCAGGAGTTCAACCGCGAATCGAACACGATCTGTTCGAAGAGCAACGACATCGAAGTTACGAACACCGGTCTTGCTCTCAAAAACGAGATCGAAAAGATCCGCGAGCAGGTGCAGAATATCGAGTAAAAAGATTCGCGCATTTTTGTCGGGCGGATGCCTGTAAAATGCCGCGTCAAAATGGAACAATTCGCTTTGTAAAAGGAGACAGAAAATATGATAAACGAACCGGTAGTGGATAGGTTGGTCGAAAAGTTGGGTACGCCCGAGCATCCCGCATCGCGCTATGCGCTGTGCGTGGTGGTCGCCAAACGCGCCCGCCAGATCATCGACCAGGAGCAGAACCAGAAGGAGATCGCGCTCGCCTGCCAGGAGATCGTGTCGGGCAAGCTGACGATGACCAAAGACTGACGCGCAAACAACTTTTGCCGCGCTCTTGCCGCCGTTATGGGGCGGCGAGGGCGTATTCTGCGCATTTTTTGCTCCGATTCCCTTCGGGGCATTCTGTTTTTTACGGCAATTTTTGCGCGAGAAACTTGGAGTTATAATATTTACTCGAAAAGTCTCGCTACGCTGCGATTTTCCGTGAGTATATGGTTTTATAAAAATTAACTGCGCGTCCGAAAACCGCGCTTTTCGGAAAGCGCAACTCAATTTGGCAATCCCTTGCCTTACGGAAAGGGTGAAGCCGTGCGATTATTGTAATATGTGTGCTCTTAAAATATCGGGGTTTGCCTTAAAATCACGAAAATTTGTTTTGTCAGCTCAAAACAAATTTTGTGAGGTTCTGTTATGACCGCTGAAGTAATCGTAGACATCGCCCACAGCGAGGTGGACAAAATATACGAATACCGCGCTGCCGAAGGGGTCAGGGCAGGCTGCCGCGTGCGCGTTCCCTTCGGCGGAAGGACGGTCGAAGGCTACGTCATGCGGCTCAAGGAGGGGAGCGATTTCGACCCCGCCAAGCTGAAATCCGTCCTTTCGGTGGTGGACGAGCCGCTCACCGCGGAGTGCCTCTCCCTCGTCGAGAGCATCTCCGCGCGCTACCATTGCCCGAAGGCTCTCGTTCTGCGGCTGTTTCTGCCCTCCGAAATGCGCAAGGGCGCCGTGCGCGAGCTCTTCAAAACGGTCGCTCTCTTGCAGGATAAAGATGCCGAAATCCCCGCGCGCGCCAAGGCGCAGGCGGCGGCATTCGCGTTTTTGCAGGAAAATCCCCGCTTCGGCTATACCGAGCTTTGCGACAAGTTCGGCCGCGGCGCGGTGAACGCCCTCGCCGAAAAGGGAGTAATCTCGCTGGAAAAGGAGCGCGTGCTCCGCACGCCGTACAGCGGCGTACAGGGTCAGGCGGCGGAGAGGACGCTCACGCCCGCCCAGAGCGCGGCGGTGGAGAGCATCGGCAAATCGGAAAAGACGGTGCAGCTCCTGCACGGCGTTACGGGCAGCGGAAAGACGGAAATCTACTTAACGCTCATCGCAAAGTCGCTCGCCGAGGGGAAAAACGCCATCTTTTTGGTGCCGGAAATTTCGCTCACGCCGCAGATGTTTTCGCAGCTGCGCGCCCGCTTCGGCGACAGCGCGGCGATATTGCACAGCGGGCTTTCGGCGGGGGAGAAGTTCGACGAATGGCAGCGTCTGCGCACGGGCGAAGCGAAAATCGCCGTCGGCGCGCGCAGCGCGGTGTT
>CAJFFD010000130.1 GCA_904373255.1 uncultured Clostridia bacterium | reverse complement strand
CAACCTGAAGGCGCTCGGCGTCAAGGTCGAAACGAACATGGTCGTCGGCCGCGTGTTCTCCGTCGACGAGCTGATGGACGAATACGGCTTCGAGTCGGTGTTCATCGGCAGCGGCGCGGGACTTCCCCGCTTCATGAACATCCCCGGCGAAAACCTCAAGAGCGTTTTCTCCGCCAATGAATTTCTCACCCGCGTCAATCTGATGAAGGCGTATAAGGACGACGCGCGCACCCCCGTGTTCCACGCGCAGCGCGTGGTCGTGGTGGGCGGCGGCAACGTCGCGATGGACGCGGCGCGCTGCGCAAAACGTCTGGGCGCGGACGTGCATATCGTCTACCGCCGCAGCGAAACGGAGCTTCCCGCCCGCGCGGAGGAGGTCGAGCACGCGAAGGAGGAGGGCATCGTGTTCCAATTCCTCACCAACCCGACCCGCGTGTTGGAAGGGGAGAACGGCATGGTCGCGGGTATCGAGTGCATCCGCATGGAGCTGGGCGAACCGGACGCCTCCGGCCGCCGCCGCCCCGTCGAGGTGGCGGGCAGCGAATTCACCATCGACTGCGACTGCGTCATCATGGCGCTGGGCACTTCCCCCAACCCGCTCATCAAGAATACGACGAAGGGTCTGGAAACGCAGAAGTGGGGCGGCATCATCACCGACGAACACGGACTGACCTCGCGCGAGGGCGTGTACGCGGGCGGCGACGCGGTGACGGGCGCCGCAACGGTCATCCTCGCGATGGGCGCGGGCAAGACCGCCGCCGAAGCGATCGACGAATACATCAAAAATAAATCTTCCAAGTAAAATACGGCGTTGACGCGCCCGCCTGCAAGTTTGCAGGCGGGCGCTTTTGCTTATAAAGAACATTTCTTTTGCGGCTTTTTGCAACAGTTTGGCGCTGACAGTTTTTTGCCTTCGCCTGTTTTGGCGGGCAGCGTACTGTGCGCAGACGCGGCGCTTTTTCGGGAGAGGCAGCGCTTTGGTTCCGCCGCGGGGCATAACGGAGGCTGCGCGCGAATACAATAGTCTGTAACAAAAACAAGCCGAGGTGCATATGCGCGCATACCATTCCATTCCCGCCGACGCGGTCTTATCCGAATTGCAGACTTCCGAGCTGGGTATCGGAGAACAACAGGCCGCCGAGCGGCTGGAAAAGTTCGGCGAAAACACCCTCCGCACCAAAAAGCGGGCGGGTGCGCTGCGGCTGTTTCTGGCGCAGTTCAAGGACTTCATGACCATTCTGCTCATCTGCGCCGCCGCCATCTCCGCCGTCATCGCCTACATCACGGGCGACGCGCACGAACTCGCCGACACGGGCATTCTGCTCTTCATCATCTTTCTGAATACTTTCGTCGGCTTCATTCAGCAGTACCGCGCCGACAACGCCATCGAAAAACTCAAATCCCTCTCCGTCTGCCGCGTGAAAACGGTGCGCGGCGGAAAGGATCTGCTGCTCGACAGCGCCCTCCTCGTCCCCGGCGACGTCATCGACCTGGAGGAGGGGGACATGGTTCCCGCCGACTGCCGCGTCCTGCGCGCCGAGGAGCTCAAATGCGACGAATCCGCGCTCACGGGCGAATCGGTCGGCGTCACCAAAAACGCGGGAACGTGCGAGGAAAAGACGGGCGTTTTCGACCGCAGGAACATGCTGTACTCCTCGTCGTTCGTCGTCAAGGGTCAGGCGAAGGCGGTCGTCGTGCGCACGGGCAAGGAAACGGAGATCGGCAAGATCGCCGACCTTCTCGAAAACACCGAAACGGCAAAGACCCCGCTCGAAAAAATTCTGGCGGTGCTCGGCAAGGTCATCACCGCGTTCGTCATCTCCGTCGCGGCGGTCATCTTCGTGTTCGGCATCTTCTTCAAAGAGAGCACCCTCTTGGGCAACTTTATGTCGTCGGTGGCGATCGCCGTTGCCGCGATTCCCGAGGGCATGCCCGCCATCGTCACCGTCATCATGGCGCTCGGGGTGCAGAAGATGAGCCGCGAGCGCGCCATCGTGCGCAAGCTCCACGCCGTCGAAACGCTGGGCGGGTGCAGCTGTATCTGTTCGGATAAGACGGGCACTCTCACCGAAAACCGCATGACGGTGGAGGAGGTCGTCACCGATTTTTCAGAGGCGGAACCCGTCCGCGCGCGGCTCACCGCTGCGGCGCGGGGCGGCGAAAAGAAACTGCTCGAATGCATGGCGATCTGCAACACCGTCAAGGGCACGGCGGGCAGGCGCATGGGCGACCCGACGGAGGTCGCGCTCGTCAATTTCGCCGATTCGCTCGCCTTTTCCTGCGAAT
>CAJFFD010000129.1 GCA_904373255.1 uncultured Clostridia bacterium | reverse complement strand
CATCGAATACGCCTTTTCGAGCAATTTTTCCGACTGCGCGATGTACTCCTCGGCGGGGAGCGAGCTCATCAGCCCTGCGATGTCGAGCGAGAGGGAATATGCCCTTCCCCCTTCGGCGATCGCCATGCCGCCGCCGATGCGCTTGAGTTCCGCGATCGCCGCCGCCATGTCCGCATTGTTGTCGCCCAGTACGATGACGTTGTGCGAATCGTGCGCGATGGTGAGCGCGATGGCTCCGTTTTTCAGCCCGTAGCCCTCCAGCAGCCCCAGCCCGATGTTGCCCGTGCCATGGTGCCGCTCGACGACGGCGAGCTTCAGTAAATCGGTGCCGGAAAGCTTGACGTCGCCCTGTTCGCTTTCGACCTCGCGCACCACCTTTTCGGTGACGACGTTGTCCTTTAAGATGCGGATGACGTTGGCGCGCTTGCCCTTCAACTTTATCTTGAAATCGTCCGCCGCGATGTCGCCGACGTGAACGGTGTTTTTAACGGCGTCGGGCAGGTACTTTCCGCCCGCCGCAAACAGCGCTTTGCCACCCTCGGCGACGAGCTTGCCGCCTTTGAAGGTCATGGCGCAGTTGAAATTTTTCAGATCGTCGAACACGGCGATGTCGGCGTCGTATCCCGGCGCGATGGCGCCCTTGCCGTACAGGCGGTAGCACTCGGCGGAATTGAGCGTCGCCGCAATGACCGCCCAAACGGGGTTCATGCCCGCGGCGACGGCGACGCGGAGAGCGTTGTCGAGGTGGCCCTTCGCGCGGATATCGGCGGCGTGCCGGTCGTCGGTGCAAAGCAGGAAGCGGCGCAGGTTGGAAGCGGTTGCCGCCTTGCAGTTGACCGCTACGTTGCGGGTGGCGCTCCCCTCGCGCAGGTGCACATACATGCCCTTCGACACCTTTTCGAGCGCCTCTTCGGGCGAGGTGCACTCGTGATCGGTGGAGATTCCCGCCGCGATGTAAGCGTTTAATCCAAGCCCGCTCGTGGCGGGAGCGTGACCGTCGATGACTTTACCCGCATCCCGTGCGGCGGCGAGCTTTTTCATCACTTCCGCGTCTTTATAAATAACGCCGGGGTAGTTCATGAACTCGCCCAGTCCGTGGATGAAATCGGCTCCGATGTACTTTTCGGTATCCGCGCCCGTGAGCGTTGCGCCGCTCGTTTCAAACGCGGTGGCGGGAACGCAGGACGGGAGCATGACCTTCACCTCCAGCGGGGTATTTTTGGCCGCGTCGGCGATGTATTTCGCGCCCGCGATGCCGCAGACATTGGTGATCTCGTGCGGGTCGGCGATGACCGTCGTGGTACCGCGGGGCAGAACGAGCCGCGCGAACTCCTCGGGCGAGAGCTGCGAACTTTCGATGTGGACGTGCGCGTCGATGAGCCCCGGCACGGCGATCTTGCCGGCGATGTCGTACTCCGTTTCTCCCTCGTATTTGCCGAAGCCGACGATCTTGCCGCCTTCTATGGCGATATCCCCCTCGCAGATCTCGCCCGTAAAGACGTTGACGAATCTGCCGTTCTTTAATACGATTTCCGCCTTTTTTCTGCCGATGGCGGCGTCGATGAGTTGTTCGAGCATGGTTATCTCCTCCTTGCTTTGTTCTATTATACCATGAAGCGGCGCAAAAGAAAAGCGCCCGACGAAAATAGTTTCAAAATCCGTACCACGACTGAAAACCGTTCCCGCTCTGACGGATGACCCGAATACACAGAAAACAGGCAAACGTTTCGGCTTGCCTGTTTTTTTGTTATATCGTCTGCCAACCCCACTCCTTGTCCCACTCCGCATCGCTCATTTGTTCCATTGATACGAGGGAATATGCATCCGTCTCATACCGAAAAAGGACATATGTATATCCGTTATCATATTTGTAGGCGGGCACATAGAGAATTTTTCCGTCCTCGGAATAGCGCCCGCATACGTCGATCGCTTCGTAACGGCGCGGCAGCGTAACGCGCAGCTTTTGGGTAAGAGTTTCCAAAGAGAACACATAGAAATGCTTGCCGTTTTCCAGCGCGAAAAACTCCGTTTCGTCGGGTTTTATATCCCCTGTATACAAGTAGTTAAAATTCTTAAAGCGGGCGAGCCTTTCGCCGGTGCGCCCGTCTTCAACGGTCGCACTGCCGCCGTTGAGCAGAACGGTATACCGCTCGCCGCATATTGTAAAAAATGCCTTCGCCTGCGGCCTCGTATCGAAAAAGCGTTTCCATGCGCCGCCCTTTGCGCTCCAAATCCCGTCCATTGCTTTCCCTCCCGCAAAGAGTATACCATATCCGCCGGCGGTTGTAAATCAAACTATAAGAACAAAGCTCCTTTACA
>CAJFFD010000128.1 GCA_904373255.1 uncultured Clostridia bacterium | reverse complement strand
GTTCGCGACGGGCATGCCCGCCGCCTGCAATTTTTTACAGATGTACGCCGCGCGCGGCAGCGTAAGGTTGTACATTTCCAGCTCGTCGCTGCGCGAAAATATCTCCTCGGGCGCGCCGTCCATGACGACCTCGCCGCGGTGCATGACGATCGCCCTGTCCGCCTGCAGCGCCTCATCCATGAAGTGGGTGATGAGGATGACCGTCATCCCCTGCTCCCGGTTGAGCTTTTTGATGACGGACATCACCTCCCGCCGCCCCTTCGGGTCGAGCATGGCGGTGGATTCGTCTAAAATCATGATTTTCGGCAGGATGGCGAGCACGCCCGCGATGGCGATGCGCTGCTTCTGCCCGCCCGATAGCCTTGCGGGCGTGGAATGGCGGAACGCCTGCATGCCGACCGCTTCCAGCGCGAAGTCGATGCGCCTGCCGATCTCCTCGCGCGGCACGCCGATGTTTTCGGGGCCGAACGCGACGTCGTCCTCGACGATCGATGCGACCGTCTGGTTGTCGGGGTTCTGAAAGACCATGCCCGCGCTTTTGCGGATCTCGAAGGTCTTTTTATCGTCGGCGGTATCCATGCCGAACACGGAAACGGTGCCGGAGGTCGGAACGAGGAGGGCGTTGATGAGTTTGGCGAGGGTGGATTTGCCGCTGCCGTTGCGACCCAAGACCGCGACGAACTGCCCCTCTTCAATGGATAGGCTGACGCCGCCCACGGCGAACTCTCCGCCGCCCTCGCGGTAGGAAAATTTTACGTTGTCGAACCGAACTGCTTCCATATGCATTCCCTTTGCGGAACGCCGAACGTTCCGTTGCTGTTTATTATAGCAAAAGCGGAAAAAATTAACAACGATTTTAAAGCGCCTGCCGCGATTTTCACCTTTCTATAATAAATATTTGACAAAAACCGCTCTTTTGAATTGACTATTTGCGCGAAAGACATTATAATTTAAGTGGTTTACCGAAAGGTCGTTCCGCCTTTCGGGTTTAACCGTGTTTTAATTCGGAAAAAGTTATTCGGAGGTTATATCTTTTATGAAGAAGATGACGATCGACGGCAATACCGCCGCCAGCCACGTCGCTTACGCTTTCTCGGAAGTGGCGGCCATCTACCCCATTACCCCCTCCTCGCCGATGGCGGAGGTCGCGGACGAATGGGCGACCGCCGGGCGCGTGAACATGTTCGGCCAGAAACTTCGCCTCGCCGAAATGCAGAGCGAAGGCGGCGCCGCGGGCGCGGTGCACGGCTCCCTTTCCGCGGGCGCGCTGACCACTACCTACACCGCCAGCCAGGGACTTCTGCTCATGATCCCCAACATGTACAAGATCGCGGGCGAACTGCTCCCCACGGTGTTCCACGTTTCCGCGCGCGCGATTGCGGCGCATTCGCTGAACATCTTCGGCGACCATCAGGACGTTATGGCGTGCCGCCAGACGGGCTTTGCGATGCTCGCTTCCTGCTCGGTGCAGGAGGTCATGGATCTCGCGCTCGTCGCGCATATGTCCACCCTGCGCTCGAAGGTGCCTTTCCTGCACTTCTTTGACGGCTTCCGCACCTCGCACGAAGTTTCCAAGATCGACGTCATCGATTACGACGAGATGAAAAAACTCGTCGAGGACAACGGTCTGATGGCGGACATCGACGACTTCAAGAGCCGCGCGCTCAACCCCGAGCACCCTATCCAGAAGGGTACGGCGCAGAACGGCGACACCTACTTCCAGAACCGCGAAACGGCAAACAAGTACTACCTCGCCGCCCCCGCCATCGTACAGGAGATGATGGACAAGGTCTCCGCTCTGACCGGGCGCAGCTACCACCTGTTCGACTACTGCGGCGCTCCCGACGCGGAGAACGTCGTCGTCATGATGGGCAGCGGCGCGGACGCGATGGAAGAGACCATCAACCGCATGAACAAAGAGGGACACAAGGTCGGCTTGGTCAAAGTACGCCTGTACCGCCCGTTCGTTGCGGACGCGTTCGTTGCGGCTCTGCCCAAGACCTGCAAAAAGATCGCGGTGCTCGACCGCACGAAGGAGCCCGGCTCCCTCGGCGAGCCCCTCTACCTCGACGTCTGCTCGGCGCTGTTTGAGAAGGGCATGAACAAAATCAAAGTCGTCGGCGGTCGCTACGGTTTGGGTTCGAAGGAGTTCAACCCCTCCATGTGCTACGCGGTGTACAAGAACCTCGAAAAGAAACAGCCGAAGAACCACTTCACCGTGGGTATCTACGACGATCTGACCAACACCTCGCTCGACTTCTCCGAGAAGTACGACGCCGCTCCCGAGGGCGCGATTTCGTGCAAGTTCTACGGCCTCGGCTCGGACGGCACCGTCGGCGCGAACAAG
>CAJFFD010000127.1 GCA_904373255.1 uncultured Clostridia bacterium | reverse complement strand
CCAAAATACCCGTGCCGCAGGCGGAGTGGAACGAGCGGAACATGCGCTACGCGCTCTGCTTTTTCCCGCTCGTGGGCGCCATCATCGGCGGCATCGGCTACGGGCTGTACTATCTCTTCGATTGGCTCGGCATGCCGCCCCTGCTCATCGCGGCGTTCGTCGTGCTCCTCCCCGTGCTCGTCACGGGCGGCATTCATCTGGACGGGTTCTGCGACACGGTGGACGCCATCTCCTCCCGCCAGCCGCGCGAGCGCAAGCTGGAAATTCTGAAGGATTCGCACGCGGGCGCCTTCGCCATCATCTGGTGCGCCGTGTATTTCGTCGCCTACTTTGCGGCGGCGGGTACGCTTACGCTGCAAACGTATGCGGTTTTTGCGCTCGCCTACACCTTCGAGCGGGCTTTCAGCGCCCTCTCGATCATCAATTTCCGCTCGGCAAAGGAGGGGCTCGCTTCCACCTTCAAAAACTCGGGCAGCCGCGCGGCGGTCAACGCCGTGTGCGTTCTGTGGCTCGTTGCCGCGGCGGCGGGGTGCATCCTTCTCTCCCCCGTGCCCGGCGCCATCGTCGTCGGGTGCGGCGTCGTTGCGTATCTTCTGTGCGTCGCCGTCATCTTCAAAACGTTCGGCGGCATGTCGGGCGATCTGGCGGGCTGGCTGTTGCAGGTCATCGAGCTGGTCATGCTGCTCGCCGCCGCCATCGGGGGATTTTATCTGTGCTGAAAGAGAATCGGAAGGAGGTGCGCGTATGCTGACGCTCGTCATCGGCGGAAGGGCGCAGGGCAAAACGGAATACCTGCAGGAGCAGTTCGGGCTGAACGCCTCCGAAATCGCCCCCGCGGCGGCGTTTGCGGGCGAGGGTTCGCGCTCCGCGGTCGGCGCGGAGGAGAAAGCGTCCCCGCGCGCGCTCGTGCATCTGGAGGAGCTCGTCCGTTTGCGCGGCGCGAAGGAAACGCTCGCCGCGCTGGAAGGCTGGTTCTCCGCGGGCGAAAAGTATATCTGCTGCGACGAGGTCGGGCAGGGCGTCGTGCCGGTCGATTTCGCCGAGCGGGAGTTTCGCGACGAGGTGGGCAGAGCGCTTTGCGCGCTCGCAAAGCGGGCGGAGCGCGTTTTCCGCGTCATCGCGGGCATCGGGCAGAGGATCAAATGAACAGATTGTATTTCATCCGCCACGGCAAAACGGCGGGCAACGAATTAAAGCGCTACATCGGCCGCACCGACGAACCCCTCTCGCCCGCGGGCAGGGGAGAGCTCGCGGGCAAAACCGCCCCGCGGGTGGACGTCGTCGCAATTTCCCCCCTCCGCCGCTGCCGCGAGAGCGCGCAGATTTTGTACCCGCATGCGTCGCTGCTCGTCGTCGAGGGGCTGCGCGAGTGCGACTTCGGCGATTTCGAGGGCAAAAACTACCTCGAACTTGCGGGCAATGCCGCGTATCAGGCGTGGATCGATTCGAACGGAACGCTCCCCTTCCCGCACGGGGAGGAGCCGCTCGCCTTCCGCGCCCGCTGCGTGCGGGCGTTCGAAGAGTTTGCGAAAACGCTGCTAGAGGGGCAGAGCGCGGCGCTCGTCGTGCACGGCGGCACGATTATGGCGATCTTCGCGGCGCTCGCGCTTCCGAAGAGAGAATTTTACGATTGGCAGATCGAAAACGGGCAGGGTTTTTGCGCCGTATGGGACGGAAAAGCGCTCGCCTTCGAGGGAAAGTTATGGCAGTAACGCTGTTGCAGTTTACCTTTTATTCCATACTCATCGGCTTCGTCATCGACCTGTTGGTCGGCGACCCGCGCTGGTTCCCGCACCCCGTCGTCGGCATCGGCAAGCTCATCTCGCTGTTGGAAAAGGGGTTCCGCAGGATATTCCCCAAAACGCCCGCGGGCGAAACGGCGGGCGGCGCCTTTCTGGTCGTGTGCGTGTGCATCGTGTCGGCGGGCGTGCCCGCGGGATTGCTTGCGCTGTGCTTCTGGCTCAACCCGTACGCCTACCTCGCCCTCTCCTCGCTCCTGTGCTGGCTCGCCCTGGCGACGCACAGCCTGCGCAAGGAGAGCATGAAGGTGTATAAAAAATTCCGCGAGGGGGATACCGAGGGCGCGCGGTACGCCGTTTCCATGATCGTCGGACGGGATACGAGCGTGCTGGACGAGGCGGGCATCGCCCGCGCGGCGGTGGAAACGGTCGCCGAAAACACCTCCGACGGCGTCATCGCCCCGCTGTTGTACCTCTTTCTGGGCGGCGCGGTCGGCGGGTTTTTGTACAAGGCGGTCAACACCATGGATTCCATGGTCGGCTACAAGGAGAACGGCTACCTGTATTTCGGAAAGGTCGCCGCCCGCACCGACGACGTGTTCAACTATATCCCCGCCCGCCTTTCGGCGCTGTTCATGCTTCTC
>CAJFFD010000126.1 GCA_904373255.1 uncultured Clostridia bacterium | reverse complement strand
CTATTCCCGCCGCATCATGCTCGCCAAGGAGACGGGCGAAGCGGTGATGAACGCGGTGAAAAACAACATCCGCCCCTCCGACGTGCTCACGCCCAAGGCGCTGAAAAACGCGGTGGCGGTGGACAACGCCATCGGCGCTTCCTCCAACAGCGTTCTGCACCTTTTGGCGCTCGCGAACGAGATGGGCATGAGCGAGAAGGATTTTTCCATCGATACCTTCAACGAAGTCAGCGAAAAGGTGCCGCACATCTGCAAACTCGCGCCCGCGGGCGAGCACTACATCGAGGACTTAAACGAGGCGGGCGGCATCTCCGCCGTCATCCGGCAGCTGGAAGAGGCGGGGCTCTTTGACGGTTCGGCGATGACCGTTTCGGGCGTTTCGCAGCACGAGCGGGTGAAAAACGCGCGCGTATTGGACGATTCCGTCATCCGCCCGATGAACAACCCCTACTCGCCGACGGGCGGGTTGGCGATCCTCAAGGGCAACATCGCCGCCGAGGGCGCGGTGGTGAAAAAGAGCGCCGTCGACCCCGCGATGCTCAAACACAGCGGCCCCGCGAAGGTGTTCGACAGCGAGGAGGACGCGATGGAGGCTATCTCCACGGGCAAGATCGTCAAAGGGGACGTGGTCGTCATCCGCTACGAGGGGCCGAAGGGCGGCCCTGGCATGCGCGAGATGCTCTCCCCCACCTCCGCCATTGTCGGCGCGGGGCTGGGCGCGGACGTGGCGCTCATCACCGACGGAAGGTTTTCGGGCGCGACGCGCGGCGCTGCGATCGGGCACGTCTGCCCCGAGGCGGCGGCGGGCGGCGCCATCGGCATCATCCGCGACGGCGACATCATCGACATCGACATCACAAAGGGCGAAATCAACCTGCGCCTTCCCGACAAGGAGATCGCCGAACGGTTGAAAAATTTCAAACCTTTGGAAAAGCCGGTGGACGGGTACCTGAAGCGCTACCGCGCGCAGGTGACGTCGGCGAGCAAGGGAGCGGTACTTGGCTCACAAAAATAATTTCGAGCTGTCGAAATTATTTTTCGTGATTTTGAGGGCTCTGCCCTCTGCGGCGCGCAATTTCAGGGCACACCATATTACGCGCGCGGCATTCACCCGCTCCGCGAGGGCGTAGCCCGCTGCCCTGCCGAGGGTTCCCGTTTACAGGAAACGGCAGATGTCGCAGGTATGCGACAAATTGGGTGCGCTTTTTGAGAAGCGCGGTTCTCAAACGCGCATGTTATTTTAAAATTACTTGCAAAAGCAAAAACCACGCTTTTTGCTTTTGCCCCCTATTTGCCGATACCTCGGCTTACAGAAGGGGTGAATGTCCGCGATTTTATAATATGTGTGCCACTATAAATCGCGAACAGAGGGGAAAACCGCTCGGGTTTCCCCTCAAATCGCACAATTTCGCAGCCGTCAGCTCGGCGAGAAATTGGCGAGCGGAGTTACTTTATGAAATTACAGATATTCGATTCCACCCTGCGCGACGGGGCGCAGGGCGCCAACATCTCCTTCTCCGTCGACGACAAAATCAAGGTCATCGAGACGCTCGACAAGCTGGGCGTGGACTTCATCGAGGCGGGCAACCCCTATTCCAACCCCGCCGAAATGCAGTTTTTCCAGCGCATCGCGGGTCTGCGCCTTTCGCACGCCAACATCGTGGCGTTCGGCTCCACCCGCCGCAAGGGCATTACCCCCGACGAGGACAGCAACCTGAAATCCCTCCTCGCCGCGGGCACCGAATACGTCGCCATCTTCGGCAAGAGCCACATCCGCCACGTCACCGACGTCATCAAGGCGACGCCGGAGGAAAACCTCGCCATGATCGAGGAGAGCGTGCGATTCCTGACCGAGCGCGGCAAAAAGGTCGTCTTCGACGCCGAGCATTTCTTCGACGGCTATAAAACCGACCCCGCATACGCGATGCAGGCGCTCGAAAGGGCGCACGATGCGGGCGCCTATGCGCTGTGCCTGTGCGACACGAACGGCGGCATCTTCCCCGACGAGGCGTACGACATCACCAAAAAGGTGACGGAAAAATTCCCCGATGCCATCGTAGCCATCCACTGCCACAACGACGGCGGGCTGGCGGTCGCCGATTCCATCGCGGCGGTGCAGGCGGGCGCGAAGCAGGTGCAGGGAACCTTTCTGGGCTTCGGCGAGCGGTGCGGGAACGCAAATCTCTCGACCGTCATCTGCAATCTGCAATTAAAGCGCGGCTTCGAGTGCATCCCCGAGGACAAGCTGAAGGACATCTACGAGAGCGCGGCGACCATCGCGGACACGGCGAACACCGCCATCCCCGAAAACCAGCCGTACATCGGCATGAACGCCTTCGCGCACAAGGCGGGCATGCACGCGGACGGGGTGCTGAAATACTCCTCCTCCTTC
>CAJFFD010000125.1 GCA_904373255.1 uncultured Clostridia bacterium | reverse complement strand
GCCGCCGAGGAGTTCGCGCATCTTTGCATTGCCTTCCGAGAAAAGGTAGCAATATTTTTTTGCCATAAAAAATGTTTCCTCCTGATAAGATTGGAATTTTTCTTGCCTTGCTAACGCTTCTATTTTAATATAATTCGGGTTAAAATTCAAGTGAAAACCCATTCTTTTTGAAATTTTTTGCAACTATTTTGCTTTTGCCGCCGAAAGCGGCGGCAAACAGCCCGTTCCGCGGCTGCGGAAAAATCCTCCGCGGCGCTTCTGACCGCCCTGCAGCCGCCTCCGCAGCGGGAGCCGCGGGGCGCGAACCCGAAAAAAAGGAGCGGAAACACAGGCAAAAGGTTTCCGCTCCCTGCGCCGGTCAGGCGCTCTTTTTGATGAGTTCGGGCTTTGCAGTGCCGAGCACGCAGTCGCGCGTGATCTTCACCTCGCTGATGTCGCCATCCGTCGGAATTTCGTACATGACGTCGGTCATCAGGTTTTCGATGATGGTGCGCAGCCCCCTCGCGCCCGTTTTCAGCTTGATGGCGGTATTTGCGATCTCGCTGACCGCCGAAGGCTCGAAGGAGAGCTTCACCCCGTCCATGCCGATGAGCTTCTGATACTGCTTGATGAGCGCGTTCTTCGGCTCGGTCAGGATTTTGACGAGCGCCGTTTCGTCCAGCGGAAGCAGGCTGACCACGATGGGGATGCGCCCGACAAATTCGGGAATCAGACCGAATTTCGTCAGATCCTGCGGCTTTACGTCGTCGAACATGCGGTAATCCATCTCGTCGCTGCTCTTGACGGTGCGGCCGAAGCCGAGGGAAGTGTTGTCCAGCCGCGACTGCACGATCTTATCCAACCCCACGAACGCGCCGCCGCAGATGAACAGGATGTTCGTCGTGTCGATGCGCATGCACTCCTGCTGGGGGTGCTTTCTGCCGCCCTGCGGAGGCACGCTGGCGACCGTGCTTTCGATGATCTTCAACAGCGCCTGCTGCACGCCCTCGCCGGATACGTCGCGCGTGATGGACACGTTTTCGCCCTTGCGCGCGATTTTATCGATCTCGTCGATGTAGATGATGCCGCGCTGCGCCTTTTCGATGTCGTAGTCGGCGTTCTGGATAAGCTTTAAGAGGATGTTTTCGACGTCCTCGCCGACGTAACCCGCCTCGGTGAGGGTGGTCGCGTCCGTCGTGGCGAAGGGAACGTTGAGAATTTTCGCGAGCGTGCGCGCCAGAAGCGTTTTGCCGCAGCCCGTGGGGCCGAGCAGGAGAATATTGCTCTTTTCGATCTCCACGCCGTCGTCGTCCGAAAGCTCGCTGTTGATGCGCTTGTAGTGGTTGTACACCGCGACGGAGAGCACCTTTTTCGCCTTGTCCTGCCCGACGATGTATTTATCCAGTTCCGCCTTGATTTCGGCGGGTTTTTTGAGTTCGACCGTGCCGGAGGGTTTCTCCTGCGTGCCCTTGATTTCCTCGCTGCAGATCTCGACGCATTCGTCGCAGATGGCGAGACCGTTGGGGCCGGTGATCATGACCTTCGCACGGCTCTTCGGTTTGCCGCAGAAAGAGCAGAATTGTTCTTCGTCTTTCATATTTTTCCTCCTTTGCGCAGAAATCCTGCGCGGATGGGATTACGTTGGATTGGGTTCGGGCGACGTTTGCGCCGGTCGGCGCAGCCTTCGCCCCGCAGGGAGCCCCCCTGCCGCGCCTTTGCATCCTTCGGCGCGGGGATATACCGCGGATTGCGGCGGTAAATCCCTTATAAACCGCAAAAATTTCTTTCAGTTTGTGAAAGAAATTTTTCGCGTAAGTCGGCTATCTCTTATAGAATACCTGGTCGATGAGGCCGTAAGCCTTCGCCTCTTCGGCGGAAAGGTAATTGTCGCGGTCGGTATCGCGCTCGATCTCGGCGATGCTCCTGCCCGTGTTTTCGGAGAGGATGCGGTTCATCTTCTCCTTGATTTTGAGGATGTGCTCCGCCTGGATTTTGATGTCGCTCGCCTGTCCCTGCGCGCCGCCCAAAGGCTGATGGATCATTACCTCGCTGTTGGGGAGGGCGAACCGTTTGCCCTTTGCGCCGCTGGAGAGCAGGAACGCGCCCATGCTCGCAGCCATGCCGACGCAGATGGTCGACACGTCGCAATGCACATACTGCATCGTATCGTAGATGGCAAGCCCCGCCGAAACACTGCCGCCCGGGCTGTTGATGTACAGGCTGATGTCCTTGTTCATATCCTTCGCTTCGAGGTAGATCAGCTGCGCGACGATGGTGTTTGCCATGCCGTCGTTGATCTCGCCCGAAAGGAAGATGATGCGGTCTTCGAGCAAGCGCGAATAGATGTCGTACGAACGCTCGCCCCTGCCCGACTGCTCCACGACCATCGGAATCAGATTCATTTTTATATCACTCATACTAAACTCCAATTATTCCTTCACGAAAA
>CAJFFD010000124.1 GCA_904373255.1 uncultured Clostridia bacterium | reverse complement strand
CGGAAGGCCCGATAAACGCGGTGATCTCCTTTTCCTTGATGTCCATGTTGATGCCCTTGAGCGCGTGAAAGTTGCCGTAATACAGGTTGAGGTCGCGGACGTTGAACTTATCCGCCCTTTCTATCGTATTCGTGTTTTCCACCGTTTAATACTCCTTTTTCAGCTTGTTTCCTACAAATTCCGCTATGCCGTTGATGATGAGGACGAGAATGATCAGCACGACCGCGACCGCCCATGCGACGTTGGCGAGTTCGCCGCTCTCGTTTGTGAGGTTATACAGATACACGGTGAGCGTGCTCCCCGATTCCATCAGCCCGGACGCCGTGCGCGCGTTCATCGGCGAGCCCGCCGTAAACACGAGCGCCATCGTTTCGCCGACGACGCGGCCGAGACCCAAAATTACGCCCGAAATTATGCCGGGGATCGCCGAGGGCAGAATTATGACGAAAATGGTGCGCAGTTTGCCCGCACCGAGGGCATACGAGCCTTCGCGGAAAGAATCGGGCACGGCGCGCAGCGCCTCCTCCGTAGTGCGCATGATGAGCGGCATGATCATGAGCGTCATTGTCAGGATGCCGCTGAGCAGCGAATACCCCCAGCCGAACAGCCCGACAAAGAAAATCATACCGAAGATACCGAACACGACGGACGGAATGCCGGAAAGCGTTTCCGCCGCGACGCGCACGATTTTGACGAATACGTTCGTGGATTTTGCATACTCGACCATAAAGATAGCCGCAAACACGCCGATAACGCCCGCAATCAGCAGCGAAAGAAAAGCGATGGTGAGCGTATTGATGAGCGCGGGCATCATGGAGTTGTTTTCCAGCGTCCAGCGCCAGGCGAATAAATCCGCCGTGAGGTTAAAGCTCGCCGCACCCGTTACCGGGTCGATGTTGACGAGCCCGCGGTAAAAGGTGTATATAAGCACCCACATTACCGCCGCCGCCGTGAGAATCGTGCCCAGGCAGATGAGCAGAAACACGACAAACGAGAAGGGCTTATGCAGATATGCCTGCAGTTTTACTTTGAACGTCTGGCGGTTGATGGCGACGATTCCGCGCGTGTCCACTTCTCCCTCTTTCAAAACAAGTTCTCTTGCCATATATGTTCACCTCAGTACTTTTTCTTTTTCAGCAGCATGACGACCGTCGTAATGAGCAGTATGATGATGAGCAGCACCGCCGCGACCGCTATCAGGGCGGGGCGCTCGAGGTTAGTCGTGCTCGCATAGCCCATGCCCGACGCGATTGCCGAGGCGAGGGTGATGAACGGGTCTGCAAGCGAGCCGGGGATCTGGTCGATGTTGCCGCAGATGAGGGTGATCGCCGCCGTTTCACCGATGGCTCGCCCCATACCGAGGATAATCGCCGTCAGCACGCCCGAACTTGCCGCGGGGAACATGGTGCGGAAAATGGCGCGCTCCTTGGTTGCCCCGAGCGCGACGGCGCCCTCATAGAAGGGCTTGGGCACGGCGCGCAGCGAATTTTCGGAAATGCTGATAATGGTGGGCAGAATCATGATACCGAGCACGAAAGAGGTCGTAAGCAGATTCAGCCCGCCGCCGCCGAGGAGTTCGCGCGAGATGGGCACGATGACCGTCAGCCCGAAAAAGCCGTACACGATGGAGGGAATGCCCGCCAAAATGTTGGTGAGCGGCTTGATGATCTTATACAGCCACCTAGGGCAGTAGAAGGCCATGAACGTAGCCGTCATGAGCCCGATGGGCACGCCCACGACGAGCGCGCCGACGGTGGAGAGCGCCGTTCCGACGACGAGCGAGCCGATGCCGAACCGCTCCGAGCGGATCAGCCACCGGTCGTCCGTAAAAAATTTGACGAAACCGATCTCCCCGATGGTAGGAATCGCATCGAGGAGCAGATAGATGCAGATTGTGAGCACCGCGAGGACGAAGAGCGCCGCCGCGACGGCGAACAGCACCTTCATGGAAATTTCCTTTACGACGCCGCGCACGTTCACTTTGGCGATGCTTTCCTCGATTTCTTCCGCAACTGCGTTTTCTGAATTTGTTTGCATGTGTACTCCTCCGTAAAAAACGGTAAGCATACAGAAAGGGTTGACGGCATACTGCACCCCAACCCGCTCTGCTGTATTCTGTTTTGCCCTTCCGCCCCGCGGAGAGGGTCTTTGTTTACTCTTCTTCGGGGAATTCGACGCCGATGTCGATCCAATTCAAAGACTTATCCGTGTAAATCTTTTTCAGATTTTCAAGCGAGATGTCCGTTGCAGGGTTCGCCTTGTTGACGATGACCGCGATACCGTCGGCGCACAGCTGATAGATCGTAACATCTTCATTCGTAATGTCCTCGCCGTCCACTACTTCCTTGGAAGCTTGCCCTCGTTCGCGTCCTTGATACCCTGACCGGAACCGCCGCCCGAAACGGTAACCTGAACTTCCTGCCCGGTAGCCTCCTCGACCTTTGCAGAGAAATCTGCCGCAAGTTTCGTCATCAGAGGGCCGACGGAAGTGGAGCCGCTCGCCTCGATTTCCGTTACGGAAAGATCTGCCGTTGGAACCGTGTAAGCGGGAGCATTCTCCACAACGCTCACATAACCTTCGGCTGCAATAACCGTCTGCGCTTCGGCGCTCTTCAAATATTCGATGAACTCCGAAAGCAAATCATTTTCCGCAAGAGCGGTTTCATCGTACATGAGTTCGAACGGACGGGAAACTTTATACGAGCCGTCCGCAACCGTCTCCTCCGTGGGAGTGACGCCGTCTACCGACAGAGCTTTGACCGTGCTGTCGACGGAGCCGAGGGACGCATACCCGATCGCCTTTTCGTCGCCGGCGACGCCCTGAATGACCGCGGACGTGGAATTCAATTGCGCTACCCCCGTATTGAGTTCGTCGCTTTCAATGCCGAGCAGTTCCAAAAATGCGTCGCGGGTACCCGAGCCGTCTTCGCGATTATAAACACTGATATCTCCGTTGCTGCCGCAGCCGACTGCTGCGAAACCGATGCCGCAAGCCAATGCCGCGCTTGCGATTGCCATAAGAATCTTCTTCATTGCTTTTTCTTTACTCCTTTGAACTTT
>CAJFFD010000123.1 GCA_904373255.1 uncultured Clostridia bacterium | reverse complement strand
CCGCCATTCGCACAACCGCATGTACGGGGAAATGCTCGTCAAAGGGCAGAAGTTCGAAAAGCTCGCCGAGGGCGTCATGACGGCGGCGGCGATGAAAAAGCTGGGCGAAAAATGCGGCGTGGAACTGCCCATTACCGACGCGGTGTACGACGTCTGCTTTGCCGAGCACCCGCAGTCGGGCGAGGAGTGGAAAATGCTGTGCATGTCCCGCATTTCGCAGCTGTTTTCACGGGATACGAAGTTTGAGTTTTGAGAGGGTTCTCGAAATTTGTTTTGAGCTGACAAAACAAATTTCCGAGAGTTTGAGGACAACCCCAACGCGCACCGCTCTGCAAGCGGCGCGGCGTTCGGAGTTTTCCTCGCCGCTCGATGATTTAGGGGCACACATATTCTATAATCGAGCGGCTTCACCTTTCCTGCGACAGCAAAAGTTTTTGCAAATTGGGTTGCGCTAACGCAAAAGCGTGGTTTTGCTTGCGCGAGTTATTATTAGATTATAAAACCTTATACTCACGGAAAATCGCAGGGAGCAAAGCGAGCGAGATTTTCGTGAATTAAGGGCAGCCGCAGAGGAGAATATGCGTTCGAAAAAGCATTCGGAAAAATGGAAAAAATCCTTTGAAGGCATGGACAGCGCGGAATTTGTAAAAAAATGGAAAATGGAAACAGGCATTCGCCGCAGCTGTTCCCGCCGAAATAATGGCGGAGGGCGTCGATGCGCCCGGCTGTTTTTTGTGGCACGTTTTTACCTGGGGCGAAGCGAAGCATCTGGAACACGAGGCGGCGTCCGCCGCGTTCGACAGAGCGGATAAAGCGGGCGCGTTCATCGCGCGGGAAAGCGGGTTCAACGGCGGCGGCAAAAACATCGTGTACTCCTTCCTCCGTTGTCCGTCCGATTTGAAGAGCCTCGACCTCGCCGACGAAGCGGAGGTGTTCGTCGTCGGCAAAAATTTCGGATGGACGTATGTCGTCACGCACGAAACGGCGTGCGGGCTCGGCCCGTACTTCGCGGAAAAGGGAAAAATATAATGAAATTATTGTTCAAACAGCGCTTTTTTTCGTGGTTCGACAGTTACGATATTTATTACGAAGACGGCTCTGTCGCCTATACCGTCAAGGGGCAGCTCTCGTGGGGGCATTGCCTTCGCATTTATTTTCGATGCGGCGGGCAATTATGCCGGCACGGTCAAGGAGAAGGTGTTCACCTGGCTCCCGAAATTCGAGCTGTATCTGGGCGATCGCTATATGGGTTGCATCCGCAAAAAGTGGACTTGGTTCAAACCGCAGTACACCATCGATTGCAGCGGCTGGCAGGTGCAGGGGAGCTTCCTCGAATGGGATTACAGCATTGTCGATGCCCGCGGCGCGCTCGTTGCGAAAATCGGCAAGGAAATCTGGAATTGGACGGATACATATGTTTTGAACGTTGCCGATCCGCAGAACGCCCTGCTCGTGCTGATGTTCACGCTCGCCGTCGACGCGGAAAAATGTTCGCGGAATTGAGGCAGAAAGGGCGATTCGGAAGGCGCCTGCGGCAGATTGCGCAAAAAAGCGCGCCTCGCTTTGCAGACCGGGGGGGGGGTTATTGTTGGCAGATTCGGCAAAAAGGCTCTTTTACGGAGGTTTTCGGCATTGAAAAAAGTTAAGATTACCGTAATGAAAACGGCATGCTATCCAGACCTGATCGAAAAGTACGAAAATCCTGTTTCGCACGCCTGCGATATGCAGGAAGGTCAAATTTTCATCGCAAACGGCTGGAAAAGACCACAGAATTTTTGCGAAAGCGCTTGGGAAAGCATCTCCGCTTTTGTAATGGCGCTTGCGCACGGCGGCGAAAACTTTTACGACGGGTGGATGAAGAATAAAAAGTCGGCAATGATTTCCTGCAACGACGGATTCCGACCGGTAAGTTTTTTGCTCGAAACCATGGACGAGGAATCCGACGGATAACTGCATAAATTTATGGACGCAAAGGGCGAAGATTTTCATTCTTCGCCTTTTTATCCCTTTTTTAGCCCCTGCGTCGATCGGATTCCGGCGTTTTGCCGTTGCCCGTTGAAATATTTCAATAATTTTCTTCATAAAAAGGTGCCGGAAGTAATAAAAACGCCGGTCGATGACTGTTTTGCGGATTCAATGTAATATAGTGTCATGATTTTTATTGACAATAGTGACAAAATATGATACTATCATACGGAACTCAAAAAACGGAGGAATGTATGAAAAAATTTTTAACGGCACTTTTGGCGCTGATTTTAGCGCTGGCAATGGCGTTTGCAATGGTCGCCTGCGAGGAAACGAATAAAGACCCGAACAACGGCAACGGAAGCGATACCGAGCAGGGCGGCGACAACACCGGCGACAACACCGGCGACAACACCGGCGACAACACCGGCGATAACACCGGCGATAACGAGGAAGACGAACCTCTGCAACCCGTCGACGCGAAGGTTTTTGCCCGTACGATTTTGGAGCAAATCAGCGAAGCGGAAGGATTTTCCGTCACGCTGAACGCTAAGGCAGACGGAACGGTGACAGCACCGAACGAAGCAGGGGAATCGGCAAATACGACGATTAAAGAAAGCGTTTCCGATACATATACGCTCGACGAAGCGATGAGTTATTTGTCCAATACGTTGACGGTATTTGACGACATCTGGAGTCTTTTTGCAGGTATTGACGGTATTGACAGCATTTTTACAGGAACCGCTCAACCGCTGTCGGACAATAGCGGCTATGAATATAGCTTTAACTTGGATACCGAGCAAGTGAAGGCTGGTTGGCAGCAAATCAATGATTATTTGGCGGATGAAACCAATACGGTCGGCAGCATCTTGAAAGGGATTCTTCCCGAAACGGCGCCGGATGGAAGCGATGTTGCTGAAGACGCTACGGAAGATGACATCGCAATGGCTTGGACTGCGGCAATTTTTGCCGACGGAATTACATTTAGCGGTTTGTTTGATGTACTGAACGAGATCATCGAAAAGACCAATTCGAAAGAAGAGGTGAACAAAATATTGCGTATTGTCACCGGAATCGCTATTAACTCACCTATAAGTATGGATTCTCTTAAGCTTCTTTTGGCTATGGAGGTAGAGGTCGGCGCGGACGGAGCCATTGTCGGATTGCCGGATGAAAATACTCCGGAAGCCAATATAAAGGCTTTGGGAGAGGTTTCTGTTGCAAATGTTGTCGATCCATTGCTTGCCAATGTCGATTTGATGGGGATGAAGCTTACATACGCATCGATTGGGACAATGCTCAATACGTTCCTTTGGTATTTCCCCGTTGCTACGCTATACGATTTGACGATTGCGATGGTTGCGCAGTTGAACGGCTGGACTTTCGTCCCTGTATCGTCAACGCTTGCAGCCATTGAAATTCAAACGGCTACATTGTCTGTAACAGTCAAGACGGATAAAAATATGAAACTTTCGTCGTTCAGCGCTGAAGCGTTCGTTAAAGGCGCGGTTTCGGTCGACGTCCTCGATGATTGGGGCGAGCCTACGGGTAAAACAACCAACTATGCCGCTGACATCACGGCTACGGCGAGCGGCACGTTCGGCTATGAAAAAGCCGCCGCATAACCTTATTATTATAATGACTGCGCGCTCCCGAATGATTCGGGGGCG
>CAJFFD010000122.1 GCA_904373255.1 uncultured Clostridia bacterium | reverse complement strand
CGAATGGGATTTTGGCGGGAACGGAAAAGCGACGCGCGCGGGGTGTGAATTTATAGCCTTACTATTTTAGCACAACTGCTTGTTTTTGGCAAGCGAAAAAGGTTCACAAATTTTCTTTTGAGCTGACAAAAGAAAATTTCGTGAGTTTGAGGGCTCTGCCCTCGTTGCGGCATCTTTTAAGCACACATATTATAAAATGCCGCAACTTCACCCGCGGAGGTCGCAAGTATGCGACAAATTGGGGGCGCTTTTTGAGAAACGCGGTTCTCAAACGCGCAATAAATTATTAAAATAATCTCTCGCGCAAGGGAAATCGCAATTTTCCGCAGCGCAACTCAATTTGCCGATACCTCGGCTTACGGAAGGGGTGAAGCGGCGGCATTATAGCAATATGCGTGCTCTGAAAAATGCCGACGCGAGGGGAAAACCGTTCGGGTTTCCCCCTCCTGTCGCAGAAATTCGCAGCCGTCAGCTCGGCGAGAATTTCGCGAGTCTTATTTCTTGTGGTCGTGGTTCTTGCATCCGCAGCCGCAGCCTTCCTCGTAGTCAGTGTCTAAAGACGCCGCCTCGTCCGCATCGTCGTCCTCTTCCATCACGCGGCAGAATTCGTCGAACACTTCGTCCAGGAGCTTGTCATCCTCGACGGGGACAAGCTCTTCCTCGCCCTCTTCGCCGACGATCTCCAGAATGGTGACTTCCTCTTCCTCGCTCTCCTCCTCTTCGTCGGCGGGCTGGAAAAAGCACTTGTGCGTTTTTCCCTGATCGTCGATCAGTTCGACGACGTTCACTTCCTCGTCGGCGCAGTCTTCGCAGCCGCAGCCTTCCTCGTGCAGTTTCTTTTCTTCGCTCATGGTATTGCTCCTTTCTTTGTTGATTTTGTTCAGATACCCTTCCAGAATATAGGAAGCGGCAATGCTGTCGATCGATTGTTTGCGGTTCTCCCGCCGAACGCCCCCTGCGATGAGCACCCGCTCCGCCTCCATGGTGGTGAAGCGTTCGTCCTCAAAGACGACGGGTACGTCCGTCTTCTGTTTTAACAGCTCGGTGCCGTCGAAATTGACGGGCAGGCCGCAGACGATCAGCCCCGCATCCTTCTCGCGCACGATCTTCGCCAGCGCCTCCGCGTCCGTCTCCGCGCTCTTCGTGCGGAAGTACGTTTCGCCGGGCAGGGCAAAGGTATTGAAGGGGTCGCTCGCGGCAATGCCTATCCTTTTATCGCCTATATCGAATGCGATTATTCGCTTTTCCATACTAACTCCCGTATTTCTGCGCCGCGAAACGCGCAAATTGCCCGCGACGCTATCAGTATACCATATTCCCGCCCCGCCGTCCACAATTTTCCGAAAAAAAACCGGCGGTTGGCAAAAGTTTCCCCTGTTCTTCACATAAAGGCGCGATACCCGCCGCGCAAGTTTGCGCGGCGGGTACCGTAAGAAAAAGTTGTCTGAGTGTGAGCGAATAAAAAAAGGAAGGCGGGCAGCGCCGCTTTTGCGGCACTCCCGCGGGCGACGCGCGGAAGCCTTTTCCCCCTTCCGCGCTTTTCAGCCGAGGCGATTGCGCATCGTACGCCCGCGCCGCGGTTCACCCTGCATATTTCGGCAGACCCGCCGATTTTCCTCGGCGCAGGTCTCCGTCGGCGCTTATGCGCCCCTGTGTCCGAAATTATTATACCGAAAACTTATATAAAATTTTCGCGGATTTTGTTTGAAAATTGTAATAAACCGGCGCACGCTGTGCTATTCGGCGGAAAAATCCGCGGGCGGCGCGGCTGGCTCTCCCGCGGCGGAAACCGATGCGGCTTGTGCGGGAAGCGCACCCTCCGCCGCATCCGCCGAAGCGTTCGGCTCCGCGGCTTGGGCACAGGCGACTTCTGCGGCGGTTTTCTCCTCTGCAGGTTCCGCACCGTCTCCTTTTGCGGAAGACGCGGGAGCCTTGCTGCGGATGGCGACGATGAAGAACGCCAGCCCGACGAGGAACATGACGGACAGCGCCGCGACGCCGATGCTCTGCGCCGTGAGCGAAGTTTGCACCCCTTCCGAAGCCAGCTGCTCGAAATAAGGAGTGAACAGGCTCGTAACGCCGCCGACGAGCAGCGACCCCATGAACGCCGCGCCCTTGCCGAAGATGTCGTATACGCCGAAGTATTCGCCCGCTTTTTCGTGCGGGATGATCTTGGCGTAGTAGGAGCGGCTCATCGCCTGAATGGTGCCCTGGAACAGCCCCACGCACACCGCGAGGATCCAAAATTCATATTCCTGATCGAGAAAAACGGCGTACACGGTGATGAAAAAGTAGGCGATGATGCTCGCGATGATGAGGTATTCCGACTTCACCTTGCGCGAGAGCATGCCCAGAAGAATCGCCGCGGGGAACGCAACGATCTGCGTTACCAGCAGCGCAATGACGAGGCTGACCGTGTCCAGACCGAGCGAAGTGCCGTAGGCGGTAGCCATGTCGATGATGGTATACACGCCGTCGATGAAGAAAAAGAAGGCGAGCAGGAAAAACAGGATGCGCTTGTTGCGCCCGAGTTCGCGGAAGATGCCGCCGAGATTCTTGAATCCCGTGCGCACGGGGTGCGCGCCCGGCTCGACGCAGTGCTTCTGCTCGTAATTTTTCCACAGCGGGAAGGAACAGGCGACCCACCACACCGCGACAATGAGAAAGACGAGAACCATAGCGGGCATCAAATCCAAAACGCCGACCATCTCATAGAGGACGTACACGACGATGGTGAGGATGAACGGGATACAGCTGCCGATGTACCCCCACGCGTAGCCGCGGGAGGACACCTCGTCCATACGCTCGCGGGAAGAAACGTCGCACAGCATGGAATCGTAGACGACCAAGCTCAATTGATAGGCGGATTTGGCGAGTACGAACAGAACCAAAAACCAGATCCAGTGCTGCACGAACCCAAGCACCGCACAGCCGAGCGCACCGACCAGAATGGATACGGAAAAGATTTTTTTCCGCACCCCGCGCAGATCGGAGAGCGTGCCGAGCGTCGGCCCGAGCACGGCGACGATCGCCGTCGAGATGCTCGTGGCGTACGCCCACCAGGCGAGGTATTCGGAATCGGACACCCCCGCGCCCGCGGCGATTGTGTTGAAAAAGATGGGAAGCAGCGTGGAAACGAGCAGGGTGAATGCGGAGTTGCCCACGTCGTAGAGCACCCATTTCTTTTCGAGCGGCGTCATCTTAAACTTCATACGATTGTTCCTCCTTGAGCGGCAGAACGGGGATCTCCCGCCAGTTTTCGGGCGGGCCGAACGTCTTGTTGAATTCGGGCAAAAGCTCCTCCTCCCCTTTCAGATACGCGGCGACGTTTTCGGAGAGAAGCACGCACCGCCCCACCGCCTTATCCATCAGCTTGGCAAGGCGCAGGTCGCTGTCCTGACAGGCGGGGATGGGTTGTTTGGCGATCATCATGCCGTGCATCTCCTTAAAGTTGCCCGTCAGGCGCAGGCACAGCCGCACGAACCCGCGCTTGGGCTGATGCGGGGCGCGCAGAAGCTCGTTGTAGAAGAGCATGGAGCGCAGCGCCTT
>CAJFFD010000121.1 GCA_904373255.1 uncultured Clostridia bacterium | reverse complement strand
TTCTCAACCGTTGCGGCTGCGGCCGCAAGTTCTCCGATAAGCTATTCCGTTTGCAAGCTGCCGCTTTTACCCGGCAACCGCTAGGCATTATACACCATAGAAATTTATATGTCAACGGAACGGAATGCGCTTTTCTAATTTTTTCTTCCCTTTTTGGGGCAGTTTTTCGTGGACGGAAACGGCTGCCGCTTTTGGCTCCCGAAAATTCGGGCGCCCTTTATCTCGAACCGAAAAGAACGTACCGAAAGAAAAAGCCGATACGCCGAAAACATTTCAGAAAAAATTTTGAAAGAGCGTTATTATAGAGCGGCATAATATCCATAAAAAGCCAAAATTATTTTACATTTTTTGCGAATTGTGGTACAATGGCGCGGTAATTCTTCTTAAAGGAAAAACGGCTTATGAGTTTCAAAATTTCGCTCGCGGGCGACTTGGGCAGCGGCAAATCGACGGTCGGCAAAATCCTGTCGCAACTCCAACTCAACCAATACATGGAAACGCACCCCGAAATCGACGGGAAGATCGACGACGGCCTGCGCGCGCTCGAACATTCGGAAAAAAACCTCATCATCGACTCGCGCATGGCGTGGCACTTCGTGCCTTCCTCCTTTTCGGTGTACATGGCGGCGGATCCGTTCGTTTCCGCCGAGCGCATCTTAAAGGCGGGGCGGGAGAGCGAACCGTTCAGCACGGTCGAGGAGGCGGTCGCGTCCATCTCCGACCGACGCAAGAGCGAAATGTTCCGCTACTCCCACCTGTACGGCGTGAACATCAAGGATCTCGAAAATTACGACTATGTCATCGACACGTCGTATATCCCGCCCGAAATCGTCGCCGAACATATCGCGGCGCACTTTGAACTGCACCGCGCCGGCAAACAATATCCGCGCTATGAGCTTTGCCCCGCCCGCCTGCTCCCTTGCCTGAACGGGGAGGGCGAGCCGGCATTCTTCGAGCAGGACGGATTTTACTTCATCGCGCAGGGCGAGCGCAAAATCGCCGAGGCGGTCAAAGCGGGCGCGCCGCTCGTTTCCTGCGACCGCGCGCAGGGCGAGTACGGCGAAGAATGTGCAAAAAAACACTGCACGTCCGATAAAATTGCGGCATGGGAGAGGGAAACGGGCGCTAAAATCGCGCGCCTTCCCGCGTGGCTGAAACGGTGACGGAAGGGCAGAAAATCGAGCGGAGCATCATCACCACCTACCGCAAGGGGATCTGGAGCCGCTTCGTCAAGGGCGTCAAGGAATACGCGCTCGTCGAGGAGGGGGATAAGATCGCCGTTTGCATCTCGGGCGGAAAGGATTCGATGCTGCTCGCCAAGTGCATGCAGGAGCTGCAGCGGCACGGCGAAAAGAAGTTCGGGCTGGAATTTTTGGTCATGGACCCCGGTTACGCGCCCGAAAACCGCGCGCTCATCGAGAGCAACGCCGCCCTTTTGGAAGTGCCCGTGCACATCTTCGAAACGCAGATCTTCGACGCGGTGACGATGGTGGAAAAGAACCCGTGCTACCTGTGCGCGCGGATGCGGCGGGGGTATCTGTACGAGGAAGCGGCGCGGCTGGGGTGCAATAAAATCGCGCTCGGGCATCACTTTGACGACGTCATCGAAACGCTGCTGATGGGCATGCTGTACAGCGGTCAAATCCAGGGTATGCCGCCCAAGCTGTGGAGCACCAACCACCCGGGGATGCAGCTCATCCGCCCGCTGTACTATGTACACGAGCAGGACATCGTGAACTGGAAAAACTACAACGGTCTGCGCTTTCTGCGCTGTGCCTGCAAGTTCACCGAGCGGTGCGAAACGAAGGAGGAGGATTCCAAGCGGCTGGAGATGAAGCGGCTCATCGCCGAACTGAAAAAGACCAACCCGAACGTGGATATCAGCATCTTCCGCGCGGCGTACAACGTGCACGTCGATACCCTCATCGAATACGAGAGCGGCGGCGAGCGGCACGACTTTTTATCCCGCTATAAACCGAAAAAGTGAATACGTTCGCAAAAATTAAGTATATTTTTTAAAAACGGGCGCCCCGAAAGGAACACTTTCGGGGCGCTGTTGTCTGTGTATAAATTTTACAGCAGACCGTATTCGCCGAGTAAACCGAGCATATAAGCGCTCGCCTCTTCATCGATGATATAGGCGGTGTACATATCCGTATCGGCGTCATAGCTTCCGAAAACGGAAACTTTGCCGTCTGCAACCAGCCAATCGTTCTGCTCGGTGGTAAAAAAACCGTCCTTGCTCATGCGGTAAAAAACCGGCTGAACGGGCAGTACTTTCGCATACGGTATGGAAATTTCGATGTCGGAAAAATCTTCGCGCCCGTTTAACAGTCCTTTCCCCTCGTTTTCCTGAATGCGCGTGTTCAGCGAGATCGCCTTTTCGAGCAGGGCCGTATTTGCATTCGCTTCCAATCGAATCCGTTCGTTTTCGTTGCTGTCGCCGTACAGACCTATATAATAATCGAAGTTGCCGGCGTCGGCATAATAGGCGCCGATTTCTTCCGATTCGCTCTCTTTGCAGTAGATCGTCGGGTTCCAATACAGCGCTTCCTTGTTCTGTGCGCAGTAGAGTGAGAAGGGGGCGCCCGCAACCTCCCACCAAAGGTGGTACTCCGTTTCAAAGGCGGGCGGGTCGTCTTCGTCGAACACAATGCCGTCCGGCCACAAATTTTCGTAAAAGCCGCTCACATAACTTTCCCCTCCGATTTCGATGCGTTCGGGGTCTCGGTGCGAAGGCAGGAATGCGCAGGCAGATAAGACGGCGGCACTCGCAGTTGTCGCGGCCGCAGCCAATATTCGGAGGATCGCTCTCATGAACTCAGATCTCCTTTCCGCCCGGCTTCAAGCCCTGCGGTAAAAATTTATTCTTTTTGACCGCCTCGTAGGCGAGCACCGTCGCCGCGACGCCCACGTTCAGCGAATCGCAGCTTCCCTGCATGGGGATGGCGATCATCTCGTATTCGCCGCCGTACCACTCCCGCGAGATGCCGTAGCGCTCGCTCCCCATCACGAGCGCCGTCTTTTTGCCGAACGGCTCGTCGTAATAG
>CAJFFD010000120.1 GCA_904373255.1 uncultured Clostridia bacterium | reverse complement strand
TTTTTGCCGAGCGCGAGCTCGCCGTTGTTGGTCGAAGGGCCGTCGGCGATGATCTCGTTCTCCTCCACCCTGTCGCCCGTGTTGATGATGGGGCGCTGGTTGAGGCAGGTGCCCTGGTTGGAGCGCTCGAACTTTTTCAGTTTATATTCGTCCACCGTTCCGTTGTCGCGGCGGATGCGGATGAGGTCGCTGGAAACGCCGACCGCGACGCCCGCGGCCTTGGCGCGCACCATGACGCCCGAGTCGCGCGCGATCGCCGCCTCGATGCCCGTTGCGACGATGGGGCTCTCCGTTTTCAGAAGCGGAACCGCCTGGCGCTGCATGTTCGAGCCCATGAGGGCGCGGTTGGTATCGTCGTTTTCCAGGAACGGGATGAGCGCGGTCGCGACGGAAACGAGCTGCTTGGGCGAAACGTCCATGTAGTCCATCATCTCTTTGGGCAGCTGCGTGATCTCCGCCTGGCGGCGGCAGGAAACGCGCTCGTTGACGAACGTTCCGTCCTCGTTGAGCGGTTCGTTCGCCTGCGCGACGATGTATTTATCCTCCTCGTCCGCGGTGAGGTAATCGACCTCGTCGGTGACGCGGATGGTGTGCGGATGGCCGTGCTCGTCGAAATCGCCCTTGAACACGCGGCGGTACGGGCTCATGATGAAGCCGTACTCGTTGACCTTCGCGAAGGTCGCAAGAGACGAGATAAGGCCGATGTTCTGACCTTCCGGCGTCTCGATCGGGCACATGCGGCCGTAGTGGCTGTGGTGCACGTCGCGGACGTCGAAGGTGGCGCGGTCGCGGTTGAGGCCTCCGGGGCCGAGCGCGGACAGTTTGCGCTTGTGCGTGAGCTCCGCGATCGGGTTGGTCTGATCCATGAACTGCGACAGCTGCGAGGAGCCGAAGAATTCGCGAATGACCGCCGAAACGGGGCGCACGTTGATCAGCCCCGAAGGGGTGACCTCGTTCGGATCCTGCGTAGCCATACGCTCCTTGATGAGGCGCTCGAGGCGGGCGATACCGACGCGCAGCTGGTTCTGCAGCAGTTCCCCTACGCTGCGCACGCGGCGGTTGCCCAGGTGGTCGATATTGTCGATGGTGCCGATGCCGAAGCGCAGATCGAGGTTGGTCGAAACGGTGGCGATGACGTCGTCTACCGTGATGTGGCGGTGATTCAGCTTTTCGACGAGCGGGCGGATGATCTTCTTTTCGTCCGCGGAGATGCTCACTTCGGGGCGATTCAAAATTTCGTGGAAGAGTTTGCACGCCGCGACGAACTTGATGCGGTTTTCCCTGCGCTTTTCGCGGTTCTTGCGCTCCTCCGCCTTTTCGTCGTCGGCGGGGGCGACTTCCACGGTGAAATACACCTCGTTGATCTTATCGAGGTAATGGTTGGCGACCGTTTCGACGTCCGCATTGTCGCAGGCGGCGGCGATCTCCTTGGAGAATACGAAGTTCGGATAATAGATGGTCGGCAGGAGCCCGAAGCTCTTCGGGTTCTTGTCGGAAACGGCGGCAAAATCCACCGTGTTGTTGCCGATGATGCGGTGGCGGATGCGGCCCGCCTTTTCGTCGGAAACGATGACCTCGACCACGTTGATGCCCGCGTTCTGGATCTCCTTCGCCTTCGCCTCGGAGATCTTCTCCTCCTTGGACACGATCAGCTCGCCCGTTTCGGGGTTGACGATGTCGTCGGCGGCGATGCAGCCGGGCAGACGGTAGGCGATGTTCAGCTTTTTGTTGAACTTATAGCGGCCGACCTTGACCACGTCGTAGCGGCGGGGGTCGAAGAAGAGGTTGTGCAGGTGCTGGCGCACGGAATCGTCCGTCGGCACTTCGCCCGGGCGCAGGCGGCGGTACAGCTCGATCAAGCCGTCCTGCTCGCTCTTGGCGGTATCCTTTTCGATGGTCGCGTTGATCATGCGCTCGTCGTCGCCGAAGATGTCGCGGATGGCGGCGTCGGAGCCGAAGCCGAGGGCGCGCAGAAGGACGGTCGCGCAGATCTTGCGCTTCCTGTCGACGTGTACCCACATCACGCCCTGGCTGTCCTGCTCGAATTCGAGCCAGGCGCCGCGGTTGGGGATGACGGTGGTCTTATACATTTCGCGGCCCGACTTGTCCTTTTCCGACTCGTTGTACGCGCCGGGGGAACGGACGAGCTGGGAGACGATGACGCGCTCGGCGCCGTTGATGATGAAGGAGCCGTTATCCGTCATCAGAGGGAAATCGCCCATGAACACTTCCTGGTCGATGACTTCCTCTTTGACCTTGTTGACGAGGCGGACTTTCACGCGCAGAGGCAGGGCGTAGGTAGCGTCGCGGTTGCGGCATTCCTTTTCGTCGTACTTGGGTTTGGTGCCGAATTCATGGTCGAGGAAATACAGCTCGAAGTGGTCGGAATAGTCGGTGATGGGAGAAAAATCCTCGAACACCTCGCCGATCCCCTCCTCGATAAACGTACGATAGGAATCCTTCTGGATCTCGACCAGGTCGGGGATGTCGATGACCTCGGATGGGTAAATTCATTGAACACACGCTCCTGAAAAATTTTTCGTTTCCATGGTCAGCGAAAAACCGCGGCAGCTCCGGCAGACGCGAAAAAAAATTTTTTCGCTCATTTATCCTCCGCCTCTTTACAACTTTGGATTTTTGCTGTATAATGGTGGCAGCGGTATGAGGCGAACGGTTTTTCTTCCCCCTTTATAAACAATATTATAAAAGAAGAAGCCGCGCACCGCTCTTTTGCCCCGCCCGAATAGGCTGAAAAGGGCAAAAACCACATTATACTCCATAATGATACAGTTTGATATTATATAAAATTTCCACAAAAAAGTCAAACGCTTTTTATTCCGACGGAAAATAATTTTGCGAAATTCGCGCAAAATTTCGCGCGATTTTTTTGCCCGCCCGCAGTGCGGGCATTGCGAGGTGATACTATGAGGATCGATAAATTTTTGAAGGTTTCGCGCATCTTAAAGCGCCGCACCGTCGCCGGCGAGGCGTGCAAAGCGGGCAAGGTGAGCGTGAACGGCAGAGACGTGAAGCCCGCCTATTCCTTGAAGGTCGGGGACGAGGTGGAACTGAAATTCGCGAACGGTTCCCTGAAATTCCGCGTGCTCGCGCTCAAAGAGACGGTAAAAAAGGAAGAGGCTTCCTCACTCTATGAGATCATCGGAGAATAGCCGCCCTACGAATCCGCGCGCGCCCCGCGCGCGCCCGAACTGCGGACAACCGAGCCGCACACCGATATATGCCCCGCAGCATCCCCTTCTGCCGCAGAGGTTCGCCCCGACGGAGCCATCGCCGAAATCCGCCCGCTCGCGGAAAGCGAGATCGATATTTCCCTGTTTTCTTCCTTTACGCGGCGGCAGGAAGTCAAAAAATGCCTGCGCAGCGTCGGCGGGCAATGGGTCGAGACGGAAGCGCCCTTTATCGACGACTGGAATGCCGAAGATTATAAATTTTTAGCACAGTGCCTGCGCCGCACCGTACAACTGGGCGGTATCGTATTCGGCGCGTTCGTCGGCGGCGCTTTAAAGGGTTTTGCCTCCGTCGAATCGGCTCCGCTCGGGAAAGACGGCGGCTACCGCGATCTGACCTCCATCCATGTTTCCGCGGAGATGCGCGGGCGCGGCATCGGAAGGGAGCTGTTTTCGCTCGCCAAAAGCTGGGCAAAAGAACAGGGTGCAAAAAAGCTGTACATCTCCTCCCACTCCGCCGTGGAGAGCCAGGCATTTTATGCGGCTATGGGCTGCACGGACGCAAGGGAAATCCATGCGGAACACGCCGAACGGGAGCCGTTCGACCGCCAGCTCGAATGCGATTTATAGAAATTCAAAATCCCGACGGGTACAGCGCCCGCCCGGAAAAGGAAAGGATATGAACATCTACGCCGTGATCCCCGCGGCGGGCGCAGGCTCGCGCGCGGGGTTCGACAAAAATAAAATACTGCAGAAGATGGGCGGCGCTTCCGTGCTTTGGCGCACCGTTTCCGCCTTTGCACAGAACGAAAACATCGCGGGCATCGCCGTGTGCGCAAACAAAAACGAGCGCGCGGAGATCGGGCGCGAACTTTACGGCTTTGCAAAGGTACTCTATGCCGACGGCGGCAGTACGCGCACCGAATCGGTGAAAAACGCTTTGGAAGTTCTCGCCGCACTCCCCTGCCCGCCCGACTATGTGCTTATCCACGACGCGGCACGCCCCTTCGTGTCGCAAAAAATCATCGACGACTGCGTCAAAACGGTGCGCGCGCACGGGAGCGCGGTGTGCGCGCCCTGCACCGACACCCTCGTACACGCGCAGAACGGAATCATTGCCGGGAGCTACGACCGCGAAACGGCGTTCACCTTGCAGACGCCGCAGGGCTTCGGATTTGGCGAGCTGTTGGCGGCATACCGCAAAATAACGCCCGACGACAGATTTACCGACGACTCGGGCGTGTACGCGAAATACGTTGCGCCGCCCTTCCTATTTATGGGGGAAAAGCGGAACATTAAACTGACCTTTCGGGAGGATTTTGCGATGAATGAAACGCGCACGGGCATCGGCGTCGGCGGCGTAAGGATCGATGCGCCGACCGGGTTGCATGCCCACAGCGACGGCGACGTGCTGTGCCACGCGGTGATGGACGCACTCCTCTCTGCGGCGGGCCTTGCCGACATCGGGCACCATTTCCCCGATACCGACCCGCAGTACAAGGGCGCGGACAGCCTTGCATTGCTTGCCAAGGTGCGCGAACTCATCGAAAACGAGGGTTTTACCGTGGGAAATATTTCGGCGGCGATCGTCGCGGAAGCGCCGAAACTCGCGCCGCATATCCAAAAAATGAAGCAAAATATTGCAGACGTATTGCATATTTCGGAGCGCGCCGTAGGAATTTCGGCGGGGACAAACGAGGGATTAGGTTACCTCGGCCGCGGCGAAGGCATCACGGTGATCGCGAACGCGCTGTTGCGTTCGGTATAGGAGTGACAAATGGATTTTTGCATTCGGCGAGCGGATAAA
>CAJFFD010000119.1 GCA_904373255.1 uncultured Clostridia bacterium | reverse complement strand
TTTGCTGTTCGCGCTGGCGGACAACGGCTACTTTGAAACGGCGCGGAAAGTGCTTTTGAACAACGGATTCCCCGGTTGGCTGTACGAGGTGGACATGGGAGCGACGACCATTTGGGAGCGGTGGAACAGCCTGATGCCGGACGGCACGCCCAACCCGGACGGCATGAACAGCTACAACCACTATGCCTACGGAAGTGTCATGGAGTTCGTCTACCGCCGCATCGCGGGCATCGAGGCAAAAGAGGCGGGATTTGCAACGATAAAAATTGCGCCGCACCCTGTCAAAGGCCTTCCGAAAGTGAAAGCCGAGTACGAGAGCGTGCGCGGCAAAATCGTTTCGGGGTACAGCCAAAAGGACGGAAAAATCGAATACGTTATCGAAATTCCCGGTCAGATCGAGGCGGAAATCGTACTTCCGAACGAAGCGCCCGTTTTCGTCAAAGGCGGCAGGCATACTTTTGTACGCGATTCGGAAGAGCTGTACTGCGAGCCTTTTACACCCGAAAGCACGGTTTTGGAGGTGTTTGAAAACCCGAAGGCGGTGCAGGCGTTCAACGAGGTTTTCGGCGGCATCTTCACGGGCAGCGAAATTGCGTGGATGAAGGGCGAGCCGAAAACGCTGCAATTCATGGCGGAATTCCGAAAACGCTGCAATTCATGGCGGAATTCCGAGATATGGAAAAAAAGATGAAACTTTCCGATTTCCCGGCCATGCTCGCGCGGGCAAACGATATTTTCAAGCGGTTATAAATCGCCGCAGAATGCTTGAAGGATTTTTAGGGAGACTTTTATGATAACATACGAAGCACAAAGCAAATGTTTTTTACTGAGCGGAAAGAATTACAGTTACTGCATGTATATAAACCGTGCAGGTTTATTGCAGCACCTGTATTGGGGCAAAAAGATCGGTGCGGCGGATGCGGCGTTTCTCGTCGCGGCGCACGGTCTGCCCGCTTCGCCAAACCCGGACGACTATAATAAGGAGATAGCGACGGACGGCATGCCCTCCGAGTGCGGCAGTTTCGGGCGCGGGGATTTTCGTCCCGCAACTGTCGTGGTGCGGCGAAAAGACGGCGCTGCGATGAGCAGGTTCCGCTACGTTTCGCATAAAATCGTAAAGGGCGCGCTGCATCTGCAGGGGATGCCGTGCGCGCGGAAGGCGGACGAAACGCTGATCATAACGCTCAAAGACGACTTTTCGGACATCGAACTCGACCTCAATTATTCCGTTTCGGAGGACTCGGACGTCCTCGTGCGCAGCGCGGTGATACGCAACGCGGGGAAGGAGTCTGCGGAGATTGCGAAAGCTTTTTCCTTCTGCACGGAGCTGCCGGATACCCGCGGCACTTATTCGGCGCTGCGGCTTGCGGGTTCGTGGGCGCGGGAAAGAACGCCCGTTATAACCCCGCTCGCGGAGGGAACGCTGCGCATCGAGTCCGCCCGCGGATATTCTTCGCACCAGATGAACCCGTTCCTGGCGGTGCTGTCGGAGGGCTGCGGGGAAGAGAGCGGGGAGTGTTACGGCTTCAATCTCCTGTACAGCGGCTCGTTTGCCATAACCGCGGACGTTTCGCACAATAAGAGCATCCGCGTGCAGGGCGGCATAAACGACTGTCTGTTCGGCTGGCAGTTACGGGGCGGGGAGACGTTCGCAACGCCGCAGGCGGCGCTGTGCTATTCGGGCGAAGGCTTGGGCGGCATGTCGCGTGCGTATCACGACTTTTTCCGCGAGTATATCATCGACCCGAAACGGGTCTATATGCGCCGCCCGATCGTCATCAACAACTGGGAGGCGACGTACTTCGATTTCGACAACGAAAAGCTGTTTTCCATCATCGACGAGGCGGCAAAGCTGGGCATGGATACTTTCGTGTTGGACGACGGGTGGTTCGGCAAGCGCGACGGCGATGCGTCGGGGCTGGGCGACTGGTTCGTCAACGAAAGGAAGTTAAAGGGCGGCTTAAAAGCGGTCATCGGGCATTGCAAGGAAAAGGGGTTAAAGTTCGGGCTGTGGTTCGAGCCGGAGATGGTGAGTGAGGACAGCGACCTGTATCGCGCGCACCCCGATTGGGCGATCGGGAAGGCGGGCGCAGAACCCTGCCGCAGCCGTAACCAACTTGTGCTCGATTTTACAAGAAGGGAAGTAGTGGACTATATTTTCGAAACGGTATCGAAAATATTGCGCGAAAACGACATCTCCTATGTCAAGTGGGACAAGAACCGCGACATCACGGAGAACTATACGGCGAGCTTGCCCGCGGACAGGCAGGGGGAATTCTGGCACCGCTATGCGCTGGGGTTCTACGACCTCGCCGAGCGATTGACGAAGGCGTTCCCGAACGTGTTTTTCGAGGGCTGCGCGGGCGGAGGCGGCAGGTTCGACGGCGGGGCATTGTACTACTTCCCGCAGATCTGGACGAGCGACGATACGGACGGGCTGGAAAGAACGAAGATCCAGTGGGGTACGTCGATGTGTTACCCCGTAAGCGCGATGAGCTGCCACGTTTCGGCGTGCCCGAATCACCAGACGGGGCGGACGACGCCGTTTGCAACGCGCGGGGCGATTGCTTCGCTCGGCGCGACGGGGTACGAACTCGACCTTACCAAACTTTCCGAAGAGGAAAAGGTGCAGGTCAGGGAGCAGATCAAAAATTACAAGGGAATCGACGAACTCGTATTAAGGGGCGACCTGTACCGCCTTGCCGACCCGTTCAAAGGAAATTACTTCTGCGAGATGCTCGTCGGCAAAGATAAATCGAAGGCGTACGTAGTGGGCGAGCGGTTCCGCGCCGACCCGTGCGACCACGACAGGGTGCTGAAGCTGCGCGGATTGGACGAAGGCAAAACGTATGCGATAAAAGAGCTGAACGTAACGGCGAGCGGCGCGGCGCTGATGGGCGCGGGCTTGTTCTGCCCCCGCCTGCCCGACTGCGGCAGTTGGGTCTGGCATATAGAGGAAGTCAATAAAAAGGGTTAAAGAATGATTGACAGAAACGAATATCCCCGCCCGCAATTCCGGCGGGAGGATTGGCAGAGTCTGAACGGCGAATGGGAGTTCGCCTTCGATGATGAGAATAAGGGCATAAAAAGCGGACTGTGGCAGGGGAAGAAGGCGCTGCCGCTGAAAATCCGTGTGCCGTTTTCCTATCAGTACCCCGCGAGCGGCATCGGGGATGCTTCGCAGCACGATATCGTGTGGTACAGGCGGTCGTTTGCGCTCGCCGAAGAGAACCGGGGCAGGCGCGCGCTGCTCTGTTTCAACGCCGCCGATTACCAAACGGATGTATGGTTAAACGGCGTGCATATCCTCACGC
>CAJFFD010000118.1 GCA_904373255.1 uncultured Clostridia bacterium | reverse complement strand
TTTCTTATGGACGGCATATTCGGCTCGACGGGCGTCTGGTTCCTGATCGGCGCTATCCTCGTCTGGTTCATGCAGGCAGGGTTTGCCATGGTGGAAACGGGATTTACCCGCGCCAAAAACGCAGGCAACATCATCATGAAAAACCTGCTCGACTTCTGCCTCGGCACCATCGTTTTCGTACTGCTCGGAGCCGGGCTCCTCATGGGAGAGGACGCTCTCTTCGGCCTCGTCGGCATCCCCAACCTCGGCGTGTTCACCGACTTTGCGAACTACGACTGGTCGACCTTCTTCTTCAACCTCGTGTTCTGCGCCACCACCGCAACCATCGTTTCGGGCGCCATGGCGGAACGCACGAAGTTCCTTTCCTACTGCATCTATTCCCTCGTCATCAGCGCGGTCGTCTATCCCATCGAAGCGCACTGGGTATGGGGCGGCGGCTGGCTCACGCAGGAAATCCTGGGCGTGACCTACATCGATTTCGCCGGCTCCTCGCTCATTCACATGGTCGGCGGCATCTCCTCCTTCATCGGCGCGCTCATCCTCGGCCCGCGCTGGGGCAAGTACCTCGATAAGGACGGCAAACCCACCCTCGAGCGCAAAAAAGCGGTATACGTCCGCGCTATTCCGGGGCATAACCTCACCGTCGGCGCGCTCGGCGTGTTCATCCTCTGGTTCTGCTGGTACGGCTTCAACGGCGCTGCCGCTTCGGATATGACGCAGCTCGCGCAGATCCTCGTCGTCACCACCGTCGCTACCGCAACGTCGACCATCTCCACAATGGTCTACACCTGGATCAAGAACAAAAAGCCGGACGTTTCCATGACGCTCAACGGCTCCCTCGCAGGCCTTGTCGCCGTTACGGCGGGCTGCGCGGTGGTCGACGTGGTCGGCGCTTTCTTCATCGGTCTGATCGCGGGTATCCTCGTCGACGTCGCGGTCGAAGTCATCGACAAAAAGCTGCACATCGACGACCCCGTCGGCGCGATCGCCGTACACGGTGCGAACGGGCTGTGGGGCACCATCGCCTGCGGGCTGTTCTCCACGAGCACGGGGCTGTTCTATACCTGGAACTTTTCGCAGCTCGTCGTGCAGCTGCTCGGCATCGTCTGCATCGCGGCGTGGACGATCGTCTGCATGGTCGCCCTGTTCCAGATCCTCAAACATACCTGCGGCGTCCGCGCCTCGCGCATCGAGGAGATCGAAGGGTTGGATAAGCACGAACACGGCTTGCCCAGCGCCTATGCCGATTTCGTGGCGGCGCCGCTCGCCGCGGAGATGATCGACCCCGAAGGTCTTGCGGTCGAAGAGCCTGCGGGCGTCACCGTGGTCGATACCACCGTACCCGCCGTCAGGGAGAGCAGCGCCGCCGGCGCGAAACTTTCCAAGGTTGTCATTCTCACCAAGCAGTCCAAGTTTGAAGAGCTCAAGCAGGCGCTGAACGCCATCGGCGTCACGGGGCTCACGGTCACGCAGGTGCTCGGCTGCGGCGTGCAGAAGGGCGCGAGCGAATACTACCGCGGCGTCAAGGTGGATATGGATCTTCTGCCCAAGGTCAAAGTCGAAGTCGTCGTCAGCAAAGTACCTGTCGACGAGGTCGTGGCGGCGGCGCGCAAGGCGCTGTACAGCGGGCATATCGGCGACGGCAAGATCTTCGTCTACGACGTGGAAGACGTTGTCCGCGTCCGCACGGGCGAGAGCGGCTACGATGCGCTGCAGGACGAGTAGAAAAGTTCTCACTTTTTCTTTTGAGCTGACAAAAGAAAAAGTCGAGAGGGGAGGGGAAACCCGAGCGGTTTTCCCCTCAGCGACGCGCCTTTTAGGGGCACACCAAAAATATGCGCGTCGCTTTCACCCCTTCCGTAAGCCGAGGTGTCGGCAAATTGTGTTGCGCGGCGGAAAAGTGTGATTTTCCTTGCGCGAAAATATAAAACCGCAGACTCACGGAAAGCCGCAGATAGCGAGATTTTCGCGAATAACTAAATTTGTTCACACTTGCTCTCTCATAAAAAGGGGCGCGCCCCGCCGGGTTCGGCGGGGCGCGCTTCTGCTATATGCGATATATGTCATTGAAAGAGTTAAAAGGCTGTCCGCCGCATTATGCCTGTGCGGAACTGTCGGGGGTGCGGTAGTCAGCCGTGTCCAAGGTGTAAACAAAATTCCCGACGCTTCCGCCGTAAGGAATTTCATGGCGGAGAGGCAGGCAGCGGTTTGCGTTCGAGCCGCTCGAAGCGCGCTGCGCATAAGAAACCGTCGTCGTTTCGCCCGTGTTCGTTCCTGCCCCCGTCAGACTGAAAGCCATTCTCGCTATGGCAACTTCTTCGTCGTCAAAAACGCGCTCGGTTCCGTCGGCGTTGATTATGGTAAAGCTCATGCGGCTGTTGACGAGCTCGCGGCACGAAATGTGCTGCGCCGTGGGGAAGTTGTCGGCGATGCCGCTGACGATCGTGAGGGAATGCGATGCGTCCTCGCTCATTTCCAGTCCGCGCCCGATAAAGGAGAGCTGCGCGCCGTCGATGCAGGTGTATTGCGATTGCAGTCCGCTCAATTCGCGGCTGTCTTCAAAGTTGCAGGATTGCTTCGTCACATAGTTGTTTACGACGCGTTCTTCGGCGGTCAGGTCGGCAAAGGCGTCCGTATAGCGGATGGTCGCGTTTTCGCAGGTACGGTCGTAAACGATTTCCGCGGTATAGTCGTACATGGTGACGAAGGCGGTATTTCCATCGTCGACAGACGTGCTTGCGGCTTGCGAACGGTTGGTAAGCATGCTGTAAACGGGGCTGAACGCGGGGCGCGCCTTTTCCCCTTCGGCAGCCGATGTCGACGCGCTGTCGGCGGAGGTAAACCAGACCTCCTGAACGACCGTCGTCGGTCGGTATCGTGCGTTCCGCCGAAGGAGAATACGAGTTTTTCTCCGTTGCTGCGCGTATAGGTGAAGGTCGCGCTCATCGTCAGTTCCGAGCGCAGGTGATAAACGTTGGTATACGTCTGCGTGGATCCGTCGGGGGTGGGGAAGGACATCGTGCCTACCGCTTCCGTCGTGATGTTGTACGAACTGTTTTCGGTATCGATTTCGATGGTCAGGCGCGAGGCTGAATTCGATTCCGTATTGGAAAAACTTACCTCGTAATCGAGCGATTCGTAAAAGTTGGGGTCATACGTCGTCGCGGGATCGGTCAGCCATCCCGAGGAGATGCTCGCCACGATCTGCGCCGAACAGCCGGCAAACAGGAACAGCGCCGCAATCGTCATTGCCGCCGCCGCAAAAAATTTTTTCATTCGGTGTACTCCGGGTTTTTCATATTCCGCAGAAAAGAAATCTGCAAGATACAGTATACCATAAATCGCGCCGTTTGTAAAAACAAAACGGGTGAAAAACAGTTGAAATTCGCAAAAAAATATATACAAAACTTCAGATAATATGTTATAATGATATAAAGCGAACTTTTGTTTAAAAATTTTACTGCAGATGCGCGCCGTTCGCCGCGCGAAAGGAAGACAAATGCACGTTAAAATTTATATCGCCCCCTCCGTTTCGGAGCTGACCGCCTGCCTGGCGGAGCTTCCGCGGGGGGAACGCAACCTCATATTCTGCGAGGACAGGCTCACTTTGGAGGCGGAGCGCGCCGTCGCCCGCGCCCAGGGCTCCGCGTTCGATACCTCCGTCGCCACCTTCGCCCGCTTTCTGCGCGGCGCGGGGAGCAAAAAGGCGCTCTCCAAGCAGGGCTCCGTGCTTGCCGTCGGAGCCATCGCGTCAAGGCGGGCGGGGGAACTGAAATGCTTCGGCAAAAACCCCGCCGCCTGCGCGGGCAGGCTGTACGAGACCATCGCCCAGCTGCGCGCCGCCCTCGTCACCCCCGATATGCTCGACGAAGCGCGTGCGGGCGCGGACAGGCTCCTTGCCGAAAAATTGGCGGATATTGCGCTCGTCTACCGCGATTACCTCGCCTTTCTGGACACGGGATACGTCGACGAAAGCGGCGTGCTGGCGGGGCTGCCCGCGGCGATGGAGGAGAGGAATGTCGCTGGCGCGAACGTCGTGTTCGCGGGGTTTTCCTCCTTCACGCGGCAGGCGGCGGAGGGCATCTTTGCGGCGCTGCGCATCGCAAAGAGCGTTTCGGGCGTGTTCATCGGCGGCGAGGAGGAACTGTACACGAACGAGGCTGTAAACGCCTTTGAAAAATACTGCCGCATGGCTGGCGCACAGTGCGAGCGCGTCGCTCTGCCTTCGCGCGCATGTGCGGCGGCGGAGTCGCTCCGCCGCGGATTATACGACCCCGTGCGCGGCGCGCCGCTGCCCTGCGCAAACGTACATATTTTCGAGGCGGCGGACGAGACGGACGAGCTGTCCTTCATCGCTTCGATGATCCGAAGCGAAGTTTCCCGCGGCGCGCGCTGGCGCGACATCGCGCTGTTTTTACCCCCCGACGCGGCGGGGTACGCCGTCGGGCTGGAAAAGCTCTTTGCCGAATATAAAATTCCGTACTACGCGGACGCAAAGCGCAGCCTTGCGTCGCACCCGCTCGCAAAATTTCTGCTCCGCTACTTCGCGCTCATCTCCGAGGGGTTCGACCCCGCCGACGCGGACGCCTTCATCGGCAACCCGTTCTTCGGCGACCGCGGCTCGTGCGAAGCCTACCGCAACTATCTCTTGAAATACGCGAACTTCCGCGGCGGGGTAAAGCGACCGATCAAGGAGGTGCCGAACGAGGGCAAGAAGGGGAAAAAGGACGTAAACTCGGATTCGTCGGCATTCGAAACCCTGCGCGGGCGGATTCTTTCCGCTTTCGAGGGGGCGAAGCCTTCCATGCTCTGCGCCGAATACTGCCGTCTCGCGCGGCGGCTGTTCGAGCTGTTCGGGTGCGAAAGCACGCAGGAAAAGCTCGCCGAACGCCTGGGCGAGGCGGGCATGTTCGCCGAGCGGGAATTCATGCTGCGCGGCCTGGACGGCATCCTGCGCGTATTGGGCGAGGCGGAGGAGCTCGCGGGCGGGGAAAGGCGGCGGGCGGAGGAATTTTCCGCATCCCTTGCAGAGGCGCTGAACGCCCTCGAAGTTTCCCTCATCCCGCAGTATGCCGACGCGGTGTTCGTGGGCGATATCACCGAAAGCAAACAGCGCGCCTGCAAAATCGTGTTCGCGGCGGGCCTGACGACCGACGTGCCGCCCGCGGGCGCGGATACCGCGCTCATCTCGGATAAGGACATCGACCGCCTTCGCTCGCTGCAGGTGGAGATCAGCCCGAAGATCCGCGAGGTCAACGCCCGCGCGCGGGAGAACGCGGCGCTGGCGCTGTGCTCGTTCAGCGAAAAACTGTACCTTTCCTATCCGCTTGCGCGCGGGGGCGAGGAATGCAAAAGGAGCGAGCTGATCGACGAGGCGCGCGCCTGCCTGTGCTCGCAGAGCGGAAAGCCGCTTGCGGCGCTCACCCGCGCCGCGTACCTTGCGGGCGTTTCGAGCGAGCGGGTGCCCGCCGTGCGCGAACTGCTGGCGCGGGCGGATGCCTACCGCCGCGGCAGGGGAGATTTCTCCGCGCACGCGGGGCTGCTGGCGGCATTGCGCGCGCGGGGCGGCGCGCCCGATGCGCTCCTCTTCCCCGCCGAAAAGGACAAAAACTTTATCCCGAACGCGGCGGAGCTTGCCTTCCGCGGCAAGCGCACGGTGTCGCCCACCTTCATCGAGGGGTATTTCAGCTGCCCGTACCGCAACTTTGCCGAGCGGGGGCTCGGGCTGCAGGAGCGGGAAGAACAGAGCGTGCGCGTCACCGATACGGGCAACTTCATGCACGAGGTGCTGCGTAAGCTCGCCGACAACATGCCCTCGCTCGACGCGGGCAACTGCGAGGATTTTTTGCGCGAAACGGCGCGCGAGCTTCTCAAAAATCCGCCCTACTGCTATTTAAAGGACACGGCGGAAGGGGAGTATTCCGCGTCCGCGCTGGAAAACGAGGCTGCCGTCGTCGGCAAAAACGTATTCGAGCAGATAACCGGCTCCGACTTCACCGTCGCCGCCGCCGAGCAGACGTTCGGCTACCCCGATTCGCCCTTCCGCGGCATCGCCCTCCTTTCGGGCGAACGGAAAATTTCCCTCGCGGGCAAGATCGACCGCGTGGATAAATGCGGCGCATACGCGCGCGTCGTCGATTATAAGACCGGCTCCTTCGACGTGAGCGCGGAAAACTACTACACGGGCCGCAAATTGCAGCTCGAACTGTACCTTTCGGCGGCGGCGAAGGGGGGCAAACCGGCGGGCGCGTACTATTTCCCCGCCCGCCTCGCCTTTTCCTCGCCCGATACCGACAGTCCCTTCCGTATGCAGGGATTCACCGTCGGCGACGACGCGGTCGTCAAAATGAGCGATAAATCGGTCGAGCCGGGGCAGAAGAGCCGCTTCATCGACGCGTATTATCAGAACAAACGCAAAAAAATGCTGGAAAGCGAAGATTTCGAGGCGTTCATCGCCTATTCGGTGCTGGCGGCGCAGAACTGCGCCAAGGAAGCGGAGGCGGGCTGCATCGCCGCGTCACCCTACCGCGGCGCCTGCGACTTCTGCCCCTACGGCGGCATGTGCGGGCACGATATTTCCGCGCCGCCCCGCTCGGAAAAGAAGGTAACGGGGGAGGAGATCGTGAACATCGTCAAAAAGAGGAGGGGAGATTTATGAGCGTGCGCAAACCCACATCGGAACAGCAGGCTGCCATCGACGCGGCGGGGGAGGTTCTCGTCTCCGCGTCCGCAGGAAGCGGCAAAACATTCGTCATGATCGAAAAGATCATCTCCCTCATCCTCTCGGGCAGGGCAGACGTGTCGTCCGTCCTCGCGGTCACCTTCACCAAGGCAGCCGCCGCGGAGATGAAGGAGCGGCTCCGCTCGGCGATCTTCGCCCGCATCGGGGAAGTGCAGGACGAGGCTGTGCGCGCGCGGCTCAAGGCACAGCTTTCGGAGATCGGCACGGCGGACATCTGCACCCTGCACTCCTTCTGCTCCAACGTCATCCGCCGCTATTTTTACGAGGCGGATGCAGACGGCAACTTCCGCGTCGCCGACGAGGCGGAAACGGAGAAACTGAAAACCCGCGCCGTGTCCCTGACCTTCGACAAGTTATTGGCGGAAAAATCGGAAAAATTCGCCCTGCTGTGCAAGGTGTTCGCGGGGAGCAGGGGGTTCGGAAAACTTACAGACGTATTGCAAAAATCGTACGAAAAGGCGATCGTCCGCGCCGATTTTAACGCTTTTTTGCGCGAACTTCCTTCCCGCTACGACGGGGAACATTTCGCGCGGCTCGCGGAGGAGGCGTTCGAACCCGCCGCGCGGTACGCGAAGCGGTTAAAGGAGAAATGCGCCGCGCTGGAGCGGGAGTGCGCGCCGTATATTAAATCGGGGGTGTTCGGCGAAAAGCACGCCGGATTTCTGGCGGCTCGGGCGCTGTTCGCCGACGACGTGCTCGCCGCGGGGAACGTGTTCGACGCCGCGGCGCTCGTGCGCGACGTAAAACTCATCAATAAGCCGCCCAACACTAAATTGAAAAACGCGGGCGACGCGGCGGCGCTGGAGCTGGACGCCCGCCTCGGCGCCCTCAAGGACGACGTCGACGCCATCAAAAAGAGCCTTTCCCTCTTCCGCACGCGGGAGGAGGAAGAGGGGGCGTTCTGCGCCTCGGGCGAGGTCGCGGCGGCGCTGTGCGAGCTGATCTTGGAATTTTCGGATACCTTCGCCGCCTTAAAGCGGCGGGCGGGCGTTTTAGATTTTTCCGACCTGGAACACAAGTGCCTGGAACTTCTGCAAATCCCCGCCGTGTGCGAGGAGGTGCGCGGCCGCTATACGCACGTCTTTGTCGACGAGTATCAGGACGTCAACCCCGCGCAGGAGCGCATTTTGTCCCTCGTCGCGGGCGAAAACGTGTTCATGGTCG
>CAJFFD010000117.1:2778-3950 GCA_904373255.1 uncultured Clostridia bacterium | reverse complement strand
AGCCCGCGCGCGAGCGAGCCGCTCTCGCAGCCGTTGACCTTGCAGCCGAGCGTGAAAACGACAGCCTTCTTCATGCCCACTCCCCCAACTCGAACATTGCGGCGGAGAGGAAGGCGATCGCCGCCGTTTCCGCGCGCAGAATGCGCTTGCCGAGCGTGATGCCCGCAAAGCCCGCCGCCTTTGCCGCCGCGAACTCCTCCTCCGAAAAGCCGCCCTCGCTGCCCACGACGAGCGCCGTGCTGCCCGCGAGGGAATGGAGGTCAAAGTCGGACATATGCGCAAATTCGCAGGCGAACAATTTATGTTCGTACCCTTCGCAGGAAGCGAGCGCCTTTTCCAGCGAGTCATAATATTCGATATGCGGAACGGTGGCGCGCAGGCACTGCTTTGCCGCCTCGCGCGCGACCTTTTTCAGCCGTTCGAGCTTGTTTTCGTTCATATACGCGGCGCAAAAGCGGGAGGAAAACACGGCGATCTCTTTGGCGCCGAGTTCGGTCGCCTTCTGCACGACCAGCTCCGTTTTATCCCCCTTGAGCGCGCCGATGAGGAGTTTGACGGGCGTTTTCGCCTCCTTGTCGGAGGGGCGCCCGCCCACGACGCCGCACAGCATTTCGCCCTTGCCGATTTTGTTGACGACGGCGTCGTACTCGTTGCCGCTGCCGTCGAGCAAGACGATTTCGTCCCCCTCTTTGAGGCGCAGAACGTTTTTGGCGTGCGAATACTCGTCGCCCGTCAAAACCGTTTCCCGCGCTATTTTGTCGACATAAAATCTGCGTACCGTCGCCATAAAGCTCCTTTTTTTTGCGGCTCATCTTGCCGATATTTTGGCGGCTGCGCACGAGGCAACTTTCTCGCAATGCCCTGTCGGGCATTGCTCGCTTCCGCCTCGGCTCCGCCGCCCTTGTTCACGAAAATCTCGCTGCGTTGCACCTTAATTCACGAAAATCTCGCTCGCTTTGCTCCCTGCGATTTTCCGTGAGAATTTGGATTTATATTTATTATAACAATCACTCGCGCAAGCAGAACCACGTTTCTGCGCCAGCGCACTCAATTTGCCGACACCTCGGCTCACAGAAGGGGTGAAGTTGCGGCATTTTATAATATGAGTGCCCTTAAAAACAACGGGGCCCCCGAAAATCGCAACGCGCATAGCAGTGTGAGATTTTTGGGGA
>CAJFFD010000117.1:0-2770 GCA_904373255.1 uncultured Clostridia bacterium | reverse complement strand
ACAAGTGTACGAGGGCTTGGCGGCAAGCTACGCGCGCCGCTTGCCCTCCGTCGCCTTGTTGCGACGTGGCATGAGGGGAAAGCCGCTCGGGTTTCCCCTCAAAATCGCACAATTTCGCAGGCATCAGCTTGCCGAGAAATTGGCGAGAGACTACTATTTCCTCATCGCCAGCGCAAACCACTCGCCCTTGCGCACCTGTTTGACAAGCTTCAGCCCGATGCCCTCGTAGGCGGAAATCACCTGCGCGAGCTTCGGCTCGATGATGCCGCTGAGGATCAGCGTGCCTCCCTCCTTCAGGTTCTTCGGGATGCTCTCCGAAAGGCGGCAGAGGATATCCGCCGTGATGTTCGCCGTCATCACCTCGCCGCGCACCTCCGCGTTTTCGAGCAGGTCGGAAAGATCGATCTTCACCCTTTCCGCGACCCCGTTGAGCGCGGCGTTGTGCTCGGCACTGCGCACCGCGACGTAGTCGATATCCGTCATATACGCGAACTTCGCGCCCAGCTTGACGGCGGAAATGCCCAAAATGCCGCTGCCGCACCCGACGTCGATGACGGTATCTCCCTCGCGCAGGTATTCCTGCAACAATTCGAGGCACATGGACGTGGTTTCGTGCTCGCCCGTGCCGAACGCCATGTTCGAATCGAGCTTGATGACGACCTCGCCCTCCTTCGGCTCGTAGGGTATCCACTCGGGGCAGACGACGACCCGCCCGCCGACGTGGATGGGGCGGAAATGCTTTTTCCACACGTCGATCCAGTCATCCCCCTCGATCTCGCGGCGGGAGGTTTCGAGCGTGCCCAGGGAAATGAACCCCGCGCTGCGCTCCTTTAACAGCTCCAGATCGGCATTGATCGAGCGGATGTTTTCGTCCGCGATGTCCACGGGCAGAAAGCACTTGACGAGCACGTCGCTCTGCGGCGCCGTAAGATCGTCGTCCATGTAGTCCCAAAAGGTGCGCTTGTCCTTTTGCAGCGCGATGATGTCGTTCACGTCGCAGATGGTCACGCCGTAGTTGGTGTAGTTCCAGAAGATATCGGAGATGAGTTCGCTCCCCTCGGTAGTCGTATGTACGGTATATTCGATAAATTTCATGGCGCGCCTCCGCGAATTTTTTCTCCTACTATTGTACCCGTTTTTGCGCCGTTCGTCAACCTCTTTTGCGGCGGCAATGCGCGCCGAACCCTGCGCCAAAGCCGTCCCGAGCCGATGCCGCCCGAGCTTACCGCCGCCCCGCGCCGATGCCGCCCGAGCCATGCCGCCCGAGCCATGCCGTTGCTCTACGCCGACGTTTCCCCGGAATACCGCCGCAGATTTACGCCGCCAAACAAAAAAGCCCCGCGTTTTTGCGGGGCAAAACGGAGCGCAAAAAGCGCACCGACGATACGCAATCGTTTTTTGCGGCTTATGTTCGTTTTGCGGCTATGCCTATATCAGCTTGCTCATCTCGCTTTTCAGGCGGGCGATGATCTTTTTTTCCAGGCGGGATATGTACGACTGCGAGATACCGAGGAGGTCTGCGACGTCCTTTTGCGTCATCTCCTCGCCGCCGTCGAGCCCGAAACGCAGGTTCATGATCTTTTTCTCCCGCTCGGGCAGCTTTTCGAGCGCGCCGCGAAGGAGCTCCTTTTCCACGCCCGTTTCGATGTCTTTATACACCGTATCCGAATCGGTGCCGAGAACGTCGGAGAGGAGCAGTTCGTTCCCCTCCCAATCGGTGTTGAGCGGCTCGTCGAAGGACACCTCGCTCTTCAGCCGCACGAGGCGGCGCAGGTACATGAGAATCTCGTTTTCGATGCACCGCGAGGCATAGGTGGCGAGCTTGATGTTTTTGGCGGGGTCGAAGGAGTTGACCGCCTTGATGAGTCCGATGGTGCCCACGGACACGAGGTCGTCGGAATCGGCTCCCGTATTGTCGAACTTGCGCGCGATGTAGATGACGAGGCGAAGGTTGTGCTCGATGAGCGCGCTCTTGACCGCCTCGTCCCCCGACGACAGCCTGCCGAGCATATCCGATTCCTCCTCCGCCGAATAGGGCAAAGGCAGCGCCTCGCTCCCGCAGATGTAATCGAGCACGTTTTCGCCGCCGCGCATTTTTCCCAGCAGGCGCAGGATTTTTGCCTTGATGTCCTTGAGCATAGACTATTCGCCTCCCCTCTCTTCGAAATCCTCCTCCTTTGCAAATGCGGGCGGCAGAATGAGCGAATACTCCCCCGCCAACGGACGCGGGCTGATCGCAACCGCCACATCTTTTACTATATGCGACTTGTCCTTGAAATATATCTCCAATTCGTCGATTTTGAACACCGTCAGCTCGCTTTTGCCGTTGACCGTTTCCACCGCCAGCTTTTCGCACGGCGTTTTGCCCGTGAACAGTCCGTCCGCGAGCAGCGAGAGCGCGAGCGAACGCTCCGCCACCGCCACGGGACTGCCATGCCCGTCCCGCAGGCGATTGCCCGTATCGACGAACGCCTTCGCCGTCACGCTGCTGCCACCGAGCGTCAGGCGGCAGGTGCAGACATACGCCGCCGTTTTGCCGTGCCTTGTCAGCATTTTTGCGAAACGTATGCCGAAAACGACAACCAACACGCATCCCGCGACCAGCACGCCCGAAGGCAGGCGGAACAGAGTATACGTCAATTCCCCTTCCCCCTCGTTGGGGGAAACTTTCGCAAACAGCGCGGTGAGCATGCCCGCCAAGGCGAACATATACCCGACGAACGCGAGCGAACAGAGGGCGTACGTCCGCTTTTTTTTGAACTTCGCCGCG
>CAJFFD010000116.1 GCA_904373255.1 uncultured Clostridia bacterium | reverse complement strand
CTTGTCTTCACCGCCCAAAACGACGGAAACGGGACGAAACTCCCCCAATCCCTCACGCAGCCGCCCGGCGAGCGCAAAACCCTCCCCTTCCTCGGCGATAAGCACGATCTTCCCGTACGGCACCGCCGCGCGGAGAACCTGTGCGAGAGCCGAAACGGAACAAAAGCGCACGCGGGTCGCCAGACCGCACCCTGCGATGGCGGAATCGAGCAAAGAAAAACACATGCGAAAAAGACCTCCAAAACCTCGAATGTTCTTCCTCTCATGTGTTTCGCCGCGCATACGGTGCAAAAACGGGCTGAAATAACCCCTCATTTGCCGCATATGCGCATTCGTTTATCCTGTTTGTACTGAAATATATGCAACGTTGTGCAATTTTCGGTTACTTTTTGCGGCTTTTTCGCCGCGCTTTTTCTGTTATCGCTCCGCGCGAATGCCGCTCCTCCGCCTTACAACCCGGCGCCCTTACAGCATTTCATCGAGCGCGGCGAGCAGGGCGTCGTTCTGTTCGCGGCTGCCGACCGTGATTCGGCAGAAATTTTCGATGCGCGGCTTCCGGAAATAGCGCACCAGCACCCCCCGCGCGCGCAGACCTTCGTACACTTCTTTCCCCGAAAGCCGCGTATGCCGCGCGAATACGAAGTTCGATTTGCTGGGCAAAACTTCGAATCCCCTGCCCCGCAGTTCTTCAGTCAGACGTTCCCGCTCGGAAATGACGAGCGCGTTCTTTTCCGCATAATACGCCCCGTCGGAGATGGCGGCGGCGCACACCGCCCGGCAAACGCGGTCGAGCGGGTAGGAATTGAAGCAATCTTTGCAGCGGAACAGCCCCTCGATGAGCGAAACATTGCCGACGGCGTACCCGCACCGCATGCCCGCAAGCGAATAGCCCTTGGAAAATGTCTTGACGACGAGCAGATTTTCGTATTTTTTCGTGAGCGGGACGGCGCTCTCGTTAAAGAAGGGCATGTACGCCTCGTCGATGATGACGACGCGCCCGCTGTTTTTCTTCACGAACCGCTCGATCTCCGCGAGCGGAATGCCGATGCCCGTGGGCGCGTTCGGATTGGCGACGATGACCCCCTGCGCAGGGAGCGCCGAAAGTTTATCCAGATCGAGCGAGAAATCCTCTTCCAAAGGCAAAAGGGTATATTTTACGCCGAAAAAGTTGCAGAAAACGGGGTAAAAGCTGTACGTTATATCGGCAAACGCCGCGCCTTCGCCCCCCTCGTCGAAAAAGGCGGGCAGGCAGAGGGCGAGGATCTCGTCGCTGCCGTTGCCGCAGAACACGTTTTCGGGCGAAACCCCTTCCGCTTCGGCGACCGCCGCGCGGAGCGCGTCCGCGTCGGGCGCGGGGTATAAATTCAGCGAAGAAAAGTCGAAATTTTTGTACGCTTCCAGCGCCTTCGGGCTGGGCGGGTACGGGTTTTCGTTGGTGTTCAGCTTGACGTATTTTTTATCCTTGGGCTGTTCGCCCGCCGCATATGGCGCGATGTTTTTCGCCTTTTCACTCAAAAAACTTTTCATCGGTATTTCCTCTTTCGCCCGCCGCGCTTACGGCTTTTGCGGGCGGCAACCATGCCGTTTTTGTACTCTATCATCATATATTTTTTCACGGAAAAAGTCAAGCGGCGGGGCGTTTGCAAACGCCCCGCCGCCCTTTTTCGGCAAAAAAAGACGGAATCCGCACCCTTTCGCGGTTCCGCATCGCGCCCGGCCGAGGCGCGGCTATAAGCGCGCACCCTCTGCGGTTTTGTTTTGTGCTCTGCCTTTTAATTCTCCGCCGCGGGCAGCTTGCAGACGTCCGCCCAGCCCGAATTTTTGCAGATATTGTTTGACTTTTTCAAACATAAGCATTTCCTTTCCGTTCCGATTTGTTCCGAAAAATTTATTTGTCGATCCGAATGTAATTGACGTGCAATTCCCTTTCCCCGCAAAAATTTTTCGGCAGTTCGATAAAATGAATATCCTGCATCATTACATCAGGGCAAACGCCTTCCCCGCCCGGCGGGATGAGATTTACATCGATTTCAACAGTTCCTTTTTCCGCGGAGATATCGGCAACCTCGCTGTCATGGCAAGGGCTCGGTTCGTCTATAAAGAGTACAATCAGCTCGCCCTGCTCGAAAAAACTACTGTCATATCCGCCGAGCGTTTCTTCAAAACCCGCACTTCCGTATCCGCCGAGCAAACGCCCTTCCTCGCATATCTCCTTAAAACTTTCCAGCTCACCCTCCGAACAAATCAAGGCGACGCCGTCAGGCGCATAAAAATCGGCGGGTTCCTGCCAATAAATACTGATCGAAGTAATTTGCTCGCCCGTATAGCCGCGCACGCTTTCCTTTCCGCAGCCCGCCGATACCGCCAACGCGGCAAAACAGAGCATAACCGACAGACAAAAAAACGCCCTTCGCATAAATCCCTCCTCATCTTTTTCACCATTGTGCGAATTCCAATTTTAATACCGTGCGTATTTACTTCCCTTCCTCGCACATCCGCTTCAGCGCCGCGAACACCCCGTGCGCGCTGCACGAATCCGCCTCGATAAAATGCTCCGCCTCCGCGATATCCCAAAGATAGTGCGCGTCGGAATTTGTCAGGCGGGGCAGATTCACCCCCGAATCGAGTGTGCTTTCGATCATTCTGAACCCCAAATTGCAGTCGAACGCGCCCAACACGCCGACGAGACCGTTCGCCTGCTTGTCGATATGCGCGGGTACGGCGATGCCGCCGAACCCCGCGACGAGCGCCGCAACTTCCTCCACCGACACCCCGCTCGACACGATGAGCAGGTTTTCCTCCTCGCCGATGATCTCGTCCTTTTCGTCCAAAATGAGCTGCCTGCCGAAAATTTCCGGCTTGTTTTTCACCCGAAGGCGCATTTTTTGGATATACGTCTCCAACATTTCGAGACATTCGTACTTTTCGAACAGGCAGAGGATGTGGATATCCTCCGCGGTCGTCAGCTCCATGGCGGGCAGAACGACCAGCCCGTTTTTCCGCCCTACCGCCATTGCCGCGGGGCAGTTTTTGCCCGTGTTGTGGTCGGACAGCGCGATGACGTTCAGTCCCTTGATGAGCGCCATATTGACGATGTTGTTGGGCGTGCTGTCCTATCCCCGCAGGGGCTCAAACACGAATGGATATGAAAATCGTAGTATAATTTCATCCGTCGCCCCCTGCTTTTTACGGCTGTACACGAGTTTTCCCGCAATGCCCTGTCGGGCATTGCTCGCTTCCGCCCCGGCTCCGCCGCCTTAATTCACGAAAATCTCGCCTCTCTGCGCCCTGATTCACGAAAACCTCGCTGCGCTGCGCCCTGATTCACGAAAACCTCGCTGCGCTGTGATTTTCCGTGAGAATATGGTTTTATAATAATTAAAAGCGCGTTCCAAAATCGCTATTTTGGATTAGCGCACTCTATTTGCCGCATACATACGGCTTTTGCAGGAAAGGTGAAGCCGCGGCATTCTACATTATGTGTGCCCTAAAAAATGCCGCGGCGAGGAAAACTCCGTACGCCGCGCCGCTTGCAAAGCGGTGCGCGTTGGAAAAGCGATTGCGGTACGCTCGTTTTCGCTATTGCTAGCAAGTGAAAGCCTCGCGTACCTTCAGCTCAAAACAAAATCTGCGAGCTGATTATTTACTCGAAAAAGGCAAAACCACGCTTTTGCCTTTTTCCCTCAATTTGCCGTATGGCTTACGGAAGGGGTGAATGTCCGCGATTTTATAATATGTGTGCCACTATATATCGCGGACAGAGGGGAAAACCGCTCGGGTTTCCCCTCAAAATCTCGACTTTTTGTTTCGTCAGCTCGAAACAAAAAGTGAGAACCCCTATTACACCCCGCAAATTGCAGCCACCTTCTTTGCCGCCTCGAACAGGCGCGGGCGGCAAACGCATCGTCGGGCGCGACGCCTTCGCACAGGACGATGCAGGCGCAGTCGATGAGCGTCGCGACCGCCGCCACGTTCACGTTGTTCATTACCGTCAGCCACGCGCACGAATCGGGCGCGCGGGAGATGATGTTGCTCAAAAAATCGCCGCAGTAGCCGCTTTCGACCGCGCGGTCTTCCCCTTTCGAAAAGACCTGCCAGCCGCTCTCCTTTGCGAGTTCGGAAACCTTCATTTTTTCTCCTCCATGCGCACGCATTCGATCTTTCCGCCGTTCATCACGACGTCCTCTGCGTGGCAGCGGCAGGTGGGCGCGCCGCACGCGCCGCAGTCGATGCCCGGCAGCTGTTTGAGAATCTCCTCCACACGGAACAGCTTCTGCATGGCGGCGAAGCGGTCAGGATCGAGCTGAAAAGAAGTGGACGGCTCGGGCGTTTTATCCCATGGGCACATGTTCAGCTCCACAAAGTCGGCGGCGCCGTCCAGCTTTCCGTCGCTCATCTCCTTCAAAAGCCCCAAAACATTGCGCGTACCCGAACAGTGGATGTAATTGCCCAGTCCCAGAGAGTTGCTCTCCCCGCCCGAGGATCCCCAGCCGAGCCCCTTGTACCCGCACCTGCCGAGCTTGCGCGGGTTTTTGATCTTGTTCATCTTATCGACGAGGCGGAAATAGATGTCGCTCTGCGCAAGGACGCCCGAAATGTACTTTTCGTTGGCGACCTCCTCGCGGTGCAGCGAATACACCTTGGCGGGGCAGGGCGAAATGAAGAAAATTCCGATATCGTCCGCGGGGATTCCCTTTTCGAGCGCCTGCTGTTTTGCAAGTTTTGCGGCGATCTTCGCGGGGGCGTACACGGGGAGCATGTGGTCGGCAAGTTCGTGAAATTTGAGCAAAATCAGCTCCGCGACCGCCGGGCATGCCGTGCTGATGACGGGGCGGGGCAAATCCCCCTTTTGCATGAGTTTTTTGGTGCAGTCGGTGACGAGTTCCGCCGCCAAACCCACCTCGAACACATCGTCGAACCCGAGCGCCAAAAGCCCCTCGATGACGTAGTTGGGGTCGTCGAGGTTGTTGAACTGACCGAACAGCGAGGGCGAGGGCAGCGCGATCTTGTAGTTATAACTCTTTACGAGGTCAAAGCTGTCGTACACGGGCCGCTTGGCTCCCCCCTTGCAGCTGCGCACGCATTCGCCGCAGTTGATGCACTTGTCGTATAAAATTTTCGCCTTGCCGTTCTCGATGCGGATGGCTTCGGTCGGGCATCTGCGCATGCAGGTGATACAGCCGATGCACTTTTCGCTGTCGAGAATAACTGTTTTGAGAGTGACCATAAAAAAACCTCTCACACAATTTGTTTTGAGCAGACAAAACAAATTGTCGTGATTTTTAGGACAACCCCATTGTCCTCGCTTTGCTCGGTACAATCGGAGTTTTCCTCTGCGGCGCGCCCTTTTAGGGCACACCATATTTACGCGCGCCGCATTCACCTTTCCTGCAAAAGCGCTTTCGCGCAAATACGGGTGCGCTAACGCAAAAACGTGGTAAAATCTCTCAAAAGAGATGAGAGCTTTTGCTTGATTTCAGAGAAAACCCACGGACACGTCCGCTTTGCGGACTGACCGCCTGTTTTCTCTCTTTGCGCTCGTCGCAACAAGACGACGGAGGGCAGGCGGCGCGCGTAGCTTGCCGCCACGACCTCGTGTGCTTGTTGCTCCTCTTCCCCAAAAATCTCACACCGCTCCGCGCGTTGCGATTTTCGGGGACCCCATTATTTTTTAGGGCTCTCTTATTATAGAGCGCGTGCAAATTCACTCTTTCCGCTTGTGCCTTTCGGCAAATTGAGGGAAAAAGGCAAAAGCGCGGTTTTGTCTTTTTCGAGTGATTATTTTACGCGCGCCGCATTCACCTTTCCTGCATAATCCGTAGGTATGCGGCAATTTGGGTGCGCTTTTTGAAAAACGTCGTTTTCAAACGCACAGTAAATTATTTTACCCTTCGCGCAAAATCTCTCAAAAGAGATGAGAGCTTTTGCTTGATTTCAGAGAAAACCCCTCCGATAATCTTTTTACAAACCGACGCCGACCGTCGAATCGATGCGCATTTCGTCGCTGTACTTTTTCATGTTCGGCAGCCCCATGCCCGCGCCGAACCCGAGGCTGCGGATATTCTCCGATGCCGTGGAATACCCCGCCTTCATCGCGAGTTCGATGTCCTCGATGCCGGGGCCGGAATCTTTCAGCGTTATATCGATGTGATCGGGATAGATCTCCGCGATCGCCTTGCCGCCGTGGGCATGGATGACCATGTTGATCTCCCCCTCGTACATGGCGATGGCGACGCGGCGCACCGAAGCCGCGGGCACGCCCATCTGCTTTAAGGTGCGCTTTACGCTCTCGCTCGCATGCCCCGCGGAAGCAAAATTTTCGCCGTCAACGTCGTATTCATAGCGGATGCACTGCATATCAGCCACCCAAACCGTGCGTGTACAGAATGCCGCAGGCGACGAACAAGCGCTTGTCGGTCGTCAAAAGGACGATCCCTTTTTCGCGCGCGAGGTCGATAACGTTCTGCTCGGGGCGCTTGCCGCGCACGAACACGACGCAAAGCATATCCATCATCTCCGCCGTGCGAACGACCTGGGGGTTCAAAAGCCCCGTCAAAAGTACCGACTGGTCTTTGACGTAGGCGAGTACGTCGCTCATCATATCGGAACCGCAGGCGGTGTGGATTTCCGTATCGAGACGGTCTTCTCCGCACAAAATCTCCGCGTCGAGGAGGTCTACAACTTCTCTGATCTTCATACAGAAAATCTCCAAAATAGAATTACTGCGCAACAGAGGAACGTTCCCCTGCCGCATGGCTCGCCGAACATATGCGGTGCGGCGCACACAGCGCGCACCGAAACGGCGAAAAGAAATATTATATTTATGATACCACATAAACGCGCGATTTTCAAGGGCTTTTTAGATTTTTACCCTGTCCCACACAACTTTTTGAGCGATTTTGCAAAAAGAAAACCGCCGCGTTTCTCGCGGCGGCGGAAAATATTTTTTATTTCAGGCAAATGCTGCCGCAATCCCCAGCGCGGCATACCCTGCGGCAATGCTGATAACGTATAATACCGCCATTAAAAGCAGGTTGCGTTTCCACGCCCGCGCATTTTTGAACAGAATCACAAACCCCAGACCTGCGTTTGCGCACAATCCCGCGATACAGCCGCCGAAAGACAGTCCGCCGAGAATATACGTCTGCGTGATGACGACGCTGCTCGCGCAATTGGGGATAAGCCCCACCGCCGCGGCGATGAGCGGCTGGTACCACAGCCCGCCCTGCAAAAACGCGGCGAGCGATTCTTCTGTTACATAATAGATGAGTATTCCGAACAGCACGTTGACGACGAGGATATACGCAAAAATTTCCAGCGAATGCAGAAGCGGATGCACGAGGTAGCGCCTGATTTTGGAATCTTCCTCGTGGTCATGCCCGCAGGGTGTGCCGTGAACCTCCTCGTTTTCGGAAAGTTCGGAAAGGCTCTCCCGCCGCAGCAGCGCGTTCGCCGCATATCCCACCGCCACCGCGACGATAAATTTGATGGCGATGATCGGCATTACGGAAAACGCCTTCGAGCCGTCGGAGAGCAAAATGATGAGCGCCTCGTCGCTCGTGGCGAGAAATACCGCTAAAACGGTGCCCGTGCGGATGAGTTTTTTGTCGTACAGCTTCGCCGCCATGACGGAAAACCCGCACTGCGGGATCATGCCGACCGCCGCGCCGAGCAGCGGCGCCAGACCGCCGCGCAAAAGACATACAGGAGGAACAAAAACGGAAATATTTTTAAACTGTCGAGAAGGGCATCCAGCAATACCTCGCCCATGCCTTGTACCTCCTTTTTTGGTTTACCGCGGTTTTTGAGCCTATATTATAGCGCAAACGCGCCGCCGGCGCAAGCGTTCGCGCGGCGCATACAAAAACTCCCCGAAATTTTTCGGGGAGTTTTTTTGACAAATCTGCCGATTTTGCCGGATAATTACACTTCCGCGCTTCCGTCGCCGTTGTCGGAATTGTCGTCGGAGCCTTTTTCCTGCTCCTTCTGCGCTTCGAGAGCGGCTTTCGCCTCCATCTTCTCTTTGCGCTCGGCTGCGCGCGCTTCGCGGCGCATCGCCTTCTTCTCTTCCTTGGTGACGACGCGGTTCTTTTCGATGATCGCCTGCATCTCCTGCGGGGTCAGCGGGACGAACGCGGAGGAAGCCTCGTTTTCGGGCGTGATTTCATACCCTTCATCGCGCGCCAGCAGCGACATTTCGGTAACGCCGTCGAACAGGTGGATGTGGCGGGCGTCGAACGCGAGGTCGACGATTTCGCCGCGGTTGACAACGCTGCGCGAATCGATCTTCGCGATCATGTTGGAGGAATCGCCGATGATGCTGCTGACCTCTTCGCCCTCTTTATAGTCGAGTTTGCAGTAGATCTGCGTTTCGGCGCCGAGCTTTTCGACAACTTCGACGAACGCCTTGACGACGGTGTCGGGCGAAGCGGCGATGAAGCTCTCCTCGTCGTGGATATCTTCGGGGCGGACGCCGAGCGTTACCGCCTTACCGGTATTGATATAGTCCTCCGCATTGCGGATACGGGAAGCGACCGTTTTGGGAAGAACGATCGAATTGTTCTTGAATTCGACGTAGACCTTGCCGCCCTTCTGGGTGAGAGTCGCCGGGAAGAAGTTCATCTGCGGCGTACCGATGAAGCCCGCAACGAACAGGTTGATCGGGTAATCGTACAGGTTCTGCGGGGTATCGACCTGCTGCATGAAGCCGTCCTTCATGACGACGATGCGGGTACCCATCGTCATCGCCTCGATCTGGTCGTGCGTGACGTAGATGAACGTCGTCGCGAGGCGGGCGTGCAGTTTGGAGATCTCCGTCCTCATCTGGGCGCGCAGCTTTGCGTCGAGGTTGGACAGAGGTTCGTCGAGCAGGAAGACCTTCGGCTCACGGACGATTGCACGGCCGAGCGCGACGCGCTGGCGCTGACCGCCGGAGAGAGCCTTCGGCTTACGGGTGAGGTAATCGGAAATGCCGAGGATGGAAGCAGCCTCTTTGACGCGCTCGTCGATGATCTGCTTGGGTACCTTGCGCAGCTTCAGACCGAACGCCATGTTGTCGTACACGGTCATGTGCGGGTACAAAGCGTAGTTCTGGAACACCATCGCGATGTCGCGGTCTTTCGGAACGACGTCGTTGACGAGCTTGCCGTCGATATACAGTTCGCCCTTGGAAATTTCTTCCAGACCGGCGATCATGCGCAGGGTCGTCGACTTACCGCAGCCGGACGGGCCGACGAATACGATAAATTCTTTGTCCTTGATTTCCAGATTGAAATCCGTAACGGCGGTGACGCCGGACGGATACACCTTGTAAATACCTTTCAGCAAAAGGCTTGCCATGTGAGATCCTCCCTGTCGATATGTTTTTATATTGTATCGTAAATATTTTACCGCAATCCGACGGAAATTGCAATGGGCAATAATTACAAAGAATACAGAAGAATCTGTTAATTTTGCCCAACGAACCGTTTAGCGTACGCTTGTATTTTGTAAAAAAATCTGCTATACTGTTAGCAGACGGAGGATTTCCCCGCCCGGGAAATGCGCCGCCCGATAAGGAGAGCGAGAATATGGATATAAACAAATATTCACCGAAATATAAAGTTTCGCAGGGTCATCTGCTCCGCCTTTCCGACGTGACTGCGGAGGATATATTTGAATTTCTGTACCTGGCGAAAGCTCTGAAAAAGAAATTCAACGTCGGCGAACATACGCCGGTTCTGAAAAACAAAACGATTGCGCTGCTGTTCGACAAGGTATCCACCCGCACGCGCATTTCCTTTGAGGTAGGCATCCGCCAGCTGGGCGGCGACTACATTTTCCTGCCCAAAAGCGAAACGCAGATCCCCCGCGGCGAGAGCATCAAGGACACGGCGGTCATGCTCGGACGATACGGCATCTCCGCGCTGGTGCTGCGCGCCTTTTCCGAAGCGGAGATCAATGAATTTGCCCGCTGCGGCGGCATCCCCGTCATCAACGGCATATCCGACGGGGCGCACCCCCTGCAAGTCCTCGCCGACCTGCTTACCGTATGGGAAGTCAAAGGCAGATTCAGCGACCTGAAAATCGCCTACATCGGAGACGGAAACAATGTGGCAAATTCCCTCATCATGGGTTGTTCCAAGGTGAACATGGACATCGCCGTCGCCAGCCCGCCCGGATACAGCCCCTCCCGCGAGATCGTCGAGCGCGGCATGCAGTTCGGCAACGTGCTCATCACCGACGACGTGGCGGAAGCGGTGCGCGGCGCGGACATCGTTTATACCGACGTATTCCTGTCCATGAACGACAAAGCCGACGAAGAGAAGATGCGTAAGCTTGCCCCCTACCGCGTGACGAAAGAAACGATGGCTCCGCGGCGAAGAAGTTGCCGCAGAAGTTGCCGACGGGCCGCAATCGATCGTGTATCAGCAGGCGGAAAACCGCCTGCACATCAACAAAGCAGTGCTGGCATTATTGACAAAATAGTTCTCACCTCACAAAAATCTCGGCGAGCTGACGCCTGCGATTTTTCGTGATTTTTAGGACAACCCCACGGCACGCGGCGATGCCGCTAACCGTCGGAGTTTTCCTCGCCGCGCAATATTCGGGGCACACATATTATATAATTGCGCGGCTTCACCTTTCCTGCAAAAGCAAAAGTTTTTGCAAACAAGGGTGCGCTGCGAAAAAGTGTGATTTTCCTTGCGCGAGTTATTTATTTTAATATTACGCGCGCCCCTTCTGTGAGCCGAAATATCGGCAAATTGGGGGAAAAAGTCAAAAGCGTGGTTTTGCCTTTTTCAAGTTAATTACCAAAAACGCGGTTTTCCTTGCGCGAGTTATTTTAAAATCGCGCGAATCCAGCACCAAAATTGACCTATATATAATATATTATTGAATACTATGAAAAACATCGACACGAAGCAATATTTTTCCGCATGCGTTACAAGCATCGCGGACATGGTAAAATTTGACAGCGCGCAGGCGCCCGCCCTGCCCGGCATGCCCTTCGGCAAGGGCGCGGCGGACTGTTTAAACGCCTTTTTGCAGCTCGCCCAAAACATGGGTTTTGAAACCCATAACTACGACAACTACGTCGGCGAAGTGATTTTCGGCGACGGCGCGGAGGAGTTCGCGGTTCTTGCACACCTCGACGTAGTCCCTGCGGGCGAGGGTTGGGCGCACCCGCCCTTTGCGGGCGAAATTGCGGACGGCAAGCTGTACGGCCGCGGCACCATGGACGACAAGGGCCCCGCCGTCATCGCCCTCTACTGCATGAAGGCACTCAAGGATGCGGACTTTGTCCCCTCCAAAAAAATCAAGCTCATCGTCGGGTGCAACGAGGAAAACGGCTGGGCGTGCATCGACCACTACAATCAAGTCGCGCATATGCCCGAAATCGGCTTTTCGCCCGACGCGGACTTCCCCGCCATCTATGCCGAAAAGGGAATTTTGCAGTTCCGCATGGAATTCCCCATCCTCAACGCGCCGATCACCGCCCTGTACGGCGGCGAGCGCCCCAACATGGTGTGCGACTTTGCCGTATGCGAGGGCGCGCCCTACGACGCGGCGCGGGCAAAGCAGTTCGGCATCGAAGTTGAAGGCGGCAAACTGGTCGCCCGCGGCGTCGCGGCGCACGCCTCCACCCCCGACGAGGGCGTAAACGCCTTGGGCAAACTGCTCGGCTACCTCGCCCCGTACGACGAGGAACTCGCCAATGCGTATAACGTATTTTTTAACGACTCCCTCGGTCTGAAAAAGATGGAGGACGAAACGGGCAGGCTCACGATGTCCGCAAACGTGGCGGAATTTCAGGATAAGCTCCTGCGCGTTACGGTGGACATCCGCTACCCCGCGACCAAAAAACGCTGCGACGTTACGGATATTTTGGACACGCTTGCCCTGCCCTACGAACTGTTGCACTGCCAGGAGCCGCTGTACAACGACAAGAACGGCTTTCTGATAACGGCTCTGCAAAAGGTGTACGCGGAAAAGACGGGGAGCAGATCGGAGGCGA
>CAJFFD010000115.1 GCA_904373255.1 uncultured Clostridia bacterium | reverse complement strand
GCGCGCCGAGGATGCGCCCGTCCGCCTCGGCATAGACGACTTTCAGCGTCATGTTGCGCGCGCCGGGGTAATAGGTGGCGTGGTCGGGCGAGAACAACAGCGCGCTGCCGCACGCGATGCCCGCCGCCTTTGCCGCCCTTTCGCTCAACCCCGTGCAGGCGGCCGCCATGTCGAACACCTTGACGACGGAGGAGCCCTGCGCGCCCGCAAAGCGGCTCTCGATGCCGCAGATATTGTCGGCGGCGATGCGCCCCTGCTTGTTTGCAGGCCCCGCGAGCGGGAACAGCGCATTTTCGCCCGTGACGAAGTTTTTGACCTGCACCGCGTCGCCCACGGCGTAAATGTCGGGGTCGGAGGTGCGCATATGCTCATCGGTGACGACGGCGCCCTTCAACCCCAGTTCCAGCCCCGCCGCTTTGGCGAGCTGCGTTTCGGGCGAAACGCCGACGGCGATAATCGCGACGTCCGCACAAATTTCGCCCTTCCCCTCGATCTGCGCGCGGATGCCCCTTTCGTCTGCGGACAGCCCCGCGACCTTTTCGGACAGGCGCAGATCGATTCCCCCTTCGCGCAGGCGGGAATGGAGAATACATGCCATGTCATAATCGAAGGGCGGCATGACCTGGTCGCCCAATTCGACGAGGGTGACCTTCAATCCGCGCGCGAGGAGGTTTTCCGCCGCCTCCAACCCGATGAACCCGCCGCCGACGACGAGCGCGCTCTTCGGCGATTTTTCCCCGATGAAGTCGTCGATGCGGAAGGTATCCTCCACCGTGCGGAGGGTGAGCACCCGCTCGTGCTGCGGCACGAAGGGCGGCAGGGCGGCGCGGGCGCCGGGGGAATACACGAGCTTGTCGTAGCTTTCGAGGTATTCCTTTCCGCTCTCCAGATCGCGCACGCGCACCTGCTTGGTTTGGCGCAGAATTTCGACCGCCTCGCTGTGGATGCGCACGTCGACGTTGAAGCGGCGCCTGAAGCTCTGCGGCGTCTGCAGCGTGAGCTTGCCCCGCTCTTGAATGGCGCCGCCTATGTAGTACGGCAGGCCGCAGTTGGCGTACGAAACGTAGCCGCTCCGCTCCAGAACGACGATCTCCGCGCTTTCGTCGAGGCGGCGCAGGCGCGCCGCCGCCGTGGCTCCGCCCGCCACCCCGCCGATGATGACAACTTTCATAAAATTTCGCTCCTTTTATTCGAGTTTGCCGCGGTAACCCGCGATGCCGCCCATGTTGACGGCGTTATACCCCTTGCTCTTGAGAAAGGAAGCCGCCCGCGCGCTGCGCGCGCCGCTGTGGCAGTAGACGAACAGCGTTTCGCCCGCCGGAAACGCAGCGCCCGCGAGCGCGTCGAGCGGGATATTCTCCGCGTTCGGCAGATGCCCCGCCGCGTATTCCTCGGGAGTGCGCACGTCCACGACGCGCGCGCCGGGCGTGTTTGCCGCACGCGCCGCCTCCTCCGCAAACGTATTTCTGAACAGTCCGAAGATGCTCATAACAGCTCCTCCAACGAAGCCTTCGGGCGCACGCCCGCCGTGCGGGCGGCAACTTCGCCCTTTCTGAACACGATGAACGTGGGGATGGACAGGACGTTGAACCTCTGCGCAAGCTCGGTCTCCTCGTCCACGTTGACCTTGCCGACGCGGATATCGGGGTGCTGCTCTGCGATCTCCTCGACGACGGGGCTCATCATGCGGCAGGGGCCGCACCAACCCGCCCAGAAATCCAAAAGCACGGTGCCCTCCGCCTTTTGCACGAGTTCTTCGAAATTATTTTTCGTTACAGTGAGTACAGCCATTGCGGTTTCTCCTTTTTTTGCTTTCTGTACCCTTATTTTACCCGAAAAAATTTTTTCTTTCCGTAACAATGTTACATAAAAATGAATTTTTTCAAAATTTTTTTGCGCCGCATGAACCGCAGGGAGCCGATTGCCGACGCGAAAGAAGCGGGCGGCGCGGGCTGAAATACGCAGGCGAACGGTACGCGCCTGCCGCCTTCGCCCTACTTCCCCGCCAAAGCGCGCAGCGCCGCCATATCCTCGATATGCACCCCGCCGCGGGAGAGGGAAACAAGCCCCTCCTGCTCGAAATATTTGAGCATGCGCGAAACCGCCTCGCGCACGGTGCCCAGGTGCGCCGCGAGCTGTTCGTGCGTGAGCCGCACATCCGCCCCGCCCGCGTAGCCGGCCTCTTCAGCGAGGAGAGAGGCAAGGCGCGCGTCGAATTTTTTATTGAGGACTTCGTCCAGCACCCACAGGGCGCGGGAGAGCCGCTCCGCCATCATTTCGCTCGTAAACGCCGACACGGCGAGCGAACTTCCGGAGAGTTCGCGGAACACCTCGGACGGGACGAGCAGAACGCGCGCCGCCGTATCCGCGCGGATAAACACGTCGACGGACAGGCCGCGGAGAACGCAGGAAGCGCTCAGAAGGCATACCCCGCCCTTTTCGATGCGGAAGAGCGTGATTTCGCGCCCCTCTTCGGAGAGGATATAGGCGCGCAGCCGGCCTTCGAGCACGAGAATGAGCCCCGTGCAGTCGCCGCCGTGCACCTGCGCGCCCCGTTCAAAGGTATGTACCCGCGCCGAGCCGGCGAGCTTTTCCCGCTCGGCGGCGGTCAGTTTTTCGTAAAAAGGAAAGAGTCTGACTTCCTCGCGCATAGTATTCTCCTTTTACCCGATGGCGACGTCGAGCAGCATCATAACGAAAAATCCCGCCAGAACGCTCGCCGTGCCGATGTGCGAATGCTCGCCCAGGTGCGCCTCGGGGATGAGCTCCTCGACGACGACGTAGATCATCGCGCCCGCCGCAAAGGAGAGC
>CAJFFD010000114.1 GCA_904373255.1 uncultured Clostridia bacterium | reverse complement strand
CATGGGCGACATGAACAAGCGCCGCGGGCGCATTTTGGGCATCGACATGCTGGAGGATATGCAGGTGGTGAACGCGGAGGCGCCGCAGGCGGAGCTGCAAAAGTACGCGACCGACCTTCGCAGCATGACGCAGGGGCGCGGCAAGTTCATGGCGGAACTCGTGCGCTACGAGGAAGTGCCGCCCGCCGAATCGGAGAAGATCGTGAAGGCGCGCGCCGAAGAAAAGGACGCGCAGTAAAAAACGGATATACGACGAGAGCCGGGCGCGAATCGCGCCCAGCTCTTTTTTGCCATAGATTGAAACGGTTTTATTTTTCGGTGAAAAAAAGCGCAAACGGGGTACGATTTTCTGCGCCCCGTTCCGTTTTATGCGCCGCAAACGGTTGCCGGCTTTCAAAAACAGATAAACGACAACGGAGCGGAAACACCGCTCCGTTTGTGCTAAATAAAAAAGCTGATGATGAGAACGACGATGACGCCGGGGATTCCGAAGATACCCGTGATGAGCGCCGTCCACCACACGACGGGAATCGCCACGCCGGGGATGAGGTTCAAAAGAAATATCGCACCGATACCGATCGCCGCATTGATGACAAATTTGAGTATGGTCTTGAATCCGAACTTGAACAGCTTTAAAACGATCGCCAGTACAACGACCGCCGCGATGCCGGTAAAACTTCTGGCATACGTTTTCTCCTTTTTGTTACTACTATGTGTTTTTTGTCCGCGGTTTATGCAGTCCGCCGCGCTGCGGTTTTAGCGGCTGCGCACGAGTCCTGTTTCTCGCAATGCCCTGACGGGCATTGCTCGTTTCCACCTCGCCTCCGCCGCCTTTGTTCACGAAAATCTCGCTGTGCTGCGATTTGAGCGGCTGCGCACGAGGCAAGTTTTTCGCAATACCCTGACGGGCATTGCTCGTTTCCGCCTCGGCTCCGCCGCCTTTGTTCACGAAAATCTCGCTTCGCTGTGATTTTCCGTGAGTCTGTAGTTTTAGCGGCTGCGCACGAGTCCTGTTTCTCGCAATACCCTGACAGGCATTGCTCGTTTCCGCCTCGGCTCCGCCGCCTTTCTTCACGAAAATCTCGCTGCGCTGCGATTTTCCGTGAGTCTGCGGTTTTATATTTATTATAATTACTCGCGCGTTTGAGAACCGCGTTTCTCAAAAAGCGCACCCCATTTGTCGCATACCTGCGACTTTTGCAGGAAAGGTGAAGCCGCGCGATTTTATAATATGCGTGCACCTATTTATCGCGCGGCGAGGAAAACTCCGACGGTTAGCGGCTTTGCCGCGTGCCGCGGGGTTGTCCTCCAATCACGGAAAAAAGTTTTAACAGCTTAAAACTTTTTTCGTGAATATTTTTAAAACTCGATCTTAAACTCCGTGCCCGCGCCCAGTTCGCTCTCCACCGAGAGTTTCCAGCCGGCGCGCTTGCACAGCTTTTTGACGATCGCAAGCCCCAAACCGAAGCCGCCGCCCCCGCCGTTGTGCGATTTATCCACCGTATAAAAGCGGTCGAAAATGCGATCTTTGTCCTCTTCCGCGATGCCGACGCCCGTATCGGCGACGGAGAGCGCGGGGTGTTCGCCGCCCGCGAGCGTTACAGTGAGGGTGCCCCCCTCCTTGTTGTAGCGGATGGCGTTGGATACGAGGTTGTTGAAAATTTCCAGGAGCCGCTCGCGGCGGGACATGACCCTGACGCCGTTTGCAATATCCAGCTTGAGCGAGATATTCTTCTGCGAGAGCTTCGGCTCGAAGGAGGAAATCGTTTCGCGCACGAGTTCGGTCAGATCCACCTCGTAGTCGGGCAACTCGTCCGAATCGATGGCGGAAAAATTGATGATGGAGCGGATAAGGTTGGAGAGGCGGTCGCTCTGCTTGATGATGGTCTTTGCAACCCCCGGGATGCGCTCGGGCGGAATGCCCCCTTCCGCAATCAGTTCCGCAAAGCCGCGTATGCTCGTGAGCGGGGTGTTCATTTCGTGCGTGACGTTGGCGATGAAATCGTTCTTCGAGCGCGCCGCCGCCATCGACTCGGTTACGTCGGTGATGAGCAGGACGCTCGATTGCTCCTTGAAGGTAAAGCGCAGGTTGTAGTCGCGCCCCTCCAGCTTGCGGTAGACGGACGAAGGCTCGCGCGCGGCGAGGATGTCGGCGATCTCCCGATCCTCGGTAAAGGCGCGCACCGGCTCGTTCTGCTCGTAGTCCAGAAGCCGCGCCGCCGTCTTGTTGATGAGGATGACGTCTTCCGCGCTGCGGAAGATGACGATGCCGTGCTCCATGCTGCCCAAAATCAGCTTTTCGAGGCGTTGGTCTTCCTTCATCTTCGCCATCTTGTCGTTGATGTCGGCGTTCATGTCGTTCATCATCTTGGCGATGGGCGCAAGTTCCGAATACTCCGTCTGCACCTCCTTGCCGCCGCTGGTCGCCGCCGCCTTAGTGAGCCGCTCGACGGGGCGGAGGATAAAGGAGGTCGCCAGCCACGCGATGAGCAGGCAGACGAGTACGTCGACCAAAATAAACCAGATAAGGGTGGGAATCGCGTCGGTGAACACCGCCACCTCCGACGACACGGGCACGGCGATGCGCGCGAGGTACTGCACATCCCCTTCCGCGGGGAAGGCGCGGCAGTAGTAGATCATGTTCGTGCCCAACGTGGAAGAGGAGCGCACCGCGAACCCCTCGCCGCTCTCCAGAGCCTCCGTAAATTCCTCGCGCGCGGCGTGGTTTTCGGAGGTATCCGACTGCGTATCCGCGAGCACGGCTCCGTCGGGCGAAAAGAGGGTGATGCGCGCGCCGCCGAACAGTTCGGACAGCCGCTCCGCCTCCGCGTTCGCCTCGGCGGCGGGGTCGTATTCGTCCTCGAAAACGTTCATATAAATTTTAAGCTGCCCTTCCGCCTGGGAAATCGCGCCGCTGTAATACAGTTCCGTGAACAACACGGACAGCAGTACGAGCCCCACCACCGAAACGAGCAGCGATACGAGCAATATTCTTCTTCTCACTTTCTATTCCCTGTACACAAATTTGTAGCCGACGCCGAACACCGTCTCTATGTAATCGATGCCGAGTTTGCGCAGGCGCGCGACGTGGTTGTCGACCGTGCGGGTCTCCCCTTCGTCGTACCCCCACACCGCGTTGAGGATGTTCTCGCGGGTGAGCGCCTTGCCCTCCTTCTGCATGAGGTACTTTAAGAGGTTGAACTCCTTGTTGTTCAGCTCCAGCTTGACCCCGCGCAGCGTCGCCGTCATCGTCTCCTCGTCGAGGGAGAGGTTGCCGCGCACGAGCGAGGCGTTGCCCCCCGCGCGGCGGAGCAGCGCGTTGACGCGCGCCGTCAGCTCCAGTACGCCGAAGGGCTTGGCGATGTAGTCGTCCGCACCCAAATTCAGACCGCGCACCTTGTCCGTCTCCTGCCCCAGCGCCGAGAGCATGATGACGCCCATCGACGGGTATTTCTGTTTGAGTTTGGGCAATACGTCCAGCCCGCTG
>CAJFFD010000113.1 GCA_904373255.1 uncultured Clostridia bacterium | reverse complement strand
GTCCTCGTCTGCGGTGGGGGTGATAACGATTTTCGCCGTTTCCGCATTTTCGGGAATTGCGCTTCCGTCATAATCAGCCGAAAGTGCTTCCGTTTTGGAAATGAACTCATCTTCCGAGCCATAGAAATAAATCGTGTACGTCACGTCCGCGTCGTCCGCGATTTCGACTTTCAGACCGTCCGTCGTTACCGCATTGCGCGTCACAATGGACGTATCGCCGTCCGCTTTTGCGCCCTCATCGTCAAGCGTACCGATTATGTACGCTTCCGCGCCGATCTCCGTTACCGTCGTCTGCCTGTCCAACTTCACGAACAACGTTACCGTAGTAGCGATAAGTCCGATGATGAGCAGGAAAGCGATTATCCACTTAATCTTGTCCGACGCTTTATGTTTGCTTAATGCCGATTTTGCCATTTTCGTTTACCTCGCTTATTTACCTACCGACTTCACACCGTTGCGGAAAGACTGTCTTTCCTTTTCGGTGTTGCACTTGATACGCTTGCCTTTCTTTGCAGCGGCGTAGCCGCGCCCCGCCGAATACGCGCGTTTTTCGCGCTCGCTGAATTGCCGTTTGCCACGATTTACATATTTAGGCATTTTTTCTTATCCTCCGAAATTGATTTTTAATTGTTCTTGTTTTGTCGCTCTTTCGGGCATATTGTCGTCCGCATTTTCGCAGAACCGCCCGAAAATTTCCTTGAAATTTACCGTCTTTTTCCGCTCGTACCGTTTACCCGCCAATTCGTTTTTGAATACTTGCCCCAAGCCGACGGGCTTTCCATACCTGTCCAATTCGTCGTAAACGGTTATTTCCGTTTCCGTCATATGTACATAGCAGGAAATGCGACGGTAAAGCTGATTCAATTCATCGTACTTGCTGTACTGATAGTCCTTGTACCAATAAACCAAAGGCACGGACGACGTAATTACAATCATTTCGCCGTTGAAAACCTTGTTGGAAAACCGACTCCGAACCGAGCTTGACGTATCATTGTCGAGAATCTTCAATAAATCTTCAAACTCAAAACTTTTATCCCGCAAATCATCGAGGATAATCGCCTTTTGCCCCATGTAATCTTGAAAGGGGTCGTTTGAGCTTGAAGATATGCAGAAATCGTAATCAAGGTTTTGCAACAGCTTTTTCGCGTAATACGTCTTACCCGTGCCACCTCTGCCGCAGATAAAGACCACTTGTAATTGTCTATCCGTATTCAAAGCAAGAACTTGACATCGCAACCTCCATAACTTTTCAAGTTTGGTAAACGCTTGTGCCTTTTCGGACAGCGGCAGAGAATTGACATACTGTAATTGCTGTGCGTAGCTGTAATGCTCGAAATCTCCGAGTATCTTTGAATTTTCGATTTCCGTTTCGAAATCGAAATTCGCATGAACTTCGGAAGGTGAATACTGATGTTTGTTTTTTTGAGAATCGTTACCGTGCGTCAAGTAGAGTAATACGTCAGTTTTTCTGCCCTTGACTTTCTCGATAAAGTTTTCGCCGCTGTGTTCCTTGCCGTCCTCGTCCGTCCAACCGAGATTGAACCATTTTGCTACCAATGCGGTGTCGCAGGTATTCGGCATAAAGTTGAGATAAATGTGGTAATGCGGTCGGGTATCGTCCTTATCGTGGAGAATGTACGCCCATTGCTTGATTGTCTTATACTGCATACAAGTTTGCTGTATATCGACTTTCAGCTTATCGGCGTCGGTAACGATCTCCATTTGTCTTAAATTCATTGCATAGCCCCTTGTGAAAGAATCAAACCATAACTTTGCACGTTCTCCAAAGTTTTTTACACGTTTTTTTGTACTTTTTACACGTTTTGGCAACACCGCTTGGACAAGCCCCAAGCGGTGTGCGCGTTATTGTGTTTTCCTACGGCTGAACGGGGTTTTTACCGATTTTTTCGGAGATTTTCAACACTTTTCTTTCTTCGGTTTTTACACGTTTTACACGTTTTGGCAGATTTTATAATTCCGAATCGGTCAAAACCTTCAATTCAGCCGCAAGAGCTTCGTAACTTTCCGACACATCCTGTGTCAGTCCGTCTGCGAACAAAAGAGTAGTTCCCTTTTTGCAGGGGAAGAAAGACATTATAAAGGATAGATTCACGGTCAAAATTTCGCCTTTCAAGGTATGAAGTTCGAGGAATTTCTCCACACAATATCACCCCTTAATTGAAAGGCAAATCGGAATCGTCGTCCATAGGTTCAAGGGCGGGTTTTTTCTCCGTTTTACCGTTCTTACCCTTGTCGGGAAGTTCTTCCGCAAAAGCGGACAACAGAACGCGCCGCTCGCGGTAACGGTCGTCTTTGCCCGTTTCCTTGCTCTCGAAATACTTTACCTCGATAGGAACGAGGACATCGCCGCAACGGACAAAGAAATTCGTCACTTTCTTTTCCTCACCGTTCTTATTGACATAAGAACCATTCTTTTTCAGCAAACTAACCTGTGCCATAACATAACTCCTTTGGCTATACGCCGTAAAAATATATTTACAATGCCTAACGGCAATCGTATCAAAGGGGAAGTGCCTACAACGCCGACACTCACGGCTATGTGCGTCTATGCAATAAAAAAAGACGCAGAAAGCAAAAGTTTTTCCACTTTTCCTTTCTGCATTTAATTCTAAACTATAAACGGTCGGGCGGCGGGGATGCGAAAAGTTGACTTTTTCCGCCGAAAAGTGTATGATAATATCGAATATACAGGGAGCGCCGTACGCGGAAAAAGACGCTCTTGAAAAACTATGCAAAACTCATCGCGCGGGTGGGCGCGAACATCCAAAAGGGGCAGCGCGTCGTGATAACGGCGCAGCTCGACCAGCCGCAGTTCGTCTGCACGCTCGTGGAGGAATGTTACCTTGCCGGCGCGGCGGACGTGCGCGTCGAGTGGCAGGATCAGCGGCTGGAAAAACTCGCGTCGAGGTTCGAAACGGTCAAGGAACTCGCTTCCGTTCCGTACTGGCAGGAGCAGAAGCTCGCATACAATGCAGAGACACTTCCCGTCACCATCAAACTTCTCTCCGCCGACCCCGACGGCATGCGCGGCGCGGACAGGGAAAAGCTGACCCTCGCCTCCATGGCGAAGCTCGCCATCACCAAACCCTATTCCGACCGCATGACCAACCGCCACCAGTGGTGCGTGGCGGCGGTGCCCTCCGTCGGCTGGGCGAAAAAGATTTTCCCCGAAGAACGGGCAAATTCGGCGGTGGAGCGGCTTTGGGAGCTGATTCTGGAAACCTCCCGCGCGGACGGAAAAGACCCGCTCACCGACTGGATGTGGCACAACCGCGCCCTGCGCGACAAGTGCGACAAAATCAACGCGCTCGGCCTTGCGTCCCTCGAATACAGGAGCGCGAACGGCACAAACCTCAAAGTCGGACTGATCGAAAAGGCGCAGTTCATCGCGGGCAAAAAGAGCACGGTCGACGGCAAGTATTTCAACCCGAACATCCCCACCGAGGAGTGCTTCACCACGCCCAAGCGCGGGCAGGCGGAGGGCATCGTCTATGCCGTCAAGCCGCTCTCCTACGGCGGCGAACTCATCGAGGATTTCTGGATCCGCTTCGAGGAGGGGAAGGCGGTCGCCTGCGGCGCCAAGAAAAATCAGGAATTGCTCGAAAAAATCATCCATATGGACGAGGGTGCGGCGTACCTGGGCGAGTGCGCGCTCGTGCCGTACGATTCGCCCGTCAACCGCACGGGCATCCTCTTCTACAATACGCTGTTCGACGAAAACGCCTGCTGCCACCTCGCGCTCGGCAGGGGGTACAGCAACACCATCGTCGGGTTCGAAAATTATACCAAATCGGATTTTGCCGAAATGGGAGTCAACGATTCGTCCGTACACGTCGATTTCATGGTCGGCGCGGAGGACTTGCAGATCATGGGCGTCACGAAAAAGGGCGAACGTGTGCCCGTTTTTGAGAACGGCACCTGGGCGGCGGCGCTCCGCTGATAGGAGGATACGATGCAGAAAACGGTTCTGATGAATTATGCGAAGTTACTGGCGCGCGCGGGGCTGAACGTGCAGAAGGGGCAGGAGGTCATCATCTCCGCCGAGCTCGACCAACCCGAATTTGTTTCGCTCGTCGCGGAGGAATGCTACCGCGCGGGCGCGGCGAAGGTGCGCGTGGAGTGGACGCACCAGCCGCTCGATAAAATTTCGGCGGAATACCGCTCGGAGGAGGTTCTGGGCGAGGTGCTCCCGTGGCAGGAGGAAAAGCTGCGCGAGGAAACGAAAACGCTGCCCGCGCGGCTGTACCTGGAAAGCAGCGACCCCGACGGCATGAACGGCATCGACGAGGAAAAGTATTCCCGCGCGCGGCAGGCTCGGCTGAAGATCACCAAGCCATACCGCGACGAAATGGAGAACAAATACCAGTGGTGCATTGCGGCGGTCGCGGGCAGGAACTGGGCGAAAAAGGTGTTCCCGAAGGCAGCTTCCGCCGCGGCGGCGGAGGAAAAGCTGTGGGAGGCGATCTTAAAATGCTCCCGCGCCTACGAGGGCAACCCGCTCGCCAACTGGCAGGCGCACAACGAGGAGCTTGCCGCGCGGTGCGCCTATCTGAATAATCTGGGACTCGTATCCCTCGAATACAAGAGCTCCAACGGCACCGACCTCAAAGTCGGGCTGATGGAGCAGGGGCTCTTTATGGGCGGCGGCGAAACCACGCTTACGGGCGTGTATTTCAACCCGAATATCCCCTCGGAGGAGTGCTTCACCACGCCCATGCGCGGGCAGGCGGATGGCATCGTGTATTCCACCAAGCCGCTCTCCTACCAGGGCAAGCTCATCCGCAATTTCTCCATCCGGTTCGAAGGGGGGCGGGCGGTCGAGGCGCACGCGGCTTCGGGCGAGGCGGCGCTCAAAAAGATGATCGCCATGGACGAGGGCGCGGCGTATTTGGGAGAATGCGCGCTCGTGCCGTACGATTCGCCCATCAGCCGCAGCAAGACCCTCTTCTACAATACCCTGTTCGATGAAAACGCCTCCTGCCACTTTGCGCTCGGCAGGGGATTCACCAACTGCGTGAAGGGTTACGAAAACTATTCGGACGAGCAGCTCAAGGCGATGGGGGTCAACGATTCGATGATCCACGTCGATTTCATGATCGGCACCGA
>CAJFFD010000112.1 GCA_904373255.1 uncultured Clostridia bacterium | reverse complement strand
CGCGCCCTCGCAGTCGCTGCCCGTCAGAATGGGCGTGTGGACGTACACGAAGCCGCGGTCGTTGAAGAATTTATGGATGGCGAACGCCGCCTCGCTGCGGATCTTGAATACCGCGCTGAAGGTGTTCGTGCGGGGGCGAAGATAGGCGATTTCGCGCAGAAATTCCATGGAATGGCGCTTTTTCTGCAGCGGATAGTCGGGCGAGGAGGTGCCCATGACCTCGATGCTCTCCGCCTTGATTTCAAACGGCTGCCTGTTTTCGGGCGTGTACACGACAATGCCCGTGACGACGAGGCTCGCGCCCACGTTCTGGTGGGCGATTTCGTCGTAATTTGCGAGCTTTTCGCGCTCGAACACGACCTGGCAGTTCTTGAAAAAGCTGCCGTCGTTCAGCTCGATGAAGCCGAAAGCCTTGGAATCGCGCAGGGTGCGTACCCAGCCGCAGACGGTGACCTGCCTGCCGCCGAACCCTTCCGCGTCGCCGTACAGTTGCCGAATGGTCGTTCTTTTCATAACCAAATCTCCGTAAGTGTGTAATAACGCAGTTTATTACCTATTATTGTACCAAAAACTTACGGATTTATCAAGCATAAATTTGTCGAAAGATAAATTTTACTTATATTGTGCGCCCGCGCGCATGTTACACCCGCGCGTACCCGCTCCGAAATAAAAACGAAAGCGCGCATGCGGAAGAGCGATGACCAGCCCGCTCCCCGCCCCGCCGCCTGAAGCGCCCGCAGTTTCGCTGTTTTGACCCGCCGCGCCCATATTTCCGCCGCCCGCGTCTTCGCCCCGCTCGGCGGTTTGCCCGGCGTCTGATTCCGGCCGGCGCACGAGGATGCCCTGCACGGGCGCGTACTTGTCCTTGCGGATGCGGATTCGCTCGTCCGGCTTGCCCGCCTCGCGGCGGATGAGATACCCTTCGCTGACGATTCCCTCCTTTTCGGCGCGGAGGACGGAATCTTCCTCCCCTTCGCGCACCTCCGCTGCGGGCGGGGCGATGCGGTTTAACACCACGCTCTCGCGCGTGTAGGTGACGGCAGATTCCCGCCCGTATACGCTCACTTTGAGCCAGCCTTTCCCCGAGCGGCAGACGAGATACACTTTGCCCGCGAGGGTGTTTTTTATTTTCAGATCGCAGCTTGCGCCGCTGACCATCGCGTCGAAGGATGGCTCGATGTAACCCGAAGCGAGGCTGTGCGGGTGGTATTCCTTGATTTCCAACCCCGCCAGAAGGGCGGCGTTATACAGCGTGGTACTCGCCTGGCACACCCCGCCGCCCAAGCCGGGGACGTACTCCCCCGCCTTGATAATGGGCGCTTCCAGAAAGCCGTTCTTCGCCGTGCGCGGCCCCACCCGCTTGTTGAAGGACAGAATTTCGCCCGCCTCCAGCACGGTGCCGTTTAACTTTTCCGCCGCCAAGGCGATGTTGTGCGCGCGCGGCGCGTTTTCCGCACTGAAATAGGTGGTGAAGGAGGAGAGAAGGCTCGCCTGCGCCCGCGCCGCGCGCTCGGTGAGGCGGGGCAATTCTTTTTGCGGCTGCACGCACACTTCCCACACGCCGCTTTCGAGCGCGGTTTCCACCTCTTCTTTGAGCCGCGCGCCGTTTAAATACTGCCCCGTCTTCTCCCCGGAAATGCGGAAGGGTTCCGCCTCGCACGGGAGAAATTCGATGTGCGCGTCCTCGCTCCTTTTATAAAAATCGTCGCAAATTCCGCGCAGCGTGTCGTCGATTTTCGTCAGGCGTATCGATTTTTTGAGGACATATTTTCCTCCCTTGCGGGCGGCGCGCACGACCTCGCGCGCGTTCGTTTCATAGTAGATTTCGGGGTAGCGGAAGGAATAGGCGCGCCCGCCCGCGCGGATGGTGAAGACCTTATCCGCAAGCTCCTCGGCGAGGCGTTCGCGCACGGCGGAAAGCGCCGCGGGCGCCGCCATGCCCGATACATCTGCCCCGTCGATAAAGGTATTTTGCGGCAGGCGGGGCGGGGCAAATCCGCACAACAAAAAATACAGGCAGACGACTGCCGCCGGATATAACCAAAACTTTTTCTTCCTCTGCATACCGCACCCCCGCCGCGCGCCCGCGCTTTCCGACAGTATGTGCAGGAATAAAATTTTTTTCGTATACGAATCACAAAACGGCAAGAAAAAAGGAGCCGACGGCTCCCTCTTTGCATATTACGGGTTATGCATTTACTGCTCGATTTTTTTGCATTCCAAATAATCGCGCATAAAAATATCCAAATTCTCTTCCTTCGTTTTCTCCTTTCTAAATATCCGAATCAACCAAAAAATCAATATCGGAATGCAAAAAATAACGTAAAAAACGGCAATTAAAAAGCCTAAAACAATTTTTGAAAACAAATTCATCCGACTGTCGACCGTATAGTTATCCGGGTCGTACACAATCTTGCCTTCAATGAAACATCCATCGACAGAATCCTGCAACGACGCAATATACCACCATCCCGCATGATCCCCCTTTTCAATGCCGAGCCACAGCGAATCGTCGCCAGTTTCGCGATACAAAAATTCCGTTTGGCGGGAAAACTCGCGAACGCGGGCAGCAACGCATTGTTTCAGCGCGGACTTATGAAGCGACGAACGATATCGAATCGACTTTTCCTTTTTACGCCTGGTTTCCCCCATACAATCCCTCTACCTTTTTATCTTTCCGCCGACGATGCGGATTTTGTTCACCGTTTTGCCGAACAGCACCTTTTCCGTGTGCGTGCAGGTGAGGATGGTCTGGATCCCGTCGATTTCGGCGAGAAGTTTGCGGCGGCGTGCAAGATCGAGCTCGCTCATCACGTCGTCTAAAATCAGCACGGGGCTCTCCCCCGCCGTCTTTTGGAAGATTTCCACCTCGGCGAGCTTGATGGCGAGCGCCGCCGTGCGCGCCTGCCCCTGCGAGCCGTACACGCGCGCCTCGGTGCCGTTGAT
>CAJFFD010000111.1 GCA_904373255.1 uncultured Clostridia bacterium | reverse complement strand
AACCCGAAGGTCAACCGATAGGGCAATATTGCAAGGAAAAGAAAAAGACCGCGGCAAACGATTGCCGCGGCTTTCATTTTGCGGTATAATGATACGGAAAGAAATAGCGGAGGAAATGCCGATGAAATATGTAGCGGTAGGCAATTATAAACTCCCCGCAATCGCGGTGGGGTGCATGGGGCTTGCGGGCGCCGAAGAAAAACAGCAGCGGGAGTTCGTTTCCGCCGCGCTCGGTGCGGGCTTGAACTTTTTCGACCATGCGGATATTTACGGCGGCGGCGAGTGCGAAAGCGCGTTCGGGAGGGCGGTCAAGGCGCTGAAGATCCCGCGCGACAAGCTCGTTTTGCAGTCCAAATGCGGCATCGTGCCCGGCAAAATGTACGATTTTTCCAAGGAACACATCGTCGAGGCTGTGAACGGCTCGCTCAAACGGCTGGGTACCGACTACCTCGATCTGCTCCTGTTGCACCGCCCCGACCCGCTGTTCGAGCCGGACGAGGTGGCGGAGGCGTTCGACGAATTGGAGGGCGCGGGCAAGGTGCGCGCGTTCGGCGTTTCCAATATGCACCCGTATCAGATCGAGCTGTTAAAGAGCCGCATCGGGCAGGCAATCGTCGCCGACCAGCTGCAGTTTTCGGCGGCGCACGCGGGCATGGTCTCCTGCGGCATGGAGGTCAACATGCTCACCGCGGGCGCGACTTCGCACGACGGGTATATTTTGGATTACTGCCGTTTGAAGGAGATCGCCGTGCAGGCGTGGTCGCCCTTCCGCTACGGGTTTTTCGAGGGCGTCTTTTTGGACGACCCGAAATTTGAAAAGCTGAACGGGGTGCTCGCGCGCCTCGGCGAAAAGTACGGCGTTTCCAAATCGGCGGTCGCGGCGGCGTGGATTTTGCGCCACCCCGCGAAGATGCAGGTCGTCACGGGCACGTCGAAGGCGGCGCGCCTGTTGGAGATCGCGGCGGGCGCAGACGTCGTTCTCACCCGCGAGGAATGGTACGAAGTTTACCTCTCCGCGGGCTACATGCTGCCGTAGTTTTACAAGGACGTATTCGAGAAAACAGGACAAAAAGGAGAATACTATGCGTTTGGTCGTTGCGAGCGGCAACAAGGGAAAGCTGCGCGAAATTGCAGAGATATTGAAGGATTACGACGTCGTTTCCATGCAGGCGGCTGGGTTTGCGGGCGACGTGGAGGAAACGGGCAAAACCTTCGAGGAAAACGCGCTCATCAAGGCGCGGGCGGTGTGCAAAGCATTGAATCTGCCTGCCCTGGCGGATGATTCGGGGCTGTGCGTGGACGCCCTGGGCGGCGCGCCCGGCGTGTACAGCGCGCGCTTCTGCGGCCGCCACGGCGACGACGCGGCGAATAACCGCCTGTTGCTCGAAAAATTGCAGAACGTACCCGACGGGGAGCGGGGTGCGTACTTTGAAAGCTGCGTCGCCGTGTGCTTCCCCGACGGGCGGGAAGTGACCGCTTCTGGCAGGACGTACGGCAAAATTCTGCACCGCGCGGAGGGGGAGGGCGGCTTCGGCTACGACCCGCTGTTTGAAAGCGAAGAACTGGGCAAGAGCTTCGGGTTGGCTTCGGCGGAGGAGAAGAACGCCGTTTCCCACCGCGGCAAGGCGCTCAGAGCCCTCGCGGAGAAATTGAAAGAGCTATGAAGACGTTCGTCATTCTCTCCGACACTCACCGCAACACAAAGCCGCTGGATAAAATCGCGACGGTGCTCGCCGAGTGCGACTATATCATTCATCTTGGAGACATGGCGGGCGACGCGCGCGAACTCATGCGCGACTACCCCGAAAAGACGTACGTCATTGCGGGGAACAACGATTTTTGGGGCGGCGAAAGCGAAATCGTGCTCGACGCGGAAGGGCGGCGCATCTTCGCCTGCCACGGCCACCGCTACGGGGTGAAGGGGAGCACCGAAAACCTCGTACGGGCGGCGAAGGAGCGGCTGTGCGACATCGCGCTCTACGGTCACACCCACATCCCCGACGTGCATGAGGAAGAAGGAGTTTTGGTCATCAACCCCGGCTGCATGACGCTGTATTCCCCGCGCAAGACCTATTGCTATCTTGTAATCGCGGGTAAAAAGGCGGTGCCGACCATCGTCGATCTGTGATAAATCGGTGTTTTTTCGTTCCGCTTTATCGAATAATTGTTAAAGCAAACAAGTATAGCGGGCGGGAGTTTCTCCGCGTGGGCGAAAATTATATAAAAAAATAAATTTTCGGAAAAATCCCCCGAAATCGTTTTACTTTTTTTAAAAATAATGTATAATAGATTATGCTGTTTTACGGGGAAACCGTACAGGCAGCAACGAGGTGTAGCGCAGTTTGGTAGCGCGCTTGGTTAGGGACCAAGAGGTCGTGGGTTCAAGTCCCGTCACCTCGACCAAAAAAAGGCATTGCATTTTTGCAATGCCTTTTTTGTATAGTAAAACCCGCAAATCGTCCGCGGGTATGAGAGAGTCGTTGCTGATAAAGAAAAAGCGCAGAAGCGAAGGCAATAACAATAAGGCAAAAAAGAGGGGGAAAAAGCAAGGATAGAAAAGAGCAAAAAATAATGAAAGAGGTTTTAAGTTATAGCGGAATGTTTACACAAAAACCCGTTTGCGGGCGGCGGGTAACAGTTGCATGACTGTCAGGTCGTCATAAGCGCGGCTTGCGCGCCGCCGGTAATATGAGGGCTAACAGCCCGAAAATGAAAAACCAACGGCTATGCCGGTGGATATTTATTCTGTAATAATTCTTTAATTGGCATAATATTCATAAAGTCACATCGGTCGTCAATTCCCGCTGCTCGGAGTATCAAAAATTCAGTATTGAACCGCCGTAATAACAAAAAACACCCCGAAATCGGGGTGTTTTTGGCGCAGTGACCGAATTAAAATCCGAACCTTGAAGCTCGTCAAGGGTAATGGTTTTCGTATCGTTTTTGTAGTTCAGAATGAGTTTTGCGTGGTCG
>CAJFFD010000110.1 GCA_904373255.1 uncultured Clostridia bacterium | reverse complement strand
ATGCTCTTTGCGGCGAAGATCTCCGAGAATCCCGTCGCGGGAGCACTTTCTCTTAAAACGGCGCAGCGCGCTGTCGATCGATTCGTTCTCTCCGACTTTGATCGTGGACATTCCTTTCAACCCTCCTTCGCCTGACGCATTTACTCAACATACGATATTTTACAAAAAAAGGAAGGAGATGTCAAGTTATTTGCGGCTGTTTGCAGGATTTTTTGCTGCGCCGTTTCTGCCGCAGTCCTACCTTTCGCCCGCATACCGGATATGCTTGACAAAAATACACCGCGCAGGTATAATTACACTAAAATATATCATATATGGAAAGGAAAAAATGAAAACTGCACCGCAAGCTGATTCTGCCCAACATTTTTATACTGCTCATTTCGCTTGTTGCGGCGGCATCTCTGCTCTTCGCACAGCTTTTGTCCGTTTCGGTACATATCGACGCGCAATTCGGCGAAACGGTTGCGCAGATGATGAGCGAACAGGCGGGCGAAGAGGGCGGCGCGGATGCGGAAGCGGCGGCAAAACAGTACGCGTTCCTGTTCAAGGACGCCGATGCGGACGTAACTATTTCCCTGAATCCCCTCGATATTATGACCGCGGGTTTCGACGGCGGCAGAGAGGGCGTTAAAAAGCTGTTTACGAGCGCCCTCGGCGGGCTTTCGGATACCGTTGCACGATTGAGCGAACAGATCCTGCCCGCCATGATCTCCGTGAGCGTTGCGGGGGCGGCGGGCGCCGACCTTGAAAACGCCGACCTGGAAAACATCGACACGAGCATCTTCACCGAAACAATAACCAAACTCAACAACCAGGATCTTGAGGGCGCAAGGACGGAATTTTCCTCACAGCTGGACGGATTTTTAGCGCAATTCGACGTTACGCTCACCGAAGATGAGCAGGCGGAAGTGATGAACGCGTATGACGAATTGGTCAACTTGGCGACAAATAATAAGACGGAAGATTTCAGCGCGGCGAACATCTTCAGCGCCATGGGCGGCTCGGGCGAAAGCGAAGGAGAAGGCGGCGCAGCCGATATGCTGGCGATCCTCGCCGACCCCGCAGCGCTTGCCGACCAACTGGACGAAGAAACGCTGCAGACGGTGAACCTCGCCTGCACGGGGGTCTCCGCTTTCCTGCTCGTACAGGCAGGCTTGTGGGCGATTCTGGCGCTGTTTGCATTCCTGCACATCTTTTTGCCGAACAAAAAGGTGGGCATGTGGTATGTGAAACTGCTGTGCTGGCTCCCCTGCTTCCTCTTTTTCATCGCGCCGCCGCTGGCGCTCGCCGTCGCACCGAACTTTGTCGAACTGCCCGCCGTTGTTTCCTCGCTCGCGTTCGGCGGCATGACGTTTATCTCCGGCATCTGCCTGTTGGTGCTGTGGCTCATCTCCATCTTCTGGTGCCACCCCATCAAAAAGCGCATCAAGCGCTGCACGGACGCGCTTCGTGCGCGCAGGGCATAATCTTAAATCCTTATCCCCGCGCGCTGCCCGCGTGGGGATTTTCATGCAAAAAGCGGCGGCAAAATTGCCGCCGCTTTTTGCATACGCTGCACCGTTATACCAGCTTTTCGCCCATGTTCTGCCCGCCCAAAATGTGGATGTGCAGGTGAAAGACCGTTTGCCCCGCGTCCTTGCCCTGGTTGACAATTAAGCGGTAGCCGCTTTCCAACCCCAGCGACTTTGCGATTTCGGGGATTTTGACGAAGCACTTTTTGAGCAGCTCCGCCTGCTCGGCGTTCATCTCCGCCAGCGTTGCAAAGTGCGATTTGGGCACGACCAGAACGTGCGTTTTCGCCTGCGGGTTGATGTCGCGGAAGGCGAGCATATCCTCGTCTTCATACACCTTGTTCGAGGGGATTTCCCCCGCGATGATCTTGCAGAAAAGACAGTTTTTATCCATAACGTTTCCCTCCAAATGGTTCGATATTTTATAACCGTGCCGCAAAAACAAGTACCGCGGCGCGGTTTTTCATTTTGTAAGAAGTGCCGCCTGCGCCCCCTGCCGCGCTTATTCCTCCCGCTCGGCGAGCAGTCCGTCCTCGAAGAGGGCGACGGCGCGCACGCGCACCTTTTGACCGGTCGGAACCCCGCCCGCGAGGTACAGGCGGATGTAATTTTCCGAATAGCCGACCGTGAAGCCGTTCTTTTCCTCTTCGGGAATCATTTCCAGCGTTTTGCCGATGTGCGCCCGCTCGTACTCCTCGCGCAGTTCTCTGCCCAAGGCGAGCAGGCGGTGCAGCCGCTCCTTTTTGACGGCGGCGGGCAGCTCCTTCCATTTTGCGGCGTTCGTACCCGTGCGGCGGCTGTACGCGAAGCAATGAATCTGCGAAAACGCCGCCCGCCGCGCGAGCGAAAGCGTTTCCTCGAAATTTTCCTCTGTTTCCGTCGGAAAGCCCGCGATGATGTCGGTGGTGATCGCCGCGTCGGGGAAATACTCGCGGATGAGCGCCACGCGCACGAGGTACTCCTCGCCCGTGTAGTGGCGGTTCATCTTTTTAAGCACCGCGTCCGAGCCGCTCTGCAGGGAGAGGTGAAACTGCGGCGCGAAGTCGCGCACCTGTTTCGCCGCCCGCAAAAGCTCGTCTGTAACGACGCCGACCTCCAAAGAGCCAAGACGTATGCGCGATTTTGCATCCTTGACGGCGAGGAGGAGTTCGGGCAGTCCCCGCTCCCCGTCGCGATAGGAGGAAATGTCGATGCCCGTAATGACGCACTCGGCGGCGTTGCATTGCAAGATTTCCGCCGCCGCGCTCTCCACCGTGCGCGAACGACTCCTGCCGCGCAGGTACGGGATGATGCAATAGGAGCAGAAATTGTTGCACCCGTCCTGAATTTTGACGAACGCGCGCGTTTTCAGCTGCACGGGCGCGGGGAGTTCGTCGTACTCCTGATCCGCCTCGTCGATGCGCACCTTCTCCGCCGCACCCGATGCGGGTATCGTTTGCGCGCCGCACGATACGGGTGCCGCCGCGAGGGGCAAGCCTTCGCCGCGGGCAAAGCCGTCGATGAGTTCCAGAATTTTGCCCTTCTGCCGCGCACCCGTGACGAGGGTGACGTTGCGCTTATCCGCGAACGCCGCGGGCGCCTTTTCCGCCGCGCAGCCGCACACGATGACGGGAGCCTCGGGCGAAACGGCGGCGATGCGCGCGATTGCCTGGCGCGACTTCTTTTCCGCCTCGCCCGTGACGGCGCAGGTGTTCAGAATGTACAAGTCGGCGGGTACGAGCTCGTCCGAAACCTCCCAGCCGCGCTCGGAAAGCCCGCGCGCGAGCGAGCCGCTCTCGCAGCCGTTGACCTTGCAGCCGAGCGTGAAAACGACAGCCTTCTTCATGCCCACTCCCCCAACTCGAACATTG
>CAJFFD010000109.1 GCA_904373255.1 uncultured Clostridia bacterium | reverse complement strand
ATCGCCGAGGAAGGGGAGGGTTTTGCGCTCGCCGGGCGGCTGCGTGAGGGATTGGGGGAGTTTCGTCCCGTTTCCGTCGTTTTGGGCGGTGAAGACAAGCTCGAGGGACTGTTCTCGCTGGCGGACGACGTGCGCGCGGCGGTGGGCATCGGGGAGCGCGGCGCGCTCGCGGCGCGCTTTTTCGCCACCCTGCGCGGCGGTTATTCCTGCGCCGTTCCCCTCGCGCCGCATGCGGGCGGCATATTCGAGCCTACGGCGCCCGTCGGCTCGGGTTGGGGCGGGTATCCGCTCAAAGCCGCCGATTTTGTCGTTGCGGACGGGGAGAAAATGCTCCCCCGCTTTGCCGAGGGGGTCGCGCGGCTGTCGCCCGCGGCTGTGTGTGCGGAGGATTTGGCGGTCGACGCGGTGTTTTCGGGGGAGCGGAAGGAGTTCGACCTGCGTACCCCCGCGCAGCTGGCGCTCGATGCGGAGTATACCGCAGAGGGGGCGAAAAAGCTGTTCTGTGCCTCGGCTCTTTTCTATATTGCAATGCGCGGCGCGCCCGCGTTCGCCTGCACGGAGGCGGCGCGCGTTTTGCAAAAGCGGACGCTTCGTTCCCTGCCCGATTGTTTGTTGGCGCTTTGCGGCGAATTTTCGAAGCGGTATATGCGATTGTTCGGCGATGGAACTGCGCGCGCTTTCTTTATCCCGGATTATGTGCGGCGGGCAGAGCTGTGTGCGGCGTGGGCGGGCATACCGCAGAAAAATCTGTTGAAAAACGTGCGTGTTCCCACGGCGGAGGAATCTTTCCGCCGTGCCGAGCTGTTCGGGGAATGCCGCAAAAAATTGCATACGTCCGCGCAGATTTTGTCCGCTTACGGCAAAAAAATGCGCGTAAAGTATTGCGCGGCAGGGGGAGTTTTGCCGGTGGTTTCCCGGGCAGAACTGAACGCCGCATATAGCCGATCGGCAGAACTTACGCCGCTGCTTGCCCCGCCCGTATTGGAACGGGAGTTCGGGATGTTGGCGTGCGAGGAAGGCTCTTTTGTATAAGATAATATATATGCAAAGGCATTCGGGCAAAAATAGGGGAATACGGGCAGAAATTCGCCCGTTTTTGTTCCGTACATATGTATAACCGCATAGAAAAGGCTGTTCAGGGGGCGAATTTAAAGAGTGAATTTGCGGCATTTTAATAATTACTTGCAAAAACGGAAATCACACTTTTCGTTTTTCCCCGATTTGCCGAATGGTTGCAGGGAAGGTGAATGCGCCGCGCGTAATATGGTGTGCTCTTAAAATAAACGGAGTCCCCGAAAATCGCAACAAGCAAAGCGAAGTGAGATTTTGGGGGATAAGGAACAACAAGTGTACGAGGGTGTGGCGGCAAGCAGAGCGCGCCGCCTGCCCTCCGTCACCTTGTTGTGACGAGGCGGCGCAGAGGAAAACGCCGAACTGAAAAAGGACGTGCTTTTGCACGTCCTTTTTGGTTGGGGTTGCAGAAAGCCGCAATAGCGCGGCATTGCAATGTGCCTGCGCTCTGTCACGGCATCGCTACGCGCGCCCGCTTTTTTGCGCGGTCAGCTTTTGCGCTCATAAAAGGGGATGAGCAGGTCGGAAGCCGCGCTCACCGAGCGGGTCTTGCCGCTTTCAAACTCCACCGTGTACGCGCCGCCGCCAAAATCGAGCACCACTCCCGCGCCGAAATGCGGGTGCCGCACTTTATCCCCCGCCTTGAACAGAAATCGCTGTTCGGACGCGGGCACGATGCCCATGGATAGTTCGCTCTTTTTGATGTAACTCTTCGAGCGGGCGAGGTGCCCCTCCGAAAAGGCTCCGCTCGCTTCGAGCAAATCTTTGTCGATGTCGAATAAAAAGCGGGACGTATACAGGTTTCCGCCGCAGTTCGCGTCGAACCCTTCCGCGTCGGAGAGGTACAAAAGGCTCTCCGCGCGGGTCAGCGCAACGTAGGCGACCCGCCGCTCCTCCTCCATCTCCTCACGCGTGCGTATCTTGCGGGAGGGGAACAGTCCCTCGTTCAAACAGCACACGAACACGGCGGGGAATTCCAGCCCTTTGGCGGTGTGTACCGTCATCAGCTTCACGCACTCCTTTTTGTCCTCCGCGTCCGCGCTCGTAATCAGCGAAATGCCGTTCAGGTAATCCTCCGCGTTTACCTCCTCGCCCGCCGAATCGACCGCCTCGCGCACGGAAGCCTTCAATTCGTTGAGGTTGTCAAGCCTGTCCTGGTTGCCGCACAGCCGCAGATACCCCTCGTAGCCGCTCCGTTGCAGGAGAAAATCGAGCGTGTCCGCGAGGTCGTTTTCGCGGGAAAATTCCTTCGCCTCGCCGAGCAGCGCGAGCAGTTCGCGCGCTTTAGTACCCTTGAAGAGGGGATGCTCCGCAAGTTCGCGCAGTGCGCAAAGCCTGGATACGTTTTTGCTTTCCGCGACCTCTTGGAGCATGTTCTGCCGCGTTTTGCCGATGCCGCGCGCGGGCACGTTGACCACGCGCAGGAAGGAAACGTCGTCCCCGAACACCAAGAGCCGCAGATAGGAGAGCGCGTCTTTAATTTCCCGCCGCTGGTAGAACGCCGTGCCGCTGTAAATTTCGTAGGGAATCTTTTTGCGCACGAGCGCCTCTTCGATCGCGCGCGACATGTAGTTGCCGCGGTAAATGACCGCGATGTCCGAAAGGCGCATGCCCTTTTCGCGCAGGGCGGCGATCTCGCCCGCCAACGCGTCGCTCTCCTCCGCGCGCGAACGGGCATGGCGGTAGCGCGGCTTTTGCCCGCTTTGGCGCACCGCCTGCAATTGCTTCGGAATGCGCCCTTCGTTGCGCGAAATCAGCGAATTGCTCACCGAAAGGATCTCGGGCGTGGAGCGGTAATTTTTATCGAGAACGATCGTCTTTGCGCCCTCGAACTTCTTTTCAAAATCGAGGAAGAAGCGCACATCCGCGCCCCGCCTGGTCGGGGTCGCCCACGATGAACAGGTTTTTGTGCTTCCCCGCGAGCCGCCGCGCCAGCTTGTACTGCTCGCCCGAAACGTCCTGAAATTCGTCGATCTGGATGTATTCGAACTGCTTTTGCCATTTTTCGAGGATGGCGGGGTCGGTGTCGAACAGGTACAGCACGAACTGGATGAGGTCGGCAAAATCGAGGTAAAAGTTTTTGCGCTGGTTTTCGAGGTATTGGAGGATGATAAAGTGCATCGAGCGGGTATCGCCCGCCTGCGGCAGATCGGGCGCGGGAATCTTGCGCTCGGTATCCGCCAAAAAAGGCACATAGTTGCTCTTCGATTTGTATATTTCGATGGCGTCGAGGCATTTGCGGAAGGGGAATTGCGGAAGGGGAAATCGCGCAGGGTCAGCCCGTTTTCGTCGTAGATGCGCTGCAAAATCGCCTTCTGATCCTCCTCGTCCAGCACCATAAAGTTGGAAGGGTAGGCGAGGGCAGAAATGTCCTGTTTCAGAATTTTATGGCAGGCGCTGTGGAAGGTCAAAATCCACCCGCCGTCCTCGTCGGGCAGGTAGGCGCGGATGCGCCGCTTCATCTCCCACGCCGCCTTGTTGGTAAAGGTGACGGAGAGGATATGCTCGGGCGGCACGCCGAGCGCCTTGGCGATGTACACATAGCGCGCCGTCAGAACCTTCGTCTTTCCGCTCCCCGCGCCCGCCGCCACGCGCACATACCCCTCCGTTTCCTCCACGGCGGAAAGCTGCTGCGCGTTCAGTTCGCCGAGCAATCCTGCAAGCTCCATTTTACCCTCCGTTTTTCAAACATTTGTTCGCTTTTGTTCTATTATACCGCCACAGAGGCAAAAAAGCAAGGGGAACGGGGCAATTTGCGGAAGAATTCTTGCGGAGAGCGGCAGGAGAGGAAAAGAGCGACAAATAAATATCCTCCGGCTTTGCCGGAGGATATTTATTACTGGTTTTGTTGTAACATTGGAGTTGATTTGGTTCTGAAAATAGGTTAAAAATCCCGATTTGGGACTAAATTGAAAGTTTCAGAAAAGGTTTTGTCAGTTAAATTGTTTCGATTGCGTATATTTGCATAAAAATTTTTAAAGGAAATATTGACAAAGGAAATATACGTGCTATAATAAAGACAGGTAGCACAAAAACAGAGTGCAAAGAAGTGAGAGAGCAAACAAATGGAATCGGACAAGGATGCAGCACAATGCCATTGAAAAATGACATTGTGCTATTTTGCTTAAATGGGGGTGAAAACCGATGCAAAGGGCAACCGAACAGAAAAAGACGAGAAAGGAGAGAACGGCTATGAAGCGGATAAAAATAATGGCGGGAATAGTGGCGGTAATGCTGGCGGGGGTGTGCATCTTCGGCGGGTGCAGCCGCGAATGGGAGGTGTATACGGGGGAAGTGGAAGGCGGACCGCTGTACAGCCTGGAAGAAATTTACGAAGCCCGCGCGATACGTTGGCGCGACTTTTTGAATATCGCCTACCACAACGGGGATATAGAGCGGAACAAATGGCTCCTGCAAAATTTTGAGCCGGAACCCATCGGAGAACCGGGCGAAGAAACGGCGCTGAAAATGCGGGAGAGTATGGCGGAGGAGTACAACGATAGTCATTCGGAGGCGACGGCGGAGAACTTCTCTATCAAAGTATATCTCGGTTGCTACAACGGATATTATGCCGCCCGCTTTTCGGATAATCTTTCTGATTACCCGGCTGTATATTTAGGTCCGGATGCTTATGTGTACGAAGTCGGGGGGATAAAATTCGATTGCCCCTATACAACAAGAATCTATTTATGGAAAGAAAATTAAGGAGGAAACATGTATGAAACGAATGAAGTTATTGGCAGGGATGGTGTTGGCTGTGGCTCTGGCATTTTCGGCAGGGTACGGCGCTCTTTCGGCTTTTGCGGAAACGCAGGCGGCGGAAGAAAATACCGCCGTTTCGTTGGACGAAGATTTCGACGGGTCGAGCGTGCTCGTAACGATGACCGAAGAGGTCAGCGAAGTGAACAAAAAGTACGATAAATCTTACTTCGGGGATATTGAAATCTCCTCGCTCGAAGATCTATCGGCGATGACGGGCAACATTGCGGAGAAAAAGTATTTTGACGAATCGAAGTTCCGGCAGATCCTGCAGTTGAATCTGCCGGAAAAAGGATAACGGTTTCCTTCTTTGGAAGAGAAGAAGGAAACCGTTATTTTTTATGCCTTTATTTCCCCTGGAAAGCCCTTTGTGAAAGTATAAAATTCGGCTCCTTTCGGCAATCGTACCCAAAAAAAGGCGGCGGCGCGGGTGTATAATGAAATTCGCAAAAAGGCGGGCGGGAGGGGAGAAATGGTCGTCTATCTCGATACGCTCATCCTCGATAACTTCTGCGCCGACGCGGCGCTTTTATACTGCGCGGTCAAAACGGTCAAGGGAGAGGCAAAGCTGTGGCGCATCTTTCTCACGGCGCTTTTCGGCACGGCGATCGCCGTGGGGTATATGGTTTTTAAGCTGTATTATACCGTTCCCGCCGCCGTGGACATCCTCGTCAAGTACGGGGTGGCGGCAGTGCTGCCCCTGCCCGCGGCGAAGTTCAAAAAAAAGCGGACGTACGCCCTCTGTTCGCTCGCGTTCGTCGGGTATATGTTCGCCTTGGCGGGCATGCTCACCGCGCTGTTTGC
>CAJFFD010000108.1 GCA_904373255.1 uncultured Clostridia bacterium | reverse complement strand
TTCAATGTAAACTTTTCGGGCACGGGCGGCTGGTAGGAATACAGCGCCTCCCCCGTGCGCAGCCGCTCGGCGGGTACTTCCAGCGTGAAATATTCCCCGGCCGACTTCTTTGCGCCCGCAAGGCTTTTGAGGCGCACCGAGCGCAGGTTTTTGCCGTTGTCTGCGCTCTCCGCGCACAATATCATCGCACCGTACTCCACCGCCTTGCGGCCGTTGTCGTACCACACGTTTTCGTTCGCGTACACGAATTTCGCCTTCATGCGGAAATCCAGCGAAATTTTCGTTTCGCCCCTGCAATCGAGGGAGATATACCCTTCCTCGGCGGCGGGCGAAACAACTTTGCCGTTCACCTTCATCGAAACGCCGCTGTTCCAGGCGGGAACGCGCAGCTTTAACCTGCAATCGTCCGAAACGCGCAAGCTCGCCCTGCCGCCGTAGGGCATTTCGCTGTCGATTTCGATTTTCGCGCCGCCGACTTGTACCGACGACGAGATATACTGGTTGATATACACGAAATCCCCTTCCGTGCCGTAGATATAGCCGCCGACGCTCTCGATGAAGCGGGTGAGGTTGGGAGGGCAGCAGGAACAGTCGAACACCTCCACGCGCTCGGGGATGGGGCAGAACAGCTTGGTTTTCAGACCCTCGTTGTAGTCGTAGATCCCCTCGTGAAATTCGAGCGGATTGACGTAGAAGAAACCCTTGCCGTCCTTGCTTTCGCCCGCGAGGATGTTGTTGTACAGCACGCGCTCGAAAATTTCGTGGTAGACGGCGCGGTTTTTGATTTTGGCGAGGCGGTCGCAGAAGAACGCCAGGGCGATCGCCGAGCACGTTTCGCTGTACGCAAAGATGTTGGGCAGATCGTACGGGAAGGTAAAGGTTTCCCCGTGGTAGGAGGAGCCCGTGCCGCCCGTGATATACATCTTTTTACCGACGATGTCCTCAAACAGCGTTTCGCAGGTTTCGGCGAGCTGTTTATCCCCTTTCAGCCGCGCCACGTCCGCCATGGCGATATACAGGTACAGCGCGCGCACCGCGTGACCCTCCGCCGTTTTCTGTTCGCGCACGGGCGCGTGATCCTGGTGATAGATGGGATAGGTGAAGGCGTACGTTTCCTCGTTGTGCCTGCCCCGCTCCTCGATGAAGTAGTCGGCGAGGTCGAGGTACTTCTGCGCGCCCGTCGAATTGTACAGCTTTACGAGCGCCAGCTCGATTTCGGGGTGGCCGCAGGTGAAAAAACCCGCGTCCTTTTTGACGTAGAACCGCTCGTAGATATAGTCGGCGTATTTTATCATCGCGGCGTACAGCTTATCGTCGACGCCCGCCTCGTGCAGGGCGACCGCCGCCTCGATGAGATGCCCGGCGCAGTACAGCTCGTGCTCGGGACGCTTTTGGAAGATGTTTTCCGGCTCGTACACCTGAAAATAGCTGTTGAAATACCCGCACGGCAGCTGGCTGCTGCAGATGTCGGCGATCGCCTCGTCCGCCCACTGTTTCAGCTGCGCGTCCTGCTTTTTGGCGAGGATGTTTGCGACGCTCTCCAGCCACTTGGCGATGTCGCTGTCCCAAAAGACGTGCGGCTTGCGCGCGTCGTCGCGGATGCACTTCATCGCATGGAAGCGACCCGTTTCCTGAAAACGTTTGTAAATATTGTATACCGAAACTTCGGCGTTCAACGTCTGCAAATCGCGGAAAAATCCGCTCTTGATCTCCACCTGCTTGAAATCGACCGTCTGCATTTTTCAGTCCTCCTCTTCTTTTTCCAATAGAAAGGCGCCCGCACTGTACTCCTCGGGTTCGAGGCGCAAAATCCCGCCTTCTGCGCCGTATCCGAGCGTCGTGTACGCCGAAACGAGCCGATACCCCGCGATGTCCGTTTCGCAGGCGCCGAACGGCTCCTCGAAAAAGTGCGCCAAAACGAGCATCCGTCTTTTGTCTTGCGATATTTTTTTATAGATCTGGCACCCCTTCGGGTCGCGGTAGTAACGGATATTGCAGAAAACGTCGGCAATGTCGCCCGAGGCGACGATATCCTTGGCGGCGGAATAAAATTCAAGCCCCTCAGAGATTTTTTGCATCTGCTCTGCGGTTATCTTATGCACGTCGCCCGAAAGGCAGATGCGCCCGAACATCGCTGCCGTCAGCGACCAGACGATGCGCGCGGGGGTATCCGCTTCGCGGATGACCGCCCAAATCTGGCTCTGCCGCGCGGGGATGACGCGCGAAACGTTGGCGGCGACGAGCGGAATTTCCTTGCATTCGTGCGCGTCCGAAAAACTGCACATGGAAACGCGGCTCATGCGCAGCGGTTCGATGCGGCTTCCTCCCGACGCGCAGTTTTCGATGACGATGCCGGGAACCGAATCTTTTAGCCGTGCGAGCCATTCGATGCTCGCTTCTCCGACCTGCCGGCCGCCCTCGCCCAAACTTTCGGCGCCGTCCACGCCCATGCCGATGCTGTCGTTATAGTCGATTTTAATATATTCGAACCCGTTTTCGCGCAGAAAGTCGCACATTTTGCGTGTAAGGCAGGCGGTAACTTCGCCGCTGCGCAGGTCAAAAAAGCGCCGCGCGCCCGTCGTAAGCGGGATTCCGTCGCGCGTTACAAACAACTCCTCGCGGCGGTAAATTTCACTTTCGCATCCCGCCACTTCAAACTCGAACCAGACACCCGCCTTTTTGCCGCTTTGGCGGATCGCGTCGGCAACTGCCCTGATGCCGTGCGGGAAGAGGGGTTTGCTCGGATTCCAATCTCCCATGGCGGCGCCCCAATCACAATGGTCGGGCTTGTACCAGCCGGCATCGATGACGAAATATTCGACGGGAAGATTGCGGATGCTCTCTAAAATTCTGAGAATGTTCTCCTCGCTCGGCACGCCCCATGTGGTGCAGTATTCGTTAAACAGAACGGGCATTCCCTGCTCGCTTTCGGGAAGCGTACCCGACGCGAGAAGGCGCCTGTCCTGAAAGCGTACGAAGGCATTGCATGCATCCTGCGCGCTCCCCCGCTTTATGCGTCGAAAAACTCGCACCGTCTGCAATTTTTTTGAACCAATGCCCAAACTCGTAGTCGGCAAGCCCGCCCGAAAGTGAGCACGTTTCGCGCAGTTTGTACGCCTCCATCTGCCAGCTGTACGGCGCTTCGAGCATTGCCGCCCAGACGCAGCCGCCGCCCTCGACGGCGGCGAAGGGAAACCAGCCGCGGTTGGGCATGCTGCCCACCTGCCCGAACCGTTCGCTCTTGACGCCGTGCTGCGCCCAGCTCTTATCCAGCCCCAGCTCGCAGAACTCGTCCTCTTTCAGGCGGCACTCGCGGCTCCAGGCGCTCGTCATGCGCACGAGCTTCATGCCGATATCCGAAAATGCACCGCCGTGCGGCGCGCCGATGCCGCCGAGCGAAAAGCTCTGCAACTGCTCGAGCACCTGTTCCCGCCCCGAGCGGTTGCGGTATTCCACCCAAACGGAAAACACGCCCGTATCCGCGTCGTATTCGAGGGTGTGGATATATTCGTTCCCCGCGCCGTCCGAAAGGCAGGTGACGACGGAATGTTCGGCCGCGGACTGCTCCTCGATGCGCAAAAGCACGCTCGAAGAGTTGCGCATGGTCATCCCCTCCGAATAATCGACGAGGGAACGCGCGCCGCGCAGGCGCGCCTGGACCATCGAATCGCAGAAATGCGCGTCGGGTTCGGCGGGCATGTCTGCCGGCAAAAGCACGAGGCCGACGCCGAACTCGGGCGTCTGCAAATAGCGGACGGCACAGCCGCCGAAGATATATTCCCGATACAGCATAAAAGTATCCCCTTTCCGGTTTTTTGTTTCATTATAGCACGCTTGCGCGCGTTCTTCCTGCGTATTTTTATCGGATGACTGCGATTTTTTATCGCTGCCGCACGGAAACGGGGCGGCACCGCGCCGCAGTGCCGCCCCCGCCGCATACCGCACCCGCAACCCGACGGCGGGATGCGGAAGTACGGGCTATTTCCGCTTCCAGATGACGTCCGACCACATCAGTTCTTTCTTGAACTGATTGATTTCGGTGTTCTCGTCGATGACGACGCACTCGATGCCCCACATATCCGCCAGATCGCGCATCTGCTGCACGGTCACCTCG
>CAJFFD010000107.1 GCA_904373255.1 uncultured Clostridia bacterium | reverse complement strand
CGGCCCCGTGCTGTTCACGCGCGACGGATGCCCCAACTGCAAGACGAGCAAGATGATGCTCGACAAGGCGGGCGTGAAATACAAAATCGTCAACGCCGAGCAGGATGCGGCGGTCACGCGCAAGTACGGCGTAAAGAAGGCGCCCTCCCTGCTGGTACCCGACGGCGACGGGTTCAAGACGTACGACAACGCGAGCGAAATTCGCAGATACATCGAGAGCATCGGCTGATATGTACGACATCATCATCATCGGCGCGGGCGCGGCAGGCATGACCTCCGCGCTCTACGCTTTGCGGAACGGAAAAAAGGTGCTGGTTCTGGAAGGAGAGAGCCTGGGCGGGCAGATCGCCACGTCGCCCCGCCTGGAGAACTTCCCCTCCATCAAGGAGATCAGCGGCGAGGCGTTTGCGGACAACCTGTACGAACAGATCGACGCGCTTGGCGCGGAGGTGGAGATCGAAAAGGCTGTGCGCATCGAAAAGCGGGCGGAGGGCGACTTTGCCGTACACACCGAATACGGGCAGTACGAGGGCAGGAGCGTGATCATCGCCGCGGGCGTGAAGCACAAGCACCTGAAAACGAAGCATGACCGCGAAGATCTGGTCGGCAAGGGCGTTTACTACTGCGCCGTGTGTGACGGGCCGTTCTATAAGGGGCAGGAGGTGGCGCTCGTCGGCGACGCCAACACCGCCCTGCAATATGCGCTGCTCCTCTCGGGATACTGCAAAAAGGTGTATATGTATACGCTTTTCGATAAATTTTTCGGGGACGCGAACCTCGTGAAGGCGGTGCGCGCCAAGGAAAACATCGAGGTGCGCCCCGACACGAGCGTCGTCGATTTTATCGGCGACGACGAACTGAAAGCCATCGAATACACCGATAAAGACGGCAACCTCTGCCGGCAGGAGATCCCCGCGGTGTTCGTGGCGATCGGGCAGGTGCCGGACAACGGGGCGTTTGCGAACGTCGCCGACCTGGACGAGGCGGGCTACATCGTCGCGGACGAAAGCTGCAAGACGCGCACGCCCGGCGTATTTGTGGCGGGCGATTGCCGCACGAAGGCGGTGCGGCAGGTTTCCACTGCCGTTTCCGACGGTGCCATCGCCGCGACGAACGCATCTCTGTATCTGGAGAGCCTGGAAAACTGAATTGCCGCGCCGAATCTCCGGCGCATTCCCCGCGCCCTGCGGGGGTCGAGTTGAAAAAGCGCATCGCCCGGTTTGATTTGACCGGGCGATGCGCTTTTTTATTCCGTTTAAAATATATCCCGTTCGACAGGGGTATAAAAGAGTTTTTCCGCATCTTTACCCTTGGCGAACGACAGAATCCACATCAGTTTCGCCACGGTCGCCTCCAACGTCATGCACCGCGCCTCGAGCACAGGGCCGCAGGAGCGGAGTTTCCTGCCGACGGCATAGGTATCCAGCGCGCTGCCCTCCCGCTCCACCTGCGTGGTGAGAACCGCCGTTTTGCCGAGGGAGAGGAACCGGGAAAGGCGGGCGCGGAAGGCGTCGTTTTCGTAGTTCGGAAGCCCGCCCGCCCCGAACGACTCGATCACAAGCCCGTCGCAATGCCCGTCGAGATAATCAAAAATATCCGCGCGCAGACCGGGGATCATCTTCAGAACGAATACATTTTCGTTCAGGGCGCGGTAAAAGACGGGCGGGGAGGCGGGTTTTTCCCATTCGATATAATAGAAGGGCGCGCCTTCGCGCATGACGGCGACGGCGGGATAATCGATGCTGGAAAAGGCATTATAGCTGCGCGTTCGCGTCTTTTTTGCGCGCGTGCCGAGGATTACGCTGCCGTCGAACACGATGCGCACGCCGAACGCGCGGTCGTCCGCACAAAAGAGAAAGGCGTCCGTCAGGTTTTTGCGCGCATCGGTATCCCGCGAATAGACGGACTTCTGCGAACCGGTGAGCACGATGGGTTTGGCGCTGTTCTGAACGAGATAGGAAAGCGCCGCCGCCGTGTATGCCATCGTATCCGTGCCGTGCGTGACGACGAAACCGTCAAACCCGTCGTAATTTTCTTCAATGATGCGGGCAATATCGAGCCAATGCCCGGCGCGGACATTCGTGCTGTCGAGATTAAACGGCTGCACCGTCTGTACGGAACAGGCTTTGGCTACTTCGGGTACACAGGCGAGCAATTCCTGCGAAGAGAGCGCAGGGGCAAGCCCTTCCGCCGTTTCTTTTGAAGCGATCGTGCCGCCCGTGGCGATCATGAGTATACGTTTCATGCGTTTCACCCGTTCTGAAAATTTTGCGCGGGAAAGGCAAACCGCCTTTTCCGCACCGCATTAGTGTAGCACACTTGCCGCCGATTGTAAAGGCATTTATCTCCCCTGCCGCGCTAAAATTCGATGCCGCGGCGGGCGACGACGCCCGCGTCGAAGGGGTGCTTGATCTTCTTCATCTCCGTGACGTAATCGGCAGCCTCCACGAGCGCCGCGGAAGGCTCCCTGCCCGTGAGCACCACCTCCAGCCGCGCGGGGCGGCTCTTCAAAAAGCGCAGGAGCGCCCCTTCATCGATCACGCCGTGGTTGCAGGAGGAAACCGCCTCGTCCAGCACCAACAAATCGAACTTTTCTTCGGCGGCGCGGGAAATCGCCGCCGCGAACAGGGCGGAATACGCCCGCTTGCATTCCTCGAACTCCTCTTTTCCCATGTTGGAAACGCGGCCGAAGTAGCGCGGCTCATGCATCGTATGCACGGTCGGCAGCAGGCGCAGGGAGGCGTTCTCCGACGAGGTGCCGTCCTTGAAAAACTGCACGAACAGCACCCTTTTGCCGCTGCCCGCGGCGCGGGCGCACAGCCCCACCGCCGCCGTGGTTTTGCCCTTGCCCTCGCCGCAATAGAGATGAACCAACCCTTCCGATGCCTGCGAATCAGATGCCATGTTCGATGATCTCCTTAATTTTTTGCATATCGACGCTCGCGCGGAACAGCTTCGCCAGCTCCTCGTAATTGCGTTCCTTGACGGCGCGCGCGTCCTCGTTTTCGGCGGGAGCGCCGCCCAGCGCCGCGATCATCTTTGCGGCGACGCCCGCGTCGTCGAAGATGCCGTGCACATAGGTGCCGTACACGCAGCCGCTGTTCACGACCGCCGCGTGCTCGCCCGACTGCCCCATGTGTATCTCATAACCCGTATAGTTCTGCCC
>CAJFFD010000106.1 GCA_904373255.1 uncultured Clostridia bacterium | reverse complement strand
CGGCGAGAAGAAGGAGAGCAGCGCCGAAAGCGTTCCCGCCCGCCCGCCGGTATTGTGCGCGGGCTGCCCGCACCGCGGCGTGTTCTATGTCCTGTCCAAATTGAAGCTCAATGTGCTGGGCGACATCGGCTGCTACACGCTGGGCGCCGTCCCGCCCCTCGGCTCGATGGACGCCGTCGTGTGCATGGGCGCGAGCGTCGGCATGGCGATCGGATTCGACAAAGCGGATTCCGAAGCGCACAAGCATTCGGTCGCAGTCATCGGCGATTCGACATTCATCCACAGCGGCATCACGGGGCTTATTGATGCGGTGTACAACAAATCGCACATAACGGTCGTCATTCTCGATAACCGCACCACGGGCATGACGGGACATCAGAACCATCCCGCCACCGGCAAGACCATCAAAAACGAGCCTACATACGAACTCGACCTCGAACAGGTCTGCCGTGCGGTCGGCGTGCCCAACGTGCGCACCATCGACCCGAACGACCTTTCCGCGATGGAAGCGGCGCTCAAAGAGGAGTTGGCGAAGGAGGAGGTCTCCGTCATCATCGCCAAGCGCCCGTGCGTCCTTCTCACCAAAAAACTGTACAACGGCTTCCGCGTCAACGATAAGTGCAAAAAGTGCAAGGCGTGTTTAAAGCTCGGCTGCCCCGCCATCGTCAACGGCAAGGACGGTATCACCATCGACGTCTCGCTCTGTACCGAATGCGGGCTGTGCCGGAATGTCTGCAAGTTCGGCGCCATCGAAGGGGAGGGCAAATAAAATGAAAAATCTGAACGTTCTCATCGTCGGCGTCGGCGGGCAGGGTACCCTGCTCGCGAGCCGCGTTCTCGGAAAATACGCATTGGACGAGGGTTACGACGTGAAGCTGAGCGAGGTGCACGGCATGGCGCAGCGCGGCGGCTCCGTCATGACATACGTCCGCATCGGCGAAAAGATCGCCTCGCCCATCATCGACGAGGGGCAGGCCGACCTCATCCTCGCCTTTGAAAAGCTGGAGGCGCTCCGCTACGCGCACTATCTGAAAGAGGGCGGCGAGGTACTGTATTCCACGCAGGAGATCATGCCCATGCCCGTCGTCACGGGCGCGGCGCAGTACCCGCAGGGAATTGAGGCGAAACTGCACGGCACGGGCGTCGACGCGCTGGGACTCGCATTGCAGGCGGGCAACGCGAAGGCGGCAAACTCCGTCATGCTGGGCGCGCTCTGCAAAAAGCTCGGCTACGAGCGCGAAAAGTTCGAAGCGGCGCTCCTTTCGAGTATCCCGCAGAAGACGGTCGAGATGAACAAAAAGGCGTTTGACCTCGGCTACCAAGCCGTTTAAGTAAAACTGAAAAGAGGGGAAGAGCATGGCAAAATCGAAATTGAAAGATTACATCTATCAGCCCGAATACGAGTGCCTGTCGCGCTCGGAGATGGAAAATTTGCAGAGCGAGCGGCTGAAAAAGACGGTCAAATACGTCTATGAGCATTGCAAACCCTACCGCGCCAAGATGGATGAGTTCAAAATCAAACCCTCCGATATCCGGAGCGTTTCCGATTTGAGCAAGCTCCCGTTCACCGTCAAGCACGACCTGCGCGCGGCGTATCCGTTTGGCTTCTATTCCGCCGACCAAAAGGACATTGTCGAGGTGCATGCCTCCTCGGGTACGACGGGCAAACTCACCGTCGTCGGATACACGCAGAACGACATCGACATCTGGGCGGAAGTCGCGGCGCGCTCGCTGGCGATGGCGGGCGTCACGAAGGATTCGCTCGTACACGTCGCCTACGGCTACGGTCTGTTCACGGGCGGACTTGGCGCGCACTACGGTGCGCAGAAGATCGGCGCGAGCACCGTTCCCGCGAGCGCGGGCAACACCATCCGCCAGCTCACCCTGCTGCGCGACTTTGGCGCAACGCACCTTTGCTGCACGCCCTCCTATGCGATTTTTCTCGGTACTGAGATCGAAAAGGCGGGCATGAACATCGACGACTTTTCCCTCGTCGGCGGCGCGTTCGGCGCGGAGCCGTGGACGTATCAGATGCGCGAGGAGCTGGAGCGCCTTCTGCACATCGACGCGCTGGATATCTACGGGCTTTCGGAAATTTCCGGCCCGGGCGTCGCGATGGAATGTATGCAGAAGTGCGGCAGCCATGTGCAGGAAGATCACTTTATCCCCGAAATCATCGACCCCGAAACGCTCGAACCGCTTCCGTTCGGCAGCGAGGGTGAATTGGTGTTCACGACCATAACGAAGACCGGTCAGCCGCTCATCCGCTACCGCACGCGCGATCTATGTACGCTCACAGCGGGCAAGTGCGCCTGCGGCAGAACGACGGTCAAGATGAGCAAGGTCAAGGGGCGTTCGGACGACATGCTCATCATCCGCGGCGTCAACGTATTCCCGTCGCAGATCGAGGCGGCGATCATGAACGTTGCGGGCGTTTCGCCGCATTATATGATCTATGTCGACCGCATCAATAATCTCGACGTGATGGAGATCGACATCGAACTCGCGGGCAACCTCGCGCCCGACATGGTTTCTGACATTGAGTCCATCAAAAGGAAGGTGGAAACGGAAGTCAATTCCTATATCGGTCTGAGCGCGAAAATCAAACTGTGTGAGAGCGGCTCCATCCAGCGCAGCGAAGGCAAAGCGGTGCGCGTTATTGACAGAAGAAATTAAAAGAGATAGGGAGGAAATTATGTTAGTCAAACAGCTGTCCGTATTTATGGAAAACAGACCCGGCAGGCTTTACAAGCTTACCAATGCCTTGGGCAAGGCGGGCATCGATTTTGTTACGCTTTCCATCGCGGATACAAAAGATTTCGGAATTGTCCGGTTTATCGCGCGCGATAACGAGCGGGCGTACGAAATCCTCAAAAAAGAGGGCTTTACCGTCGGCATCACCGAGCTCATCGGCGTGGAAGTGGACGACAAACCCAATGCCCTCGCCGAGGTCGTGGCTCTGATGGAGGAGGCGAACATGAATATCGAGTATCTGTATTCGTTCGTGCTCACAAATCATAATTCAGCCAAAATACTGATGCGCGTCGAGGATACCGACCGCGCCGTCAGGTTGTTGGAGGGAAAAGGAATTCGGCTTCTTTCCGAAAAGATTTTATAAAATAGCATTTATTGAGATGGCGGGTTCTGTCGTAAGGCGGAACCCGCTTTTT
>CAJFFD010000105.1 GCA_904373255.1 uncultured Clostridia bacterium | reverse complement strand
GAGCGGCGCCTTCAACACCCGCGATTCGCGGCGGGACAGGCGGCTTTTGCTGCACAAGTCGGAAATTTCCAAAATCGTCGGCAAGGTCAACGAAAAGGGGTACACCCTCGTGCCGCTGAAAATTTACTTTTCGGGGGCGCTCGTCAAGGTGGAGGTCGCTCTCTGCCGCGGCAAGCACACCTACGACAAAAAGCAATCGCTCAAAGAAAAGGACATCAAGCGCGATACGGACAGGCGCATCAAGGAATACGCCTGAAGTTTGCAAAGCGGCACAAAAAAGCGGCAACGTTCAGCCAAAACGGAGCCGTCGGCAGAATTCCGAACGGAATAACAAGCATTCAAAACGGAGATAAAATACTATGAGTTACAAACAGGATACGATCTGCGTACAGGGCGGTTACAGCCCGAAGTCGGGCGAATCGCGCATTCCGCCCATCGTGCAGAGCACCACGTTCGCCTACGACAGCACGCAGGCAATGGCGGATTTATTCGATCTGAAGGCGGACGGCTACTTTTATACCCGCCTTGCAAACCCCACCGTTGCGGCGTTCGAGGGCAAGGTCGCGGCGCTGGAAGGGGGCGTTGCGGGCATCGGCTGCGCGTCGGGAATGTCTGCGATCCTGCTCATGGCGCTCACGCTGTGCGGCGCGGGCGACAACATCGTCTCTTCCGCGGCGATCTACGGCGGCAGTTTCAACCTCTTTGCCGTCACCCTGCCCAAGCTCGGCATTCAGACCCGCTTTTTCGACCCCGACGATTCCGCCGAGGACATCGAAAAACTCATCGACGATAAAACCAAGCTGATTTTCACCGAAACGGTCGCCAACCCTTCCATTAAAATCATTGATTTTGAAAAGATCGCGAACATCGCCCAAAAGCACGGCGTCGTCTATGCGGACGACAACACGCTCGCGACGCCCGTGCTGTGCAAGCCCTTCGATTGGGGCGTGAACGTCGTCGTGCATTCCTCGTCAAAATATCTCGACGGGCATGCGGCGGCGCTCGGCGGCGTCATCGTGGACGGCGGCAACTTTAATTTCAAGGGGAACAAGCGCTACGCCTCCTTCAACGAACCGGACGAAAGCTACCACGGTTTGGTATACGCCGACCTCCCCGCCGCGCAGTTCGCGACCAAGTGCCGCGCGCAGATGATGCGCGATCTGGGCGCCATCATGAGCCCGCAGAACGCCTTTTTGAGCTGGCTGGGCTGCGATACGCTCGCGCTTCGCATGGAGCGGCATTCTTCCAATGCGGCAAAGGCGGCGGCTTATCTTTCCAAACACCCGAAGATCGACTGGGTTCTGCACGCCTCCCTGCCCGATAATAAATACCATGCGCTCGCGCAGAAATATCTGCCGAACGGCACTGGCGGCATGCTCAGCTTCGGCATCAAGGGCGACGTGAAGCAGGCGGCGAAATTTATGGAAGCGCTTCAGCTCATCACGCAGGAAACGCATGTCGCCGACGCGCGCAGCTGCATTCTCCATCCCGCTTCCACCACGCACCGCCAGCTCACGCCCGAGGAGCTGAAGGCTGCAGGCGTACCCGAAAATCTCGTGCGCCTCTCTGTCGGCATCGAACATCCAGACGACATCATCGCCGACCTCGAGCAGGCTTTGGCGAAGATTTAAGGGAGAATGTAATGAAAAAATTTATTGCGGCGCTGGCGGTCGCATTGGTGCTCTGCCTGTGCTTTGCCGCGGTCGCCTGCGCGGGCGGAGATGTATCCGAAGTCGGCGCGTGGGAGCTGGAATTTTTCGGCGACGGCGAGGCGAATTATTCCGTCGGCGACGAGTACGGCGGGCAGACAGTCACGGAGGACTTTTATACCTGCAATTTCGGCGGCGGGAAATACGCCGTCGAACAGCAGGGGAAAACCGTGCTTTCGGGAAGCTATACGGCGGAGGAAATGGCGGATGGCACCCTCTGCCTCACCGTCGGGCAGGGCGGGGAGGAATCGCTGTGGACGTGCGGTATCCGCACGGAAGCGGACGGGAAGGAGACGCTCTGCATCACCGCGCAGGTCGGAGATTTTACCGTCAGTTTCGTGCCCGTTGAATAATAATAGGTTACACAATTTCGCAAACGGTCTGCAAATTTTGCGCCATTTTGTGTGGCGAACGAAATTTGCGCTGTGTTGTGTGCAGAACAAAAGAGGAGGAGAGAGCAATGCCTATCGTCATTTCCAAGGATATACCCGCTTATGCGGCGCTCCAACAGGAGAATATTTTCGTTATGAGCGACGAGCGGGCGTTCACGCAGGACATCCGCCCGCTGGAGATCGCCATTTTAAACCTCATGCCGACCAAGGTGGAAACGGAAACGCAGTTCATGCGCCTTCTCTCCAATTCGCCGCTGCAAGTCAACGTCACGCTCGTGTACACCGAATCGTACAAGAGCAAAAATACTGCCGCGGCACACCTCGAAAAATTTTATAAAAGGTTTGACGACATCCGGGAAAAGCACTTTGACGGCATGATCATCACGGGCGCGCCCGTCGAGGTCATGCCCTTCGAGGAGGTCGCCTACTGGAAGGAGCTGACGAAGATCTTCGATTTCGCGGATCAAAACGTCACGAGCACCATATACATCTGCTGGGGGGCGCAGGCGGCGCTGTACTATCACTACGGCATCGAAAAGCACCTCTTGCCGACCAAGCTGTTCGGAGTGTTTCCGCATAAAAAGAAGCTCGAGCAGCATGACCCGCTCTTGAAGGGCATCGACGACGTATTCTACATCCCGCATTCCCGCCACACGACGGTGGACATCGAAGACGTAAAAAAGGCGGACGATCTCGTGATTCTGAGCGAATCGGAGTATACGGGGCTTTCCATCGCCAAGTCGAAGGACAATAAAAAGATTTTTTTGACGGGGCATATGGAATACGACCGCGACACGCTCAAAAAGGAATACGAGCGCGACGTGGCGAAGGGGCTGCCCATCGCGCCGCCCTTCAATTATTTCACCGACGACACGCACACGAGCGTCAGAGTCACATGGACGAGCGCGGCGAACCTGTTCTACACGAATTGGCTGAATTATTACGTCTATCAGGTCACTCCGTTTGCATTTTAAGAGAAAAAGCAGTATAATAATAGAGAGGGATAGTTTTTCGGCTATCCCGCCATGGGGCAGAACCGGTTTCGATTGCCGGTGCGCGGAAAGGTAAGCACGCAGAGGAACGAGTGGCCTCTATAAAACATTCGGCCTAAA
>CAJFFD010000104.1 GCA_904373255.1 uncultured Clostridia bacterium | reverse complement strand
GCCGCCTCGACCTTGCCCTTGCTGTAACGGCTGTCGTTGCCGGGCGCGACGCCCGTGATGAGCGCGAAGCGCAGGGAATCGGCGCCGTATTCGTCGATGACTTCCAGCGGGTCGATGCCGTTGCCGAGGGACTTGGACATCTTTCTGCCCTGCTCGTCGCGCACGATGCCGTGCAGCAGCACGTCGCGGAAGGGCACCTTTTTGGTGTGCTCGATGCCCGAAAAGATCATGCGGGCGACCCAGAAGAAGATGATGTCGTACCCGCAGGACAGAACGTCGGTCGGATAGAAATAGTTGAAATCTTCCGTCTTGTCGGGATAGCCGAGGGTCGAGAAGGGCCACAGAGCCGAGGAGAACCAGGTATCCAGCACGTCCTCGTCCTGTTTGAGATTTGTGCCATGGCAGTGCGGGCATTCGGCGGGGTCGGTTTTGGAGCAGATGACCTCGCCGCAGTCCTGGCAGTACCACACGGGGATGCGGTGCCCCCACCAAAGCTGGCGGGAGATGCACCAATCCTTGATGCCCTCCATCCAGTTGAAGTAAATTTTCGAGAACCGCTCGGGGGTGAATTTGATTTTATTGCGGGCGACCGCGTCGATGGCGGGGCCGGCGAGCGGCTCCATCTTGACGAACCACTGCTTGGAAACGATCGGCTCGACCGTGCTCTTGCAGCGGTAGCAATGCCCCACGTTGTGGCTGTGCGGCTCGATTTTGACGAGCGCGCCGCACGCCTTCAAGTCCTCGACGATCTTTTCGCGCGCCTCGAAGCGATCCAATCCCTCGTATTTGCCCGCGTTTTCGTTCATCGAGCCGTCGTCGTTCATGACGCGGATGACGGGCAGGTCGTGGCGCATGCCGACCTCGAAGTCGTTCGGGTCGTGCGCGGGCGTGATTTTGACGGCGCCCGAGCCGAATTCCATATCCACATAGTCGTCGGCGACGATGGGGATTTCCCTGCCGACGAGGGGCAGGACGAGGGTCTTGCCCACCATGTTTTTATACCGCTTGTCCTTGGGATTGACGGCAACGGCGGTATCGCCCAGCATGGTTTCGGGGCGGGTCGTGGCGACGATGATGGACTCGTCGCTGTCCTTGACAGGGTATTTCAGATGCCAGAAGAAGGACGCGTCCTCGCTGTACTCCACTTCCGCGTCGGAGAGCGCCGTTTTGCAGCCGGGGCACCAGTTGATGATGCGGTCGCCGCGGTAGATGAGACCCTTATTATAGAGGTTGACGAACACCTCGCGCACGGCGCGGGAGCACTTTTCGTCCATGGTAAACGACAGGCGCGACCAGTCGCAGGAGACGCCCATTTTTTTCATCTGTTCGACGATGCGGCCGCCGTACTTTTCCTTCCACGCCCAGGCGCGCTGTAAGAATCCTTCGCGCCCCACGTCGTTTTTGGTGAGGCCCTCTTTTTTCATCTGTTCGACGATCTTGACCTCGGTGGCGATGGAAGCGTGGTCGCAGCCGGGCAGGTACAGGGCGGAATACCCCTGCATGCGCTTGAAGCGGATGAGCGCGTCGATGATGGTGTTGTCGAGCGCGTGACCCAGGTGCAGCTGACCCGTGATGTTCGGGGGCGGAATGACGATGGTAAACGGAATTTTGGAGGGGTCGGCTTCCGCGCGGAAGTAGTTCTTGTCCATCCATTCGGCGTACAGCCTGTCCTCAAAGTCTTTGGGGTTGTAGTTCTTCTGCATTTCCATGTCTCTCTTTCCTCGTGAAAAAAACAAGTTTACCGCCGTATAAGTAGCCGTAAACCTGCCGCAAATATTCCGCTATTTATTATAATAAAAACCCTTCGCCTTGTCAACCGAAAAGACGGGCGAGGCGGAAGCGGAAATAATTTGCGGGAGGCAACCGAACGCCCCTGCCGCGCCGCCGCAGAAATATTCGCGCAAACACCTGCCGCCGCGGAACATTCTGCCCGTATGTTTGCGCCGGCTTGCAAATACCCCTGTCAAATTCTCCGCCCGCCGCATACCATGTAGTATTGAAAAATTTTTTACGGAGAATTCCAAATGAAAAAGATTCTGACCGCAATTTTATGCGCCCTCTTCGCCGTTCTGCCGCTCTCCGCGTGCAACGATACCGGCGGAGACGGGCTGACCCGGGTACGCGTGAACGAGGTGACGCACTCCGTGTTCTACGCGCCCATGTACATCGCCGACGCCCTCGGGTATTTCGAGGAAGAAGGCATCGAAATCGAACTCACCAACGGCGGCGGCGCCGACGCCGTGATGGCGGCCGTGCTTTCCGACAGCTGCGACATCGGCTTCTGCGGCCCCGAGGCGGCGCTGTATGTGCTCGTCGGCGGCTCCAACAACGTGCCGACCGTGTTCGGGCAGCTGACCAAGCGCGACGGCTCCTTCCTCGTTTCCCGCGTGGACGAGGCGGACACCTTCGACTGGAAAACGAGCCTCGAGGGCAAGGAGATCCTCGCCGGCAGACCGGGCGGCGTTCCCGCAATGACCTTCGAATATGTGCTCAACAACGCGGGGCTGTACGACGGGCAGAACGTGACCCTGAACAAGGACATCAACTTCAACTACATGACCGCCGCCTTCGAGTCGGGCACGGCGGACTACTGCACCATGTTCGAACCCGTCGCCTCCGAATACGAGAAGGCGGGCAAGGGGTACGTTGTCGCCTCCGTCGGCGAAGCGTCGGGCGAGGTGCCCTACACCTGCTACATCGCACGCGAGAACTATATCGAGGACAACGAGGACATCATCAACGGATTCCTGCGCGCGGTGATGCGCGGCATCGCCTATGTGAACTCCGCCGACAATGCGGAAGCGGCGAAGCTTTTGGAACCCTACTTCGACGGCACACAGCTTTCCTCCCTCGAAACGTCGCTCCAGAGCTACAAGTCCATCGACGCGTGGCAGACGGACATGACGATGACCGAGGACGCCTTCAACCGTCTGCAGGACATCATCGACAACTCGGGCGAGCTGGAGCGGAGGGTGGATTTTGCCGACCTGGTGGACACCTCCTACTCCTCCGCCATCTACAAAGAATTGAACGCATGACAAGATTTTTGATATACGTCCGCTGAAAAACTGTACCAAACCACACTATTGCCGCGGCGGGCGGAATGGAATTTCTGCCCGCCGCGCTTCTTATTTAGAGGAAACGCAAATGAACGAACATCAAACGGGGCCGCTCCTGGAATTCAAGGACGTGAGCCTGACCTATCACACAAAGACGGGCGAAACGCTCGCCGCC
>CAJFFD010000103.1 GCA_904373255.1 uncultured Clostridia bacterium | reverse complement strand
GGGCACGCCCTTCGGGTTATCGAATTCCTTGCTGATGCAGGGGCAGTTCTTTGCGGGGGCGGTAAAGCGCGAATTGGGGTGCGCGCCCTTTACGCCGGCAGCCTTCGCTTCGTCGTCCCACGGGTTGCCCTTCCAGTCGATAGCGTGCTTGGGCGGGTTCTTGTCCAACCCCTCCCACCAAACGGTGTTGTTGTCCGTATTCAGTACGACGTTCGTGAAGATCGTACCCTTCTGCGTGGTGTGCAGCGCGTTGGGGTTGGATTTTTCGTTCGTGCCGGGCGCTACGCCGAAGAACCCGTTTTCGGGGTTCATCGCCCACAGCCTGCCGTCCGCGCCGACGCGGATCCAGGCGATGTCGTCGCCGACCGTCCAGATCTTATAGCCCTTGTTGCGGTAGATTTCGGGCGGGATGAGCATGGCGAGGTTGGTTTTGCCGCATGCCGACGGGAACGCCGCCGCGATGTACTTGGTGTCGCCGTCCGGCTTTTCAAAGCCCAGAATGAGCATGTGCTCTGCCATCCAGCCCTCGTTTTTGCCCAGGTACGACGCGATGCGGAGCGCGAAGCACTTTTTGCCGAGCAGAACGTTGCCGCCGTAGCCGCTGTTGCACGACCAGATGGTATCATCCTCGGGGAAGTGCAGGATGTAGCGCTTGCTCTCGTCAAGCTGGCACTTGGAGTGCAGACCCTTGACGAAGTCGCCGTCTTTGCCCAGCGCTTCCAGAACGTCGGTGCCGACGCGCGTCATGATCTCCATATTCAGGACAACGTAGATGCTGTCCGTGAGTTCGATGCCGATCTTGGAAAATTCGCTGCCGACGATGCCCATGCTGTAGGGAATGACGTACATCGTTCTGCCCTTCATGGAGCCTTTGAAGATGTCGCCCGCCATTTTGTAGGCTTCCTTCGGATCCATCCAGTTGTTGATGGGGCCGGCGTCTTCCTTATTCTTGCAGCAGATGAAAGTCCTGTCCTCCACGCGCGCGACGTCGTTGACGGCGGTGCGGTGCAGGAAGCACTCGGGGAGCAAGTCCTCGTTGAGTTTGATGAGTTCGCCCGAAGCGCACGCCTCGGCGCGGAGCGCATCGCGCTGCTCTTTGCTTCCGTCGATCCAGACGATGTTGTCCGGCTGGCAGAGAGCTGCACTCTCGTCGATGAACTTCAACACTTTCCTGTTTTCGGTCATGTTCATGTATATGATCTCCTTTTGCAAGATTTTCTTACCTGAATTTATCGGTTATTGACATTATACCCCAATTCCCCGAAAAAGTAAACAATTTAACCGCGGTTTTTCGGGGCGCAAACAGGTGAAAAAAGTGTGAAAAGGCTTATGCGCGCCGCACTTTCGGCTGTTTTCGGCTTTTTTCGGCAAAAGCGTATATTTTCATCCGTACGAGAATAATTATAATGATACATATTCCGCCGGGAACGATGCGCACGTCGCCCGCCGTGGCGGCATGCGCGCCGCGCACGCGGCACAGAGCCGGCATTCCATTTTGCGCGGGCGCAAACGGGCGCACCGCGCCTTCGGTGCGATATGAATTACATCAAAAAACTTTGCATCTTGAAGCAGCTCTCCTCCGGCTTTGCCGCCGACGGGAAAAAGGTTTCCGCCCTGCTCACGGCGGAGAACTTTGCGGGCAGGCTTACGCTGACCCTTGCGCTCATCGGCTTTGCGCCCCTCTCGGGCGGGCGGTACCGCCTGCTCCTCTGCGACGCACACGGCGGAAAGGAATCCTTCGATATCCCCTCCCCCGCAGGCATGACCGTAAAAAAGGCGAGCTCGCTCGACATTGCGGACGGGTTCGGGTGCCTCGTGTGCTTTGCGAGGAGCAAAATAACGCCCGTCGCCTTCGGCAAGTGCGGCGACAGGACGTACGACGTGAAGAAGATGTGCGCCTCCCTCGGCGAGGAAGAAACGCCCGGCATAACGGAGAGCGCCGCCGACGCAAAGGGCTCGCCCAAACCCCGGGCAGGCGGAGGAGCGGCGGGCAAAGCGCAAACCGGCGGCGTTCCGCCAGAAAAGGGCAAGCCGCAGGCACTGCCGCAGGGCGAACCGCAGGAGCTGCGCGGCGAATGCCCGCCGACCTACGACGACGAGGTGGTGGCGACGGAGAACTACTTTGAATTTGCGGACGTGGACAAGAAAAATTTGAAGATACGGGAGGACGGAAATGCGGGAAATTCCGACGAGGAAGGAAGAGAGGCGGCGGGAAGCGAAGAAATCGCTGGAGAAGATGAAGATGCTCAAAGCCTATTCCGATTCGCGGGGAGCGAAAATCTCCGAGAGGATGAGGGAGCTTGCTACTACGATAAAGTGAAGGGCGAGCTCAACGATCTGTTTTCGACCCACCCCGCGGAGGAGGAGCTGGAAAAATGCGTGCCCCTCTCGCGCTGGGCGCGGGTGACGTTTGCGCGCAACAAATACTACACGGTGGGCGTGATCTCCGACGAAAAGAGACCGAAATACATATGCTACGGCGTGCCCGCGGAAAAGCGGGGCGAGCCGCCCGAGGCGTTCAAGGGGAAATGTTCCTTTCTGCCCCTTTCGCTGTTCGACCCGGACGGCAAGGGATATTGGATGATGTTCCAGGACGCGGAGACGGGGCAATGCGTTAAAATCTCACAAAAATAACGAAACCCTTCGCGCGAATCTCGGAAAAGAGTTCCTGCGATTCGCTTGATTTGAGAGAAAGCCCACGGACACGCGGCAAAAGCAAAAAGCGCGGTTTTGCCTTTTTCGAGTGATTATTAAAAATATAAAACCGCAGACTCACGGAAAATCGCAGCGAAGCGAGATTTTCGTGAACAAGGCGGCGGAGCCGAGGCAGAAGCGAGCAATGCCCGTCAGGGTATTGCGACAAACTTGCCTCGTGCGCAGCCGCTAAAAGCGCGGTTTTGCCTTTTTCGAGTGATTATTTTATTTTTTTGCTGGCTTATCTGCTCCGCCGCAAAAACTGATTTTAACGGAACACGATTCTTCCGATAAATAAGGTTGCAACGCCGCCTGCCGATACCTTTCCAATGCCTCGCGCACATTCAGCAGTTCCCCACAATGCGGACAGCGGCAATATTCCTGCCTCGCATCGACCTTGATAAAATATCGGCATTTATTGCACATCCCCTCTCGCATATCCATATTTGCCTCCCCTGCAAAATATCATATGATAGAATTTTCTACAAGTCAAGTATTTTTATAGAAAATTCTATATCATATAGATATGGAATTTACCGAAATATTGA
>CAJFFD010000102.1 GCA_904373255.1 uncultured Clostridia bacterium | reverse complement strand
CGGGGCGCGAGCACGCCGAAAAGCTCATCGCGCTCCTGAAAGGCAGACCCTGCCACGTCAACCTCATCCGCCTCAACGAGGTCAAGGAAAAGCACCTTGCGGGCATCTCCGAAAAGGAAGCCTACCGCTTTTTGGGATTGTTGGAGCGGGGCGGGTTATCGGCAACGCTGCGGCGGCAGATCGGCGCGGACATCGGCGGGGCGTGCGGGCAGCTGCGCGCGTCGCATTTAAAAGAGAAATCGGGAGAATAATGAAATGCAGAAAACAAAAATAGCGCCGTCCATTCTGTCGGCGGATTTCGCCGCGATGGGCGCGGCAATCGAAAAATTGGAACAATGCGGCGCTGACCTGATTCATTGCGACGTGATGGACGGCTCCTTCGTGCCGCGCATCACCTTCGGCTCGCAGATGGTATCGGCGATCCGCCCGCACACAAAACTTCCGCTCGACGTGCATCTGATGGTCGTCGACCCCATTGCCAAGGTCAAGGATTTTGTCGAAGCGGGTGCGGACTATATCACCGTGCATGCCGAGGCGTGCGGGGAGCGGCTCGCCGAAGCGCTCCGCTTTATCCGCTCTTTCGGGGTAAAGTGCGGCGCGGTCATCAGCCCCGATACCCCCTTTGCGGCGGCGGAGAGCGCGTTGGAGCTGTGCGATATGTTCCTCGTGATGAGCGTGTATCCGGGACTCGGCGGGCAGAAGTTTATCGAGCGCACCCTTCCCAAGGCGGAACAGGCGAAAAATTATATCCTTTCGCACGGGCTGAACTGCCTCGTCGAGATCGACGGCGGCGTCACCGAGGAGAATGCGGCGCGCATCGTCGGCGCGGGCGTCGACGTGCTCGTGGCGGGCAACACCGTGTTCCGCTCGGCGGACATGGCAAAGACGATCGCGGCGCTCCGCGGCGGGGTGTAAGCGCATGGCGGAACGGAAGAGGGGCGTCATTCTCCTCAACGGCGAGCCGTGGCAGGGGGAGATCGACTGCGATAACGCGCTCGTCGTCTGCTGCGACGGCGCTCTCCGTTGGGCGGAAGGGAAGGCGCGCATCGACATCAAGGCGGGCGACTTCGATTCGCTCGGCTATATCCCCGAAAACGCGGTCGTCTACCCGAGCCGCAAAAATTTCACCGACGGTGAGATCGCGCTGGACATCCTTTTGAAGGAGGGCATCCGCGAGATCGACATTTACGGCGGGGGCGGCGGCAGGGAAGACCATTTGTTCGGCAATATGCAGCTCTTGTACGCGGCGCATAAAGCGGGCGCCCGCGCCGTACTGCATACAAGGTATTCGGATATTTCCTGCGGAAGCGGAAAAATCGAATGGCGCGGCCTGCGTGGCAGAACGCTCTCGCTCGCACCCGTGGGGGAGCGGGCGCATATATTGGAGAGTGAAGGGCTGCGCTATCCGCTCATCGACCTTACGCTCACGGCAGGCAGCTGCCGCGGTGTGAGCAACGTGGTCGAAGAAGACTGCGCGCGCATCGATTGCGCGGAGGGCGCGCTCTTTATTTTCGTCGTGCGGGAGGAGATGGTATGATCCGCATCATCTGCATCAAACCGCCGAAGACCGTGCAGGCGGTGCTCCGCCTGTTCGTAAATACAAAGGAAAAGTAAGCGAATGAAAAAGGCGGGCGCACTTCGGTGCGCCCGTCGGCTGTATAACAAAATATTGCTGATTTTACGCAAATAAAGGAATTGCAAAGCGTATTCCGCCGTGCTATAATACACTATATTATTTTTATATCCGTTTTGTAATTCGGGAGAAAAACGATGGAATATTCGGTAGAGGAATTGAAAAAATTGGCGCTCGAAGAGGGCTTTTCGAATGCGGGGCAGCTGAATCTCAAGGCGCTTGTGTTCATGCCCGAAGTGCGGCAGATGTGCAGTGCGGATAAGTGCCATGCCTACGGCAGGAACTGGCGCTGCCCGCCCGCGTGTGGCACGCTGGAAGAGTCCGCCGCGCTCGCCGCACAGTATTCCTTCGGCATGATCGTGCAGACGGTGGGGCACATGGAGGACGAGTACGACTACGAAACGATCGAGAACGCGGGCAAGGAGCACGCGGACTGCTTCATCAAGATGATGCGGAAGATCAAGGCGATGTATCCCGACGTATTGGGAATGGGCGCGGGCACCTGCCGGCGGTGCAAGAGCTGCACTTATCCCGATGCGCCCTGCCGCTTCCCCGAGGATTCCTATTCGTCCATGGAGGCGTACGGATTGTGGGTGAGCAAAGTGTGCGAACTTTCGGGCATCCCGTACAACTACGGCAAGAACACCATCGCATATACGAGCTGCTTTTTGCTGAAATAAGTTCTCACTTTTTCTTTTGAGCTGACAAAAGAAAAAGTCGAGATTTTGAGGGAGAAACCTGCCGACAAGGCGGCGGTTTCTCCCTCTTTTTTGCCCTTTTAAGGGCACACATAATATAAATGGCAAAAAATTCACTCTCTTCCCGCAAGCCGCAGGTATGCGGCAAATTGAGTGCGCTTACCAAAAGGCGTGGCTTTTGGCCGCGCAGTTAATTATTATAAAACCAAAAACTCACGGAAAATCGCAGGGAGCAAAGCGAGCGAGATTTTCGTGAACAAAGCGGCGGAGCCGAGGCGGAAGCGAGCAATGCCCGACAGGGCATTGTGAGAAACCGGTCTCGTGCGCAGCCGCAAAAACCGCAAAAAGCCTCCCCGATAGGGGAGGCCTTCACAATTCTCGATTCAATTAAGCGCGTTCCACTTTGTCGCTCTTGAGGCAACGCGCGCAGACGTAAGCGGATTCGATCTTTCCGTCTTTCACGATTTTCACTTTCTGTACGTTCGCTTTGAAAGTTCTCCTCGTCTTGCGGTTGCTGTGGCTGACGTTGTTGCCCGAAGTCTGACCCTTGTTGCAGACGCTGCACACTCTCGACATATTTCACACCTCCACGGTCGTAGTCTTGCAAAATGGGCGCAAAAAGCCGCCCCGCTCAAAACGAGCATAGATACTATACCAAAACGAGTAAAAAAAATCAATCGATTTTGCGTGTTTTTCCGCAAATTTTCGTCGAAAATAAAAAAATGGGCGGGGAAGTAAACTTTTTCCTTGCAAAATGGACGAAAATAGTATAGAATATGAATGTAACATGCGAGAAGGAATGCGGTGCGCCGTATCGCTCACGCGTGGTACGGGAGTGCGTTTTATGTCAGTAAATACGAGCAATGCCTACGGCAAAATCACAATTTCCGATATGGCGATCGCGAAGGTCGCTTCGCAGGCGGCGATGGAATGTTACGGCATCGTCGAAACCGTTTCGCGCCGTTTTACCGACAG
>CAJFFD010000101.1 GCA_904373255.1 uncultured Clostridia bacterium | reverse complement strand
AGCAAAAGAATACCGATTTTCCGCAAAATAGAAAGGTGCTTTTTCCGATCGGGCGTGGTATACTATTCGGGAATACAACGAGCGGTGCGCGCCTTTGCGGTCTGACTGCGGCACTGCAAAAAAAACGCCGTTCCGCAGGGGCGGCGGGAGGAACCGGATTGAAACTTGCGATCGGCATCGACACGGGCGGCACCTATACGGACGCCGTCCTCTACGATTTTGAAACAAAAAAGATTTTGCACGCCGCCAAGGCGCTCACCACGAAAAACGACCTGTGCGTCGGCATCGGGAACGCGCTCGACGCGCTCCCGGACGAGCATTTCAAGGAAGTGCGCATGCTCTCCCTCTCCACCACGCTCGCCACGAACGCCTGCGTGGAGGGTAAAGGCGGCGCGGCAAAGCTCGTGTTCTTCAACGGGGATAAGGACATCCTCAAAAAATACGGCGTGGAATACGGTCTGCCGCCTGTGGGGGAGATCCTCGTCGAACCCTGCCATACCGATATTTCGGGGCAGATCGACGCCTATCCCGATTGGGAAAAGTTCGAGGCGGACGTGCGCGAGAATTGCCGCGGGCTGGACGGCATCGGCGTCATCGAGTTGTACTCCTTCAAAAACGGCGCCGTCATCGAAAAGGAAGCGAAGGAGCGCATCGCAAAAATCGCGGATATCCCCGTCACCTGCGGGTATGAGTTGTTCCGCGAGCCGAACAGCCTGCAGCGCGGCGCGGGTACCCTGCTCAATGCGGGGCTGTACCCCGTCATCGAGGATTTCCTGCGCGCCGTGCGCCGCGCCATGCAAAAGCGCGGCATCGATTCGCCCCTCGTCATCATGCGCAGCGACGGCAGTCTGATGACGGAGGAGTTCGCGCGCAAGCACCCCGTCGAAACGCTTCTGTGCGGCCCCGCGGCGAGCGTCGCGGGCGGCTACGGTCTTTCGCGCGAGAAAAATTCCGTCATCGTCGATATGGGCGGAACGACAACGGATATTGCCATCGTCCGCGGCGGGGTGCCCGTCCGCGCGGAGGGCGGCGTCACGGTCGGCAAGTGGCGCACCTATGTGGACGGAATGCTCATCCGCACCTTCGGGTTGGGCGGCGACAGCGCCGTGCATTACCGCGGCAAAAAGCTCGTCTTGGAGGAGTACCGCGTGGTGCCGCTGTGCGCGGCGTGCGCGCATTATCCCGCGATGAAGGAGCGGCTTTCCCGCCTTGCCGCGAGCGGCGCGGGGGTGCATACGCAGTTCCGCTACGAGTTTTACTTCCTCGCGCGCGAGCCGCGCTCGCCCGAGCGCTATACGGAGCGGGAGAGAAAGCTCATCGCCGCGCTCAGGGGCGCCCCGCTCATATTAGACGACGCCGCTGCGGCGGTCGGACAGGATATCTATACATTCAACCCTTCCCGCTTAATAAAGGAGGGGAGCGTGCAGGTGTGCGGCCTTACGCCCACCGATCTCATGCACGTCCGCGGCGATTTTTTACGGTTCGACGCGGAAATTTCGCGCATGGCGGCGGAGATCGTCGCGCAGAACCTCGGCGTTTCGGCGGAAGAGCTTTGCGAGCTCGTCTACCGCGAAATCGAGCACAGGATGTATACGAACATCGTCAAAATCCTGCTGCAGGTGCAGGATCCGTTCTTTGCCAAAAACGGATTCGACAGGGCGAGCGAGCATTTCATCGAGGAGAGCTACGAACTCGCGCGGGGAAACAGGGGCGGCTCGCTCATCCGCGCGCCGTTCACAACCGATTTCAAGCTGGTCGGCATCGGGGCGCCCATCCGCCTGTTCCTGGGCGGGGTGGCAAAGCTCCTCGGAACGGAGTCGTTTGTTCCCGAACACGGCGAGGTGGCAAACGCCGTAGGCGCGGTCACGGGCGGCATATACGCTTCGGCGGAGGCGGAAGTCCGCGCCGGATTTCTGGATACGGGCGCGCAGGGGTATTTTGTTTACGGCGAAGGGGAAACGCGCGCTTTTCCTGCGGAGGAAGAGGCGGAGCATTATGCGGAAATGCTCGCCATGCAGGCGGCGAAGGCAAAGGCGGCAGAGCGCGGCGCTTCGGGCGAGGTTGCCGTCACCTGCCGGAAAAAGCGCCGCACCGCCGAAATCGGCTACGGCGAAGGGGAGAAGAATACCGTTTTTGTCGGCACAACCTTTACCGCGGAGGCGGTCGGCACCGTCGGCTATGTGCAGTAGGACGGGCAGATGTGAATAAAAACATGCTTGCGCCCCCGCGCTTTCCGCGGGGGCGCCGTTTGTTGACAAGGCGCATTCGCTATGGTATAATATACGGGAAAATAATTCCAAACGGGGCCGCACGGCCCCGCATTTTGCCGAAAGAGGGCAATATTCAGGAGCAATCATGTTCAAAGCGGACGATTACAGGCTGCGCGCCAAGTCGCTTGCGGATACTTTGCAAGAGACGAAGGAGGCGCTCGACATCGACATTTTGCGCGGCAGGCTCGCCGAGCTGAAGGCGGAGCAGGAAAAGCCGGAAGTGTGGGGCAATCTGGAGCTTTCCACCAAGCTCGGGAGGGAAATTTCCTCCGTCGAGGGCAAGGTGGGCGCCTACGACAAGGGCAAAAAGGCGCTCGAAGAGGTGAACGAGGTCATCGACCTCATCGAGGAAACGGGCGAGGAGGAACTCGTACCCGAACTGGATACCCTGCTCGCCACCGCCGAAGAAGATTTGGAGGACATGCGCATCCGCTCCCTCCTGCGCGGCAAGTACGACGGCTACAACGCCCTTTTAACGCTGCATTCGGGTGCGGGCGGCACCGAAAGCTGCGACTGGGTCTCCATGCTCTACCGTATGTACACCCGCTACGCGGAGCGCAGCGGATTCAAAGTGACCGAGCTCGACCGCCTCGACGGCGACGAAGCGGGCATCAAGAGCGTCGATTTTAAGATCGAGGGCGAAAACGCCTACGGCTACCTGAAGGCGGAAAAGGGAGTGCATCGTCTCGTGCGCATCTCTCCGTTCGATGCGAACAAGCGCCGCCATACCTCCTTTGCCTCCCTCGAGGTCATGCCCGAAATCGAGGACGACAGCGACGTGGAGATCCGCGCGGAGGATCTGAAGGTCACCACGTTCCGCTCGTCGGGCGCGGGCGGTCAGCATATCAATAAGACGGAATCGGCAATCCGCATCCAGCATATCCCCACGGGCATCGTCGTCTCCTGCCAGAACGAGCGCTCGCAGATCCAGAACCGCGAAATGGCGATGAAGATGCTGCGTTCCAAACTTCGAGATCAAAAAGATCGAGTGGGGCAGCCAGATCCGCAGCTATGTGTTCTGCCCGTACACCCTCGTCAAAGACCACCGCACCGGCTGCGAAACGGGCAATATTCAGGCGGTCATGGACGGCGACATCCAGCCGTTCATCATCGATTATCTCAAAAAAAGCTGAACGTTCTGCCGAAAAGGGGACATTGCGCCGTTATTCGGCGCGCCGTACAAAAACGGCATTGATTCGATGCGACGAAGCGCACCGTCCGGCACGCAGAATTGCCGGACACGCGGGCGCAAACGCTCGGAGGGGAGCATGAACAAATACTACAAACAGTTTCGGCGGGGGCCGAATGCGGCATTTTTCATCGTGCTCGGCTGTATCTTCGTCGGGCTTGGCGTTCTGGCGTTCTTCTTTATGGAGCCGCCGCTGCCTTGGGCGATTTCCTGCTTTGTCTTCGGGGCGCTTTTGGGAACGCTGCCGCTCTTTTCCGTGTTTGCCCGCTACGGCATCCGCGGCAATACGGTCTCTTACCGAAAATTCGGAATGCCGCGCAAAGCCGATGTGAGCGAAATCGGCGCCGCCGTCATCTGCATCTACGACGAATACCGCCGCGGCAAGGGGTTCGCGCCCGTCACCTTTCAAACGGAAAACGGTCAGGCGCACGTCCCCGGCATCGTTTTGCTCAAATCGCTGAATGAAGAAGAACTCGACCTGTGCGATACCCGCACGAACACGCGGCTCACCTTCCGAAAGGATGTCATCACCGATATGCTTCTCGACTTCGGGTTTCTGAAGGATTTTTGGAATTCCGATTTCGCGGGCAGGGTCTATATTTCGGAATACATTTACGCGCTGTACCGCACCGTGTTCGACGATGTGTTTCAGGGCAGCGAGCGCGTAACGGTGTACGACCGCATCCCGCAAAAGATCAAAAAGCTCAAAAAATGAGGGTACGTCCCTCATTTTTTTGCACCGACATATGTGGTTTGGTGCATGCGTGCGTTAAAATATCGCCCGCGCACCGAAATTTTCCGTACATGCGCCGCCGCACATATGTGCTTCGGCGGCAGGGAGTGAATTATGGGATATTCCGCGCGGTTTTCCGCCCTTTCAATAAAAGAAAAGCCGATCATCCTCGGCATCGAAAGCTCGTGCGACGAAACGGCTGCCGCAATTATCCGCGGCAGGGCGCTGTTGTCCAACGTCGTCCTGTCTTCGGCGGCGGAACAGGCGAAATACGGCGGCGTGGTGCCCGAAATCGCCTCCCGCGCGCATACCGACGCGATCGGCAAAGCGGTCGAGGCCGCCGTGCGCGAGGCTGGCATCCGGAATGCCGACATCGACGCCGTCGCCGTCACCTACGGCGCGGGGCTGTTGGGCGCACTGCTCGTCGGGCTGTCCTTTGCCAAGTCGTTCGCCTGGTCGCTGGGCGTGCCTCTCATTGCGGTCAATCACATCCGCGGTCACATGGCGGCGGCGTATCTGGCGGACGAGGCGCTCGAGCCGCCCTTCATCACCCTGCTCGCCAGCGGCGGGCATACCGCTATCATTTATACAAAAAGTTATACCGAATTTGAAATATTGGGTTCCACGCGCGACGACGCCGCGGGCGAAGCGTTCGACAAGGCGGCTCGCGTGTTGGGGCTTCCGTACCCCGGCGGGCCGAGCGTGGAAAAGCTCGCGCGCGAGGGCGAGGCGAATATATCTTTCCCCAAAATGTTCAGGGGCAGCGGGTACGATTTTTCGTACAGCGGGTTAAAGACGGCGGTCATCAACTACTGCCACACCAGGGAGCAGAAGGGGGAGGAGTACAGCCGTGCAGACGTGGCGGCGTCCTTTCAGGCAGCGGCGTGCGGCGTTTTGGCGGAGCGCGCGGTCGCGGCGGCGAAGGAAAAAAAGTGCAAAACCATCGCCGCGGGCGGCGGCGTCATCGCCAACGGCTACCTGCGCGAATTGTTGCAAAAAGAGTGCGGGGCGGCGGGAATCAAACTCGTTTTGCCCGAAAAGAAATACTGTACCGACAATGCCGCGATGATTGCGGCGGAGGGGCTCGTGCAGTACCATGCCAAAAATTTTGCCGACCTCTCCATAAACGCCTGCGCGCATATCCCGTTGGGGAAGAAGGGGAAGCAATAGTAGTTCTCACTTTTTCTTTTGAGCTGACAAAAGAAAAAGTCGAGAGCTTGAGGGGAAACCCGAGCGGTTTTCCCCTTTCGGCGGCATCTTTAGGGGCACGCATATTATTAGAATGCCGCCGCTTTACCCCTTCCGTAAGGCAAGGGATTGCCAAATGGAGTGCAAGAGCAAAAAGCGTGGTTTTTGCTCTTGCGAGTAATTATTATAAAATAAAACCACAAACTCACGGAAAATCACTGTAACCAAAAACCAATGTATAATTCCATAAAATTCCGTCAATAACCGCTTCCGAAAATGTTCGGAGGCGGTTTTTTCTATGCGTTCGGTTCGCAAAAGTATGGCAATTTTATTCGCGGGCATCCTCCTCGCGGCGCTGCTCGTCCTGCCCCAAATGCTCGATAAAAATTTGCTCTTCGCGGGTGCGGAAAGCTACATATTCTATACGGGCAGCCAAAGCTCCAACGCACAGATGACCCTCGCGGAGGGGGAGAATGCGGCGCGCGTAAAGTTCTTTCTTTCCGGCGTGACGGGCGAAAGCGCCCGCTACGAGAGCGCGGATGTTCAGCGAAAGGGCGGCGGAGGTCACCAACTATTATTACTATTCGCCCCGCCTTTGCGGCGGCGTAAAGATCGGCGGCGCGCTCGTCAACCTGCACGTCGCGGTGCGGGGAGAGGGGGCGAGCGTGGGCAGCCCGCTCATCTTCGGAGGGTATTAAAATTGCAGACGTTGCAAAAATTTTTGCTGCGGCAGGTATAAAACCCAAATATCGGTCAAAAATCAAACTATCAAATCTCGGAGGAGTGTTATGAAAGACAAAAAGATCAACGAAACCGAAAGCGCAAGCCCGGTCAAGGTGAAACGCAAGAGCATCTATTACATCCTCATCGCGGCGTGCGCGCTCGTTCTCGCGGCGGCGATCGCGGTCACGGTCGTGTTTGTCACGATGGATAATTCGACGACGATCGAAAATCCGAACCCCGACGACGGGAAAGATCCGGACGACGGAAAAGACCCGGACGACGACCCCGACGAACCGGACGAGCCGAGCGACGTGGAAGTCGTATTCTCTCTCCCCGTTTCGGGTGCGACGGTCGGTACGACCTATACCTTCTGGTACAATTCCACGCTGAACCGCTACAATCTGCACCAGGGCATCGACTTCAAGGCAGACGCAGGTACTACGGTCACCGCGGCGTACGCGGGCACGGTCGAGAGCATTTCGGATACCCTGTTGGAGGGCGGCAAGGTGGTCATCAGCCACGGCGACGGTCTTACGACGGAGTATGCTTCCATCGACGTCGATTCGTCCCTGAAAGTGGGCGACAAGGTGGAACAGGGCGATTTGCTCGGCACGGTATCCGCCGCGGCGGACGCGATGGGCAACGAATACAACGAAGGCGCGCACCTGCATTTCGGGGTATTTGAAAACGGCGAAAGCATCGATCCCACGACCTATCTGGAGATCGACGAAAAATAATTATTCTACAGCAAACAGCTTATTCTCCCTCACTTTTCCTTATCCCGCGCGGCTTGCCGCGCGGGATAAGGCGCGTTTTCCCGAAAATTCGCGCATCTTCTCCGCGCGGGGCGGAAAATAAGTTGTACAAAAGGGCAGATGTGTGATAAAATAGAGCTATGACAGGGCGGCGCAGGATGCCGCAGCGGCGGAAGCCGCCGGAACAATCTGACCGAAGGGTGAAATCATGCACGAAGGACACAGGGAGCGCCTGCGCGAAAAGTTGGTTTCGCACAGAGAATCGCTCACCGATATACAGGCATTGGAGATGCTCTTGTTCAACAGCATCAGCCGCAAGGATACGAATCCCCTTGCGCACGACCTTCTCGACAGCTTTTGCGACATGGCGGGCGTGTTTTCCGCCTCGCCGAGGCTCCTTTGCACGGTCGCGGGCGTGGGGCCGCGCACGGCGGAATACATTTACATGATGGGGCTGCTTCTGATGAAGATCAACGCCTCCCGCTCCACCGCGCGCAGGCGGCTGTACAACTTTGCGGAAGTCAGCGAATACGTCCGCTCCCGCTTCGAAGGCGCCGCCGACGAAAAGCTGGAAATCTATCTGACGGACAAGGACGGAATGCTGCTGTGCCTGAAAAGCGTTTCCGCCGCCCGCAAGGACAGCGTCTCCATCGACAGCCAGACGCTGAACTATATTCTCTCCGAACTCAAACCGTACGGCATGATCGTCGCGCACAATCATCCGAGCGGTGTTGCCGAGCCTTCGGGCAGCGACGATTCCGCCCTGCTCGAAATGGCACAGGTGTGCCGCATGCAGGGCGTGCGCCTTTGCGATTCGGTCATTTTCGCGCGCGGCGAACTGTTCAGTTACTATCATTCCGGCAGGCTCGCGCAGCTTCTGTCGGAGAAAAGATAAATTTACCGAGGAATATCGTATGAAAGAAGTGAGAACGAGATTTGCGCCCAGCCCCACGGGCTACATGCACATCGGCAACCTGCGCACCGCGCTGTACGGTTACCTGTACGCCAAAAAGGAGGGGGGCAAATTCTGGAGGACACCGACAGCAAGCGCTACGTTGCGGGAGCCGTGCAGATCATCTACGACACGTTGAAGGACGCGGGTATCCGCTACGACGAAGGCCCCGACATCGGCGGGGACTACGGCCCGTACATTCAGAGCGAGCGCGCCGCCATCTATAAGGAATACGCCGAAAAGCTGGTGAAGCTCGGCGGGGCGTACTATTGCTTCTGCGACAAGGAGCGCATCGATTCCTTAAAGGACGAGAACGGCGTCGGCCGCTACGACAAGCACTGCCTGCACCTCTCCAAGGAGGAGGTCGCCGAAAAGCTCGCGGCGGGCGTGCCTTACGTCATCCGCCAGAACGTGCCCGAGGAGGGGAGCGGCAGCTATGAAGACCTCGTGTACGGCACCGTCACCGTCGATTTCAAGGACATAGAAGACGGCGTATTGCTCAAGAGCGACGGCATGCCCACCTATAACTTCGCGAACGTAGTGGACGACCACCTCATGGGCATCACGCACGTTATCCGCGGCAGCGAATACCTCTCGTCCACGCCGAAGTACAACCTTATGTACGACGCATTCGGCTGGGAGCGCCCCACCTATATCCACCTGCCGCCCATCATGAAGAACGCGCACGAAAAGCTCTCCAAGCGCAACGGCGACGCGAGCTATCAGGATCTCGTCGACAAGGGATACATCAAGGAGGCGATCATCAACTACATCGCCCTCCTCGGCTGGAGCCCCAAGAGCAATCAGGAGAAGATGTCGCTCAAGGAACTGGAGGAGAATTTTTCCCTTTCCGGCATCAACAAGTCGCCCTCCATTTTCGACGAGCCGAAATTGTGCTGGCTCTCGGGCGAGTATATCCGCGCCATGAGCGCGGAGGAGTTCAAAGCCGTCGCGCTGCCCTTCCTGCAAAAGAGCAAGGCGTACGGCAGGTACGATGAGGACAAACTGCTCAAAATGCTGCAGTCGCGCGTGGACGTGTTGGAGGATATTCCTTCCAAGGTCGACTTTTTGGAGGAATACGGGGAGATCGACCCCGCGCTGTACTTCAACAAAAAGATGAAGTCGGACGCGGAGATCGCCAAAGCCGTGCTGCCGAAAGCCGCGGACGTATTCAAAAATCTGGACAAATTCGAAAACGCCGAACTGTACGCCGCGCTCGTTGCGCTGGCGCAGGAGCAGGGCATGAAGAACGGACAGGTTCTCTGGTGCGTGCGCATCGCGCTCACGGGCAAAGAGAACACCCCCGGCGGCGCGAGCGAAATGGCGGAGCTTTTGGGCAGGGAACGCTCGCTGGAGCGGCTCGCCCATGCCATGAGTCTGCTCGCGTAATTGCGGCGGGCGACATTGCCGCAGGATTCCTCGCATCGGGCGGGGCGCGCTGTTCGCGCATCGGTACGGTTATGGACGACAAAAAGGGTACGGGCACGGGCGATAAGCTCAAGATCCTGAAAAAGTATATTTCGGAAAAGAATATCATACAGGGGCTGCGCTACATCATTCTGGCGCTGCTGGTGTTTCTGTGCGGCGTCATTGCGGTTGCATCGTTCGAGCGGGGCGCGGGGCTTCCCGTCATCTTGACCCTCGCTTCGGCGGCGGCGCTCGTCTTTTCCATGGTGATGAAGATCTTCGTCATGCGCACATTCCTGCGCAAGATCGCCTGGTACGTCATCGACAGCCTCCTTTTACTGGTATTCACCGTTTTTTCCAGCTGGGGCATCTCGCTGGTGTTCGGTTCCTCCTATATTTTTCTCGTATATATGCTGGTGCTGTCGGAGTACTATCTCTCTGCGCCCAGCCTGCGCGACTGCGCCATCATGTTCGCGGTCAACCTCGCCGCCTACACCGTCGTTTATATCATCAACGCCGTCGTGCGCAACGAGTTCGGCTCGGCTTTTCTCATTTCCTCGCAATATTTTCTCGTGCTCATCGTGCTTGTGCTGCATTTTATTATGTTCAATTTTGCGATGACCGTATCGCGGAAAAACAAACAGATCGAGGAAAACCTGCGCGAGCTCGAGGAGAGCCGCAACGAACTTCTGCGCGCCTACGAAAAGGTGGAGGAAGCCACCGTCATCGAGGAGCGCAACCGCATCGCCAAGGAAATTCATGACACAGCCGGGCATTCGCTGACCACCGTCATCATGCAGACGGAGGCGGCGCGGCTGGCAATGGAAAAGGATCCCGCCCGCGCCCGCCATTGCATCGACGCCGCCAACCTGCAGGCGAAAAACTGCCTGGAGGAGCTGCGCCTTTCGGTGCATCTGCTTTCGGGCAGGCGAGAAAACGTCACTTTAAAGGAATACCTTGAAGGCATTTTGGACGAAACGGCGGAAGGCACGTCGTTCACCGTCCGCAGCAAGATCGACGACGTGGAGATGAAGGACGAAGCGGAGCGGTTTATCAGCAACACCCTGCGCGAGGGCATCTCCAACGGCATCCGCCACGGCGGCAGCACGGCGTTCTTTTTTGAGCTCAAAGATATGGGCAACTACGTCGAACTGCTCCTGTCCGATAACGGCGCCGGCGCAGATATGAGCAAATTCAAGGAAGGCTTCGGGCTTTCGGGCATGCGCGCCAAGGCGGAAGCGCTCGGCGGCATGATCAACTTTTCCTCCGAGCCGGGCGAAGGGTTCGAGATCCGTTTGAGCCTGCCGGGCAGTTTGAAAATTGCCAAAAATCCCCAACAAGGAGATAAAATATGAAGATCAAAGTGATGATCGTGGACGACCAGGTCATACTCTCCGAAGGCATCCGCAGCGTGCTTGCCTCCTCCGAGGCGCTGGACGTAATAGCGACCGCCGCCGACGGAAAAGAGGCGCTCGACTTGATGGAGCAGGGGCAGGTGCCCGACGTGGCGCTCCTCGATATCCGTATGCCGAACATGAACGGCGTCGTCACCACGGGCGAGATCAAAAAGCGCTTCCCGA
>CAJFFD010000100.1 GCA_904373255.1 uncultured Clostridia bacterium | reverse complement strand
GGCGATTCATGGGCTTGAAACGTTGATGCCCTTTTGCGTAAAAGGTTTTATGGAACCTGAACGCTTTTTATGCCTTGTCAGCTATTGGAATTGCCATATAATCTGTGAAGATGATGAGAGTGAGCCTTTGGCTGAAGAAGAAATTGTGCATGAAGTGTCGCATACGAGTATGTTGCAATTTTGCCAACAGCTATATGACGATATAAGCAAAAATATAGACGAGTGGGTAGCGTTTGCCGATTATAGGTATTCGAAATTTGTAAACAGAAAAAGAAAGGATGATTTACCGAAAAAATTAACATATTTGAAAAAATTGATTTCCAAACGAGAACAAGTTTGCTATCGTTAAGACTGTACGCATACGTTTGTTAACTAAAAATTCATTTGCGGTAAAGGGGCGTCCGACAAATCGGGCGCTCGTTTTTTGTGAAAAACCGCTGAAAAATTTTGCCGTTTTATTAAAAAAACGTCAATTTTGGTGAATTTCACAATTTGCGCGGAAAGGCGTTTGCTTTTTATTGCGCGGTATGGTATACTTTTCTACGAATATTCTTAAATTGATTAAAGGGTGTAAGAGAGTTTATGGAAGAAACCGCAGTCAAAAAAAGTCGCTTATTTTCCGCCGTTCAGCCGAGCGGCGCCGTTACCATCGGCAACTACATCGGAGCCATCCGCAATTTCGCAAAGTTGCAGGACGAATACGAGTGCATCTACGCCGTCGCCGACCTGCACGCCATCACCGTCAAACAGGAGGCGGCGCAGCTCCGCAAAAACACGCTCGAACTGATGGCGCTGTTCATCGCCTGCGGCATCGACCCCGAAAAGTGCGTGCTGTTCGTGCAGTCGCACGTTCCCGCGCACTGCGAACTGACGTGGGTGCTCAACACCATCGCATACCCCGGCGAACTTTCGCGCATGACCCAGTTCAAGGACAAGAGCGCCAAGCACGCCGACAACGTGAACATGGGACTTATGGACTACCCCGTGCTTATGGCTGCAGACATCCTTCTGTACCAGGCGGCGCTCGTGCCCGTCGGCGCAGACCAGAAACAGCACCTGGAGCTGACGCGCGACCTCGCCATCCGCTTCAACAACCGCTACGGCGCGACGTTCACCGTCCCCGACGGCTATATCCCCAAGGGCAGCGGCGCGCGCGTCATGAGCCTCGCCGACCCGTCGCGCAAGATGAGCAAGTCGGACGAAAATCCCAACGGGTTCGTCACCATGTCCGACGATAAGGACACGATCATCCGCAAATTCAAGCGCGCGGTGACGGACAGCGACAGCGTAATCCGCTACGCGCCCGAGGAAAAGCCGGGCGTTTCCAACCTGCTCACCATCTACGCAGCCTTTACGGGCAAGAGCGCCGCGGAGGCGGAAAAGGACTTCGAAGGCAAGGGCTACGGCGATTTCAAACTCGCGGTGGGGGAAGCGGTCGCCGACGCGCTCGCGCCCATCCAGGCGGAGCGGGCGAAGCTGCTTGCGGACAAGGCGTACCTCAACGGCGTCATGCAGAAGGGGGCGGAGAGCGCCGCTCGCATGGCGCGGCGCACCCTCTCCAAGGTGTACCGCAAGGTCGGATTCTATTCGGGGGAGTAAAGAGCATTGTTCGGGTATATACAGCCGGATATTCCCCATATGTATGTGAAGGACGGCGTTCTGTACAAGGCGCTGTACTGCGGGCTGTGCAAGAGCATCGGCTCCTCCTGCGGCCAGCGGGCGCGGCTCGGTCTTTCGTACGACATGACATTTTTGTCCGCCCTTCTGCACAATATAATGAACAGGGACGTGAAGATCGAGAACAGGCACTGCGTTCTGCATCCCATCGTCAAACGCCCGATGGCGGCGGACGACGAGATCACCCGCGCCGTCGCCTGCCTCAACACCGCGTTCACCTATTACAAACTCTGCGACGACGTGGAGGACGAAAAGAAGGGAAGACTCAAGCGTTCCCTCTTTAAAAAGGGATTGAAAAGGGCGTCCGCCCTGCACCCGAAAATCGGGGAAATCATTCACCGCAACATGCTGGCGCTTTCGGCTCTGGAAAAAAATACGCCACCGAAGCCACGCGCGGGCTGTGCTACGGCATCGGCAAGTGGGTGTACCTCATCGACGCGCTCGACGACTACGACAAGGACGTGAAGAAGGGCAACTACAACCCCTTTTACGAGGCGTTCGGGGAGAAGACGCGCGCGGAGATGCTGGCAAAGAACGGCGAGGAAGCGGACTTCGTGTTCAAGAGCGTGTTCGCGGCCAATGCGGAGAACCTCAAAAACATCCGCTTTTATTTCAATCACGATCTTACGGACAACATCATCCTGCGCGGCTTGCCCGCCGCCACACAGCGGGTGAAGTGCGGATGCAAAGATAAAATACGGCCCGAAAAGGCGCGCCTGCGCTGAAACGGGCGGCAAACGATCGATCAAAAGGCGAAAGCCGAAAGGAAAGACCATGAATAAGCATTATTACGAAATTTTGGGCGTTTCCGAGAGCGCGACCGACGAGGAGATCCGGGCGCGCTACGAGGAACTGAAAAAGAAATATTCGGAGGAGCGTTTCCTCGAGGGGGAAGCGGGCAACGAGGCGGCGCGTATGCTCAACCGCATCGACGTCGCGTACAACGAGATCATGACCGAGCGGAGCGAAAAGCATTCCGCCGAAAACGCGGGCTCGTCCTACGCGAAGGTAGACGAATACATCCGCGCGGGCAAAATCAACGAGGCGCAGGCAGTGCTCGACGAGTTCAACGAGCGCCCCGCCGAGTGGCACTATCTGCAATCGGTCGTGTTCTATAAAAAGAACTGGATGAACGAGAGCAAAAAGCAGCTCGAGATCGCCCTGCAGATGGATTCCTCCAACGAGAAGTACCGCACCGCGTACAACAAACTGAAGGAAAAAATCGAGTACGACAAAAAGCAGGCGGAAAACCCGCAGCAGCAACAGGCGCAGGGCGGCTACGCGCAGAGCGCGCCGCAGCCGGGGTACGACGAACAGCAGCAGATGGGCGGCGGCTTCTGCGAACAGTGCGCCACCTGCTGCGCGTGCAATATGCTCATGAACTGCTGCCTCAACGCCTGCTGCAACTGCAGGTAAACTGCGTTCCGTGTTTTGACCATGCGAGGAAAATCTTTTTCGATCGCGCTGTCCGCCGTGTCGTGCGCGCTCGCCACTGTCTTTATGAGCCTTGGGATCAACATACCCGTGCTGATGCTCACGGGGTATGTGTTTGCATCCGTCGCGCTCATGCTGCCGCTCGCCAAGGATTTTCGGCCGGGCGGCTTTTTGGCGTATGTGGCAACCTCCCTTTTGTGCCTCGCCTTCGGCGGAATTGCCTTTTTTTACAGGCTTTTCCCGTTCGTTGCCTTTTTCGGTCTGCACCCCCTCGTCAATTCTTTGCTGCGGAAATACAACGTCAAAAAGTGGATTGCCTTGCCGCTCAAGGCGGTCTGGTTCGACGGGGTGCTGTGCGCCACCGTGGCGCTGCTGTTTGCGTTCAACGTCGAAATAACGCTGCCCTTCGGTTGGTCGTCGGCATGGATTTATCTCATCGTCGTTGTGCTGGGTACGCTGGTAATCTTGCCGTACGATTGGGTCATGACCCGTTTCCAGAGGTTTGCCGACTATTACGTCCGCAAATTTGAACGCGGCAAGGGCGGGCAGCAGGGCGGTACTCCCGCTTCGGGCGGAGAAAACGGGATCGACCCGTTTGAAACGGACAAGCCCGCTTCGGGCGGGGAAAACGCATCCTCGGAAAAGGGCGGCACGGGCATGCCCGATGCCGGGGGGCGGGAAAACGAAGCGCCCTCCGCGGGCGAAGGAAAATCGACAGACAAAGACGGGCAGGATGAGAAAAAATGAGGGAATAAGAAAAAACGAGAGAGAATAGCGGAGAAAGGAAAATGTCGGAAGAAACGCAAATCATGGTTCACGGGGCTGGTCGAGTCGCTCGGGAGCAACGGCGAAGGGATCGTACATATGGGCGAAACGGTGTTTTTCGCCCCGTTCACCGCGGTGGGGGAAAAGGTCAAATTCAGGGCATTGAAGGTGAAAAACCGCATCGGCTACGCGAAGGCGCTGGAAATCCTCACGCCCGCCGACGAGCGGGTGCGGCCGCGCTGCCCGCTGTTCACCAAGTGCGGCGGCTGCCAGCTGCAGCACCTGCGCTACGGCGCGCAGCTCAAGCTCAAGAGCAAAACGGTCAGGGACGCCCTGCGCAAAATTGCGGGCATCGACTTCGATGTGCCGCTCACCGTCAAGAGCGATTTCCAATACGAGTACCGCAATAAATTGCAGATCCCCGTGGGCGTGGATAAAAACGGCGAAAACGTCATCGGCTTTTACGCCGAGCGCAGCCACCGCATCGTGCCCGTGCGGCGCTGCCCCATTCACCCGTACTGGGCGGAGCAGGTCATCGCCGCCTTTGCCGCGTACATGGAAGAATGCGGCGTGCGGGGATATAATGAAGCGGACGGCAGCGGCGTTCTGCGCCACATCGTCGTGCGCGAGGTGGAGGGGAACTTCATCGTCACCGCCGTCACCGCCAAGGACAGCCTGCCCCGTTCGGACAGGCTGGTTGCGCTTCTGCGCGATAAATTCAAGAGCTTTGCGCTGTGGCAGAACGTGAACGGAGGGGACGGCAACGGCGTTTTCGGCAGGGAGTTCCGCCTTTTATATGGCGAGCCGCGCTTTGCGGGGCACGAGTGCGGCGTGCATTTCGAGGCGGGGCCGAACACCTTTTTGCAGGTCAACCGCGGCGTTTGCCGCAAGCTGTACGAGCGCGACGCGTACAGCGGCGGCGGCATCCTCACGGCGCTCCTTGCGCGGCAAATCGGCAAGGCGTACGGCATCGAGGCGGTGGCGGAGGCGTCGGCGTGTGCAGACGCGCTCGTCGAGCCGAATAAATTGGAGGGGCGGATGTTCAACATCTGCGGCCGCGTGGAGGACAAGCTGCCCGAGGTATTGAACGGGCTGATCGCGAAGGAGACCTTTCTGGTCGTCGACCCGCCGCGCAAGGGGGTCGACCGCGGAACATTGCGCGCGATCCTCGAGTCGGGCATTCCGCGCATCGCGATGATCTCCTGCAACCCCGCCACGATGGCGCGCGACGTCGGCATTCTCACGGGTGCGCTCATCGAGGAGGGGAACGAGCTGAAAAAGAATCCGAACTATACGGCGGGAGGAAAGGATGGGTATTATTCCATCGTATCCGTACAGCCCTTCGATATGTTCCCGCAGACCAAGTGGGTGGAGACGCTCGTCTGTTTGGAGAGAAAGTAGAGTTTAAGATTAGGGAAAGAGAACCGATTTTTTAAGGCATCAGAGTTTATGACCCAAAATAAAAAAGGGAGGGCTTGCCTATGCTGCTGCGGCAGATGAAATATTTTGTAGCGATCGCCGACTGCGGCAGTTTCACCGAGGCTGCGGATCGGTGCTTTATTTCCCAATCGGCAATTTCCCAACAGGTCGCCTCGCTCGAAGCGGAGCTGGGCGTCCGGCTGATCGAGCGGGAGGGCAGGCGGTGCCGCCTTACCCCCGCGGGCGAGTATTTCGCCCGCCGCAGCCGCACTATTCTCGCGGAAGCGGCAGAGTTGCGCAGGGAAACGGTCAGGATCGGCTCGGACAGCGAGCTGTTCCTGAACATCGGCTACCTTTCCGGTTACGACGGGCAGGAACTGCCGCGTGCCGTTGCGGCGTTTTCGGAAACCTATCCCGAAGTGGTGGTAAGCGTGTTCAAGGGCACGCACGAGGAACTGTACCGCGCGATCCTGAACGGGAAGGCGAATTTTTTGTTGAGCGACCAGCGGCGCGCTTTCTCCGACGAGTGCGAAAACTATATCCTCAACCAAAGCCCCGCCTATATCGACGTCGCCGCATCGCACCCGCTTGCGGGGAAAAGGATCGTCGCGGCAGGCGAATTGGAAAAATATCCCTGTATCGTCGTTTCCGACAGGGAGGAAGAGGAAACGGAGGGGCGCTACTACGGCGAATATCTCGGCATCGGCAAACAATTCCTCTTTGCCGCGAGTCTGGACGAGGCTCGCCTTCTGGCAATGAGCGGGCGCGGTGCATTGATCGTGGAAAGCGCCAATCCGCTTGCCGAACCGCCCCTTGTGCGGCTGGAAGTGCGCCGCGCCGACGGAGGGCGGATCATGCGCACCTACTGTGCATTCTGGCAGAAAAAGCGGTCGAACTACTATCTCGAAGAATTTGCCTCCGTTCTCCGCAGCCGGTTCGCCGCGGCAAAATAATTCCGCATGCCGTCCGCCGCCGGTTTGCAGCAGGGGAGATATGTCGCCGAAAACGGCAAACGTATAGTCCTTTTGCGGTAAACCAGCGGCGGGCGAAAGGGCAGAATGCAGGAAAGCGGCGCGCTTGCGGCAAACGCCCTGCGAAAACAGGAAACTTCGTGCCGCGGCGCAAACTTTGGGAAAATGCAGGGAAAAAAGGTTTACATGCGCGGCAATTTGCTGTATAATACAATATAGAGATTTTACAACCGCGGGGCGGAACATCCGCCGCGCACGGAGCGATATGGCAGTCATTCATCAAACGAAAGCGGAGAAAATGAAAGAATTTTTTGCGCGCAATTCCAAAACGATGCGGGCGTTGATCCTTGTACTCGTGTTTTTTGTTTTGAGCGCATGCACCATCGGCGGGTTCAACGCGCCCGGCAAGGCGTACTATGCGCAGAAGGATTCCGACATCGTGTTTTACCTCGAATACGATACGGAAAAGGAGAGCGACTTGCAGAGGCTCGGCGCGGTGTACGTCAACGTCGGCGCCGTTTTCGGCGAAGTCGGCACCGACTTTTCGCTGCGTTTCCGCAGGGCAAGCGTCAGCTCCACGAGCTGGCTTTCCTCAAACATGAACAATGTTTCGCTCGGGAATATTTTTTCGCCGGACGGCAGCGAGGCGGTCGGTACAAACTATAACTGGGTAAAGGTGTTCGATTACACCGCCGAGGAGAGCGGCCCGATTTCGACCACCTACCGCATAATCCGCCTTACCATACCCTGCGATATGCTCATCAACGAGGTCGTATTCGTCGACCGCGGCGGCGACGTAATCCCCGCCGTCGTTACCGAAAAGGAAGCGGGAGAGCTGATCGGCAACACGACCTGGCAAACCCATTTCCGCGACTTTTTCCATGCGAATGACAAGACGGATGAGTTCGGCGCTCTGGGCGATCCGTCAAACCTCGTCGACGCGCAGAACAACTTCACGCAAGGGGATTCGGCATATTCGAATTTCACGCAGGACGAGATGTACACCCTCATGCAGATCGACAATATTCTGCTCGGTTCGCATCTGCCCGAGGGCACGTTCAATGCCGATACCGATAACGGGCCTCTCGCTGCGCTGTTCCCGCTGCTCGGAACGCTGATTTTCGGCAAGAGCGTTTTCGGGCTTCGCATCTTCTCCGTCCTGTTTGCGGCGGCGACCGTTGCGCTCGTGTATTTCTTCGCGCGGCGGCTGTTCGGCAAGGAGGGATTCGCGCTCCTTGCGGCGGCGCTGTTTGCCGGCGGCGGTCTGGCTCTTACCGTCGGCAGACTCGGGCTTTCGATGGCTCCTGCCGCATTTTTCGTCCTCGCGTCCTATTATTTTATGTTCAAGTTCTTTGCAGACGGTATCTCTTCGGAGAACCCGGCAAAGAGTGCGTGCGGCAGTATCCTGGCGTCCGGCATCCTTTTTGCGTTCGCTTTTGCAACGGATCCGAAAACGGTCATTGCCGCCGTCGGCGTAGTGGTTTTATTCGTGCTGGGCGCGGTGAAGCAGGCGCGTATGCATTCCGCCGCGTCGCGCGCTGTCCGTCTGGAAATGCTTTCGAAAAACGCATTGGAAAAATCGGAAGACGCCATGCGCGCCAACGTCGAGGCCTGCGAACGGCAGGAAGCTGCGCTTCGCGCCGGGCGTTCCTATGTGAACAGGCTTACATACCTGCTGTTTATCGTCGGGTTTGTGGCGGCGGCGCTTGCGGTCGTCATGCTCACGGCGCTTCCGTCTTATTATACATATGTCAATTTGTATGACCCGAATCCCGCGAATGCGTCGGTTGGCATCTTCTCGCTCGTAGGCAATGCAATCCGCGATTCGTTTGCGCTGAACAATCTCACTTCGTACACGGCGTCGAACGCCTCGACCGCCTTCGGCTGGCTCATTGCCCTGAAGGGCGCAACGCTCTTTTCCGCGCACGGCGAAGGCACATATATTGCGCTCAATGCGCAGCTGAATATCGGCATGGCTCTTACGGCGCTCGTCGCGGTGCTGTTCATGACCGTCTATGCGATTGTATATATCGCCACGGGCGGCAAAAACGGTCAGTACGCGTCCGAACGTTCGCCCCAAATCCTGCGCGCGTATATCGCGCTCATGCTCGGGCTTGTCACCTCGCTTTTGCAATACGCCTTCCTCGGCAATGTAAATGCGGCGTACGGATATCTGTTCGATCTGTTTTATGTGGCTTTTATCCCTCTGATGTTCTGCACGGTGTACCTGCACGACGGCAGCAAGGTGACAAAAGTGCTGGGTATGCCCATGAACGCCACGGCGAAGGTTATGGCGGGTCTTGTCGCCGTATATGCCGTCATCTTCCTGCTCACGGTGCCTTTCCCTTCGGCGGCAGCGGCGGCGTGCTTCGGTTGGACGAGCTTCCTGAACAACGGGTTTTACCGCATCTGAGTGAACATGTAATTCCGCGTTCCGGTTTCGGCGCGCGGAATTTTTTTCTTAAAACGAACGACTTATTGGGTTGCCGCGTCAGTTTACTGCGATTATTACGAAATACAAACTAACGGAATGCGCGTTCCAAAATCGCTATTTTGGAAAAGCGACCCAATTTGCCGATACTTCGGCTTACAGAAGGGGTGAAGCGGCGGCATTTGATAATATGTGTGCGCTGAAATAAACGGGGTCCCCGAAAATCGCAACGCGCGAAGCGGTGTGAGATTTTTGGGGAAGAGGAGCAACAAGTGTACGAGGGCTTGAAGGAGTTCCTATGTTATCGAAAGTGATGAGCTTTGCGCTCAACGGTTTGGACGGCGTACCCGTCGAGGTGGAAACGGATATCAACAACGGGTTGCCCTCGTACGAACTCGTTGGGCTGCCCGACGCCGCCGTCAAGGAGAGCCGCGAGCGGGTGCGTTCCGCGCTCAAAAACAGCGGCAGAAAGTTCCCGACCAACAAAATCACCGTCAATCTCGCGCCCGCCGATCTCAAAAAGGAGGGCTCGTATTTCGACCTCGCGATCGCCGTCGGCATCCTCAAGGCGACGGGCCAGCTCGCTGCCGACTGCGGCAGTACTGTTTTGCTCGGCGAACTGTCTTTGGGAGGGGAGCTGCGCCCCGTGGCGGGCATTCTGCCATTGCTCATCTCCGCAAAGGCGAAGGGATTTTCCGAATTTATCGTGCCCGCGGCGAACGCCAAGGAAGCTGCGTTCATCGGCGGCGTGCGCACATATGCGGCGGAAACGCTCTCGCAGGCGATCGACCATCTGAGCGGGCTGGCGCCCCTTGCGCCGCTTTCCGTGCGCAGCTACGAGTCGCTCGCGGCGGAAAAGAAGTACCGCTCCGACCTCGCTTTCGTCAAGGGTCAGCCTGTGGCGAAGCGCGCTTTGGAAGTGGCAGTGAGCGGCGGGCACAACATTTTGCTGTACGGCCCGCCCGGCACCGGCAAGACCATGCTCGCGCGCTGTATCCCCACCATCATGCCCGATATGACCTTCGAGGAGGCGCTGGAAGTCACAAAGATCCATTCGGTGGCGGGCATTCTGAACGAGGAGGGGATGGTTTGCACACGCCCTTTCCGCACGCCGCACCACACGGCGACCACCGTTTCGATGTGCGGGGGCGGCTCGCGCACCGTCAAGCCGGGCGAAATCAGCCTCGCGCACAACGGCGTGCTGTTTCTGGACGAGATGCCCGAGTACAGCCGCTCCACCCTCGAGGCGCTCCGCCAGCCGCTCGAGGACGGGTTCATTACCGTCACAAGAAGCAGCGGCGCCGTTACGTTCCCCGCCAATTTTATGCTCTGCGCGAGCATGAACCCCTGCCCGTGCGGCAACTACGGCAGTGCCGATAAGGTATGCACCTGCACGCCTGCCGCGATCCGCAAGTACCGTTCGCGCATCAGCGGGCCGCTCTTGGATCGAATCGACATTCAAGTCGAAGTAGATTCGGTCAAGTATGACGACCTCGCCGCGCCGAAAGAGGAGGAGTCTTCCTCCGCCGTGCGCGGGCGCGTGGAGAAAGCGCGCGCGGTGCAGCGGGAACGCTTTGCGGGGGAAAAAGAACTGCGGACAAACGCGGATATGGGGGAGCGTGAGCTGCGCAAATACTGTGCCCTTTCGCGCGAGTGCGAAAAGATTTTGCGCGCGTCGTTCGAGAGCCTGCACCTGTCCGCCCGCGCCCGCTCGCGCATCATCAAGGTGGCTCGCACGATCGCCGACCTCGCGGGAGAGGCGGATATCCGCCCCGAACATATCCTCGAGGCGGTGTCGTACCGGCAGTATGATAATGAGTAACACGCTCGCCAATTTCTCGGCAAGCTGATGCCTGCGAAATTGTGCGATTTTGAGGGGAAACCCGAGCGGTTTTCCCCTCACCTCGTCGCAACAAGGCGACGGAGAGTAGGCGGCGCGCATAGCTTACCGCCACGCCCTCGTACACTTGTTGCTCCTCTTCCCCAAAAATCTCACACCGCTACGCGCGTTGCGATTTTCGGGGACCCCGTTATTTTTTAAGGGCACACATATTATTATAATGCCGCTGTTTCACCCCTTCCGTAAGGCAAGGGATTGCCAAATAGGGTTGCGCCGCGGAAAATTGCGATTTCCCTTGCGCGAGAGATTTTTTAATAATATTTGCGCGTTCCAAAATCGCAATTTTGGATTAGCGCCCCCAATTTGTCGCATACTTACGACCTCAGCGGGTGAATATCCGCGAGTTTATAATATGTGTGCCCTTATAAATCGCGGATAGAGGGCAGAGCCCTCCAATCGCAGAAAATCGCAGGCAACAGCTTGCCGAGATTTTCGCGAGCGGCAAATAAAGGAGTTTCTATGTACACCAAGGACGAAAAGACGGAGATCTGGCTGGATTCCTTTCGGCTTGAATACGCCAAAAAGGCGCAGCTGTACAAGCTGTGTTTCGAGCCGTACGACCTCGTAAAACAATTCGCAAAACTCCGTTCCAAAGTCGGGGAAATCGTCGGGGAGGAGAGCCTCGCCGCCATGGAAAAAAGTCTTTCCTCCGGCGAATATATGCGCTCGCTTTTGGCAAAATATACCGAAAAGGGCATAACGTGCGTAACTTTTTCGTCCGAATTGTACCCCGAAGACCTGCGGCAGATTCCCGACCCGCCCCTCGTTTTGTATGCGCGGGGAAATTTGGAGCTTTTGCGGGAGCGCAAGTTTGCGATTGTCGGCTCCCGCCGCACGCCGCCCGCGATGATGAAGCAGACGGAGCGCTTTTCCTCCGAACTTTCCGAGCATTTCGTCATCGTTACGGGCATGGCGGAGGGCGGTGACGCCGCCGCGGCGCTCGGCGCGTTGGAGAGCGGGCGGCTCATCTGCGTACTTGCCTACGGGTTCGATTTCGTGTACCCCGAATGCAACCGCAATCTTTTGAAGAGCGGAGAGGAGAAGGGGCTCGTTCTGACGGAATACCTGCCCGACGAAAAGCCGAAGCCGTACCTGTTCCCCGCGCGCAACCGCATCATCGCGGGGATTGCCGAAGGGGTTTTGGTCGTGAGCGGCGGGGCAAAGAGCGGCACGCGCATCACCGCCGATTTCGCCTACGAATACGGCAAGGACGTGTTCGCTTTTCCCTATTCCTTGGGTTCGGCGGCAGGGGAAGGGTGCAACGCGCTGATCAAAGATTACGCAAAATTGACCGACAATTTAGTTGACATAACCGCCGCTTTTGGTATAAACTTGACCGAGGCGGAAGAAATATCCCTCTCGGAAGCGGAGCGCGCCGTATTTGAAATTATCCGCGAAGGGGAGGCGCACGTTTCGCAGATTTCCGAAAGGAGCGGGCTGAAAGTGTACGAACTGCCCGCGATTCTGACCGCTTTGCAGATGAAAAAGCTGATCGCGCCCTGCGGCGGGAACCGGTATATGGCGGTGAGATAGGCTCGCGGAATTTGTTTTGAGCTGACAAAACAAATTTCTGCGATTTTAAGGGGAAACCCGAGCGGTTTTCCCCTCGTTGCACGTCGCAACGGAGGGCAGGCGGCGCGCGTAGCTTGCCGCCAAGCCCTTGTACACTTGTTGCTCCTTATCCCCAAAAATCTCACATCGCTACGCGCGTTGCGATTTTCGGGGACCCCGTTATTTTAGTGGCACACATATTGTTATAATGCCGCAACTTCACCCGCGGAGGTCGCAGGTATGCGACAAATTGAGTGCGCTAATCCAAAATTGCGATTTTGGAACGCGCATTTGATTATTAAAACAATTACTTGCAAAAACGGAAATCGCAATTTTCGTTTTTGCCCCCAATATGCCGAAGGGCATATGCGGAAAGAGTGAATTTGTGCGCGCTCTATAATAAGGGAGCCCTAAAAAGCGCACAAAGAGAGAAAACAGGCGGTTAGCGGCGCAGCCGCGCGCCCGTGGGTTTTCTCTGAAATCAAGCAAAAGCTCTCATCTCTTTTGAGAGATTTTGCGCG
>CAJFFD010000099.1 GCA_904373255.1 uncultured Clostridia bacterium | reverse complement strand
GCCGAGCGCGGCTACACGGTGGACGAGCAGGGGTTCGAGGAAGCCTTTAAAGAACACCGCGAAAAGAGCCACGCCGCCGTCACGGCAGGCGAATTCAAGGGCGGCCTTGCGGATACGGGCGTGGCGACCACCCGCCTGCACACCGCCACCCACCTTCTGAACGCGGCGCTCAAGCAGATTCTCTCGCCCGACGTCAACCAGAAGGGCAGCAACATCACGCCCGAGCGCCTGCGGTTCGACTTCAACTTCTCCCGCCCGATAACGCAGGAGGAGATCAAGGCGGTCGAAGACCTCGTCAACGAAAAGATCGCGGAAAATATCCCCGTCGTGTTCGAGGAAATGCCGTACGACAAGGCGCGCGCTGAGGGCATCGTCGGCGTGTTCGACAACAAGTACGGCGACGTGGTCAAAACGTACTCCATCGGCAATTTCTCGCGCGAAATGTGCGGCGGCCCGCACGCGAAGAGCACGGGCGAGCTGGGGCATTTCAGAATCGTCAAGGAGCAGTCTTCGGCGAGCGGGATACGCAGAATCAAGGCTGTGCTGGAATAAAATTTGCGGTGCGGCTTGCGTTGAAGGGAAAATCCGCGGCAAAGATTTATGATAATCGGGTAAAAAAGCGGAAAATGCGATAATTTGCGCTTGACTAAATTTTGAATCTTTATTATAATTATTGAGTATATTTCTTTTTCAAATGCTCGCATAAGAAACGGATGTTTGAACAAATCACAGTTGCAGGAGGAGGCAATGGGCAAGAAGAAGTCGGCGGCGCTGATCGTTCTTTTCACCGTGGTGCTGGTCGGGCTTGTATTTATGAGCGTGGCTAGTTTTCCGGTATCCGCCGTATATAACTACAATTCGCTGCTCAGCATGATCGATCTGAGTACAGACTTGGGCGGCGGCTACACGGCGGTGTACTATCCCGAGGGCGTTATTTCGCAGGAAGAGTACAACGCGCTTGCCGCAGATTATGAAGACAAAAAGGATGAGGCGGATGCGCCGGAGAACCCGAAGGATCTCTATCATCAATACGGCGGCGTTTACATCGAAAACGAGTCCTGGAACAGCGACGAAGAGGATGTGACCGAAGCTTTCCGCAACGAATTCGACAGCGCGTTCCGCGCATTGCAGAACAGGTTCGAGCAGAAAAGTTATTCCGCATATTCGATCAAGCTGCAGGATGGCTATACCATCCGCGTCGATGTGCCGTATACGGATGAAGACGTAACAACGATGTTCGATACGATGGCGTATTCGGGCAGGCTGTATTTCAGCGATTCGGACGATACCGTTTCCCTTGCCTCGAAGAATATCCTGATGGAGGGGACGTCGCAGTATATCCGCGAGGCGGGCGCTACGGCGTACGGCGACGGCTATGCTTCCTATATCCGCTTCACCTCCGAGGGGCAGTCTGAATTTGCGTCGATCACCGGCTCGCTGGCGGAAAGTTCTTCCAGCTCGAGCGATTCGTCGAGCAGCAGCTCTTCCGCAACGCTCTACATCTACATGGGGGAGAATATTCTCACCTCTGCAACCGTTTCCAGTGCGCTGGATCAGAATACGGTCTTTATTTATAACAGCAATTCACCGATGACGCAGGGCGAAGCGGAAACGCTCGCTGCGGTCATCAATTCCGCGCTCATCGATGAAAACGTGTTCGATATAAACCTCGACGCTTCGCGCATCGCGACCTTTGAGCCTACTTTGGGCGTCAATGCCGCCCTCATCGCGGCAATCGTGTTCGGTGCACTCATCGTCGTCATGCTCATCGTTTCCCTCATCCGCTTCAAAGGGATGGGGTTGGCGCATCTGTACGGATTCCTGACGTATGCCGTCGTTTTCGTTTTGTGCCTGGCGTTCATCGATGCTGTTCAGCTTTCCGTTGCGGGTGTTATCGCCATTGCGCTTTCGGCGGCGGTCATGGTATTCTTCAACTGGTATGCCTTCAAAAACATCCGCGAAGAATTTGCTTCCGGCAAAACGCTCACCGCATCCGTCAAAGCGGGTTATAAAAAGAGTCTCGCTTTCACCATCGACGCGCACATCGTGCTTCTGCTTCTTTCGGCGGCACTTTGCCTCATTTCCACGGGTACGATGTTCTACGCAGGGTTGATCCTCGTTCTCGGCACGGTCATCTCTGCGGCATGCACGCTCGCTGTCACCCGCTTCTGTCTGTATGTGTTCCTCGCACAGCCGAAAAATAAAATAGCATTCTGCAATCTCAAGAGGGAGGAAACGGAAGATGAGTAAGCCCGTCTCGAAAAAGCGTCTGTTCGTCTGCCTCGCAGTCAGCCTGGTTATCCTCATTGCGGGCGCGTTCCTGTTCGGATTTATGGGATTCAACCCCGATTCGACCATGGACGACTACAATATGATCGAAGTTTCCGACTATCTGTCCTTCCGCAACGAAGCGGCAGGGGAGGACACCGAGTCGCTGTACGATTTTTGCCGCGGCAAGCTCGAAGAAGCGAACTTCCGCATCGTCGATGAACGAGCCACGGAATCCACCGCGCTCGGCAACTCGGTCGAATTTGTCATCTCCGGCAGCTCGGAAGAGGAGCTGCAGGCATTTGTGTCCCAGCTTCAGCAGGCTATCGCCGATCAGTTCGGCGAATACGGCGACAGCGCTGTCGTCACCGTCGCATATATCCGCTTCAAGGTCGGCATGGGCGTAACCGCCCTCATCGCCGCCGTACACGACGTACTTCTCACGCTCGCCGTCGTTGCGCTTCTGCGCATTCCCGCAGGCGTAACGCTCATCGGGGTCGCCGCCTTCTCGCTGTTGCTGTCGGCGGTTCTGAACCTCATCGTGTTCGGCAAAATGCGGCGCGATTTCCGCTCCGAGGATCGCAAAAACCTGCCCGCGCGCGAAGGAGTCGCCCTCGCCGTCAAGGACAGCCTTAAAAACGTACTCATCGTCTGCATCCTGCTTGCGGCACTCACCGTGTGCATGGGCGCGGTCGGGGCGTTTATCGGGTTCGATCTTCTGTCTGTCATGCTCAGCACTCTGATGGCGATCGTTGTTTCCGCCTATTCCTCGCTCTTCCTTTCGCCTGCGATTTACGCCTGCATCAAAGAGAGGTCAGACGCGAACCGCGCAAAGAAAGCGAAGTACAACTATGCTTCCGAAAAGAAGCAGGAAAAGGCGGCAAAGGCAGCCGAAAAACAGGCTCCCGCCGAATCCAATTAAACGAACAAAATTCATCGAAAAGGCGGGGTTTCCGCCCGCAAGGGGCGGGGAAATGCACCCGCCTTTTGTTTTGCGGCGCGTGCCGCCGCGGGCGGCCTCTGCGGGCATGCAATGCCAATGTGTGCGGGATGACCTTTAATTGACCCGCTTAATCCGGGTTCAGAGTATCTGCGGGTATGCAATGTATGCAGGATGACCCGGAAACGCGCAGAAGGAATCGCGCGGTCGGGCGCGGGCAGAAGAAACGGCAAAACTTTTCGGAGAGATCGTAAGAAAAATGAAAAAGATTGCGGCGGAATACCGCTACACTCCCGAACAACTGCATAAAATCCGCGCCATTGCCGGGGAGTGCGGGCTGCGGGAACTTACTGCAAAAATTCTCTATTCCCGCGGGGTAGATACGCCCGAAAAGGCGCGGCGTTTTCTGCACCCGTCCCGGGAGAATTTCCTTTCGCCCTTTCTCATGCGCGGCATGCGCGAACTCGTCGACGCCATCGGCGAAGTGAAGGCGAAGGGCGGGCTTGTCGCCGTGTTCGGCGATTACGATGCAGACGGCATCGGCGCCGCGTCCATCCTCCTCACCGCGTTGGGGCGTTACGGCGTGCGCACGGCGGTGCATATCCCCGAGCGCAGCGAGGGGTACGGCATGTCCGTCGCCGCGCTCAAGGAGATGATCGATACGCGCTCGCCCGACCTCATCGTCACCGTCGACTGCGGCGTTTCCAACCGCGAGGAGGTCGAATATGTCAAGTCGCGCGGGGTGCGCGTCATCGTCACCGACCACCACGAACTGCCCGAACAGCTTCCGGATTGCACCATCGTGAACCCGAAACTTTCGGACGACTATCCGTACGACAACCTCTGCGGCGCGGGGGTAGCCTTCAAAATCGCCTGTGCGCTTTTAGGCGAAGATGCGTACGATTTGCTGGATCTTGCCGCCGTGTCCACCGTGGCAGACAGCGTTCCGCTCGTGGGGGAGAACCGCGACATCGTGTTCGAAGGCTTAAAGCGCATCAACACCCGCCCGCGCGAGGCTTTAAAGTATCTTTTGGCGGGCAAAAAAGAGGAGATCTCCGCCCAATCGCTCGCGTTTACCATCGCGCCGCGCGTCAACGCCGCGGGCAGGATGGGGGATGCGAACTGCGCGCTCAAATTGTTCACCTCCAAGGACAGCGCGGAGATCTACGAGCTGGCGTGCAAACTAAGGAGCAGATCGCCGCGAGCGGCGGCGCGTACGGCAACATCATCATGCTGTGCGGCGAAGATTGGAGTACGGGACTGGTCGGCATCGTCGCGGCGAAGATCGCGGAGGAATTCAACCGCCCCGCCATCCTGTTCGTGCGGCACGGCGATATGCTCAAAGGCTCCGCCCGCACCATCGAAAACGTCAACATCTACGAGGCGCTCAAAAGCTGTTCGGAGTTCATCGAGGAATTCGGCGGACACGCACAGGCGGCGGGCGTAAACGTCCGCGCGGAAAATTTCGAGCATCTGCGCAATGCGCTGGACGACTACCTCGGCGAAACATACTCTCCCGAGGATTTTGCGCCCGTTCTGAACGTATGCGAGGACATCGATTATAAGGTCGACCTCGGTCTTATCAAGGAACTTGAAAAACTGGAGCCGTGCGGTGTGGGCAACAAAAAGCCGCTCTTTTCGGTCACGGCGCGCTCTTTGGGCGCGCGGCGGCTCAAGGACGGTTCGCCGCACATCGCCGTCGAAGCGGAAGAGTTGGAACTCGTTTGGTTCGGCGGGGAAAAGGCTCTGCCCCTGTTGGCGGCGGATATTCCCAAAACGCTCGTGTTCGAGTGCGGCATCTCCCGCTTCCGCGGCGAGGAAACGCCGCGCGGCATCGTGCGCGACATGGTCTGCGCGGCAGAGCTTACAGACCTTTCCCGCCTGTACTGTTTCCGCAACGACCTGCTGCGCCTGTGCGCCCCGCAGCCTTCCCTCTCCGTCGTGTTTGAGGGTGCGGAATCGATTTGTTCCCGCATCCGTGCGGCGCGGACGGCGTGCGCCTACGGGCTATTGTGCGTGTGCTCGGGCGAGGTTCCGCCGCAGTTTGCCGAAGCGGTGGCGGGGCTGGACGTGGAGCTGTTCCGCCCCGGCATGCGCAACGCGGGCAACATGCTGCTCGTTTCCCCCGCGGCGGACGCGGAAGTGGGCATGTACCGCGACGTCATTTTCCTCGACAGACCCGCCGATTTCAATATAGCGGCGCTTGCGGGCAAAAAAATAATTGTCAACCGCGAACTTTGCGGGTATAATAGTATTGCGGGTTTGGAAACCTCGCGCGAAGTGATGGGCGAAGTGTACCGCTCCCTTCGCAGCGGCATGCAGGGGGAGGACAGTGTTGCCGTCGCCCTCGCCGCCGACGCCGGGTTCGATGCGCGGCAGGTCGTCTTTGCGGCGGAGGTGTTCTGCGAGCTGGGGCTTCTGCGCTTCGAGCGGGGGCGCCTTACGCTCGTGCGCGGCAAGCGTTCCGAACTCAACCGCTCGCGCATCTATAACGCCGTGTGTGCATTGAAGGAAAAGCGATGAATACCGTTTTGCAGATGATCTACGACAATTACACGGGCGAGGACAGAGAGCTTCTCATCCGCGCCTACCGCTACGCCGAGCAGGCGCACAGCGGGCAGAAGCGCGCCTCGGGCGAGGCGTACTTCATCCACCCGTGTGCCGTGGCGCAGATCCTCATCGAGCTGGGACTGGACAGCGCGACGGTCGCGGCTGCCTTTCTGCACGACGTCATCGAGGATACTCCCGTCACCGAGGAGGACATCCGCCGCGACTTCGGCGACGAGGTGCTCCTGCTCGTTTCGGGCGTCACAAAGCTGGATAAGATCGTCTTCAAGTCGCGCGAGGAGGAGGAAGCGGAGAACTTCCGCAAAATTTTCGTGGCGATGGCGAAGGATATCCGCGTCATCATCATCAAGCTCGCCGACCGCCTGCACAACATGCGCTCCCTCAACTTCCTTTCCAAAGAGCGCCAGATCAAGATGGCGCAGGAAACGCTCGACATTTACACCCCGCTCGCGGGGCGCTTGGGTATTTCGCAGATCAAGTGCGAATTGGAGGACTTGTGCCTCAAATACCTCGAGCCGGAGGCGTACGAGTACCTCGTCGAAAACATCCACCAAAAGCTGTACGAGCGGCACAACTTCGTCGATTTTGTCGTCAAGGAGATCAAAAACATCCTCGAAGAGAGCAATATCGAAGGCGAAGTGTTCGGTCGGCCCAAGCATTTTTATTCCATCTATAAAAAGATGAAGACGCAGAACAAGACGCTCGACCAGATCTACGACCTGACGGCTGTGCGCGTCATCGTCAACACGGTGGACGAGTGCTACGAGGTGTTCGGCAAAATTCACAAGCGCTGGAAGCCCATCCCCGGCCGCATCAAGGACTATATCGCCACCCCCAAGGCGAACATGTACCAATCGCTGCACACGACGGTCGTCACCAACTTCGGGCAGCCGTTCGAAATTCAGATACGCACCTTCGAGATGCACCGCACCGCCGAATTCGGTATCGCGGCGCACTGGAAATACAAGGAAAAGAAGGCGGAGGACTCCGCCTTTACCGAGCGGCTCTCGTGGATCCGCGAGGTGCTCGACTGGGAAGGGGGCTTAAAGGACTCGAAGGAGTTCATGCAGTCGCTCAAAACGGAGCTGTACTCCAACGAACTTCTGGTATTCACGCCCAAGGGCAAGGTCATCTCCCTGCCCAAGGACGCCACACCCATCGACTTCGCGTACGCCATCCACAGCGAGGTGGGCAACCGCTGTACGGGCGCGCGTGTCAATTCCAAAATCGTCCCGCTCGATTCGACCCTGCAGACGGGCGACGTGGTGGAAATTCTCACTTCCACGAACTCCAAAGGCCCGTCGTGGGATTGGCTGAAGATCGTCAAATCCTCCAGCGCCCGCGCGAAGATCAAACAGTTCTTCAAGCGGGAGATGAAGGAGGAGAACGTCAAACTCGGCAAGAGCATGCTCGAAGCGGAGGCGAAGCACCGCGGCTATGCCCTCTCCGACATCCTTACCGAGGAGAGCTTTGCCAAGGTCGCGGAAAAATTCTCCTTCTCCTCGCAGGACGAGATGTTCGCGTCCGTCGGCTACGGAGCCATCACCGTCAACCAGGTCTTATTCCGCCTCATCGACTTTTATCGGAAAGAGGTACCCAAGCCGGTCATCTACCGCGGGGAAACATCGAGCGATTCGAGCGGCGTCATCGTCAAGGGCATGAGCGGGCTTTTGACGCGCTTTGCGGGGTGCTGCAACCCCGTGCCCGGCGACGAAATCGTCGGCTTCGTGTCGCGGGGCAGGGGGGTGGTTATCCACCGCGCCGACTGCCCCAACGTTAAAACGCTGGAGGCGGAAAAGGGCCGCATCCTGCCCGCCGAATGGGCGGCGGGGGGCAGCGGCAGGTTCGTCGCGGGCATCGTCATCAAGGCGAAGGATCAGGGCGTGGCGCTCTCGGTACTCACCTCCGTCGTGTCCGATATGCGGCTGATGATCACGGGCGTCACGAACATCCGCTTAAACGGCAAGGAAGACATCGATTTATTGATCAAAAAGATCCGCGCCGACGAGCGCATCACCGAGGTGTTCCGCACGGCGACGAAATGAGTTCACGAAAAGGTTCTCGCATTTCTCGCCGAGCTGTCGGCTGCGAAATGCCGAGAGTTTGAGGGGAAACCCGAGCGGTTTTCCCCTCGCGGCGGTAACTCCTGAAAGCAAAACCACGTTTTTAATAATTAACTTGAAAAAGTCAAAATCACACTTTTTACTTTTTCCCCCAATATGCCGAAGGGCATACGCGGAAAGAGTGAATGCGGCGATTCAAAAATAAGAGAGCCGTAACATATCGCCGCAGAGAGAAAACCAGGCGGTTAGCCCGCAGCGCGGACGTGCCCGCGGGTTTTCTCTAAAATCAAGCGAATCGCAGCATCTCTTTTGCGAGATTCGCGCGAAGGATAAAATAATTACTCGCGCAAGCAGAGTCGCGCCTCTGCGCCGGCGCACCCAA
>CAJFFD010000098.1 GCA_904373255.1 uncultured Clostridia bacterium | reverse complement strand
GCTAAAAAACAAAAATATGGTGATACTCGTTCAAGTATACCATATTTTTCGGAAAGATACAATTTTATTTGCGCGGCTTCGCAAATTTTTTCGCTTTTGCACGCTTTTTCGCCGATCCCGCGCGGTTTTCGGCGGTTTAATCCTGCCTAAACTCCTTCGTGAGCCAGATCATGGAAACAGAACCCGGCCCGACGTGCGAGCCGATGACAGGGCCCATGATGGAGATCTCGGGGCGGTAACCCCAGCGCTTTTCCACCATATCCGCAAGCTCTTCGGCGTCCTTTTCCGCGTCGGTGTGCACAATGCGCATCATGCGGTTTTCCTCGACGGGTTTGAACTTTTCCGTTTTGGCGAGCGCATAGGCGAACGCCTTTTTCATGCCGCGCACCTTCTCCACCACCGTTAGCTTTCCGTCATTCGTGAAGGAAAGGACGGGCTTGATGTTCAGGAGAGTGCCAGCGGCCGCCGCGACCGACGATACCCTGCCGCCCCGCTTCAGATAATATAAATCGTTGGCGATGATGACGTACTGGATATGCAGGGGCATATCCGCCGTACTTTGGGCGATCTCCACCGCCTCGCGCACGAGCGCGCCCTGCCCGATGGTCGCCGCGAGCGAATCGATGGCTATAATTTTACAGTTCGGATACTTTTCCATGACTGCCGACGCGGCTTCCTTGGCGACGTTCGCCGTGGGAGAAAGCCCGCCCGACAGGCTGTAATGCAGAATTTTTTCCGCGCCTTCCTCCGCCAGTTTTTTGAAGTGCGCATAGTGGCTGTCGAAATTCAGCATGGAGGTGCGCGAAAAGCCGCCCGCGCGCAGTTTGTTGTAAAAGTCGACGTACTGCGCGTATTCGGTGAACGAATCCACGCCCTCCGTCAGCTGCCCGTTCTCCTCCATCGTATAATGGAGCGGCACGATGCGGATGCCGTGTTCGCGCACATAGTCCGCATACAGATCGCAGGTGGAATCGCTCGAAATGATGATGTTTTCCATTAAATTTTAATTTCCCTTTCTGTCAGAATTCTTCCTCAATATTTTCCCCTTTTTCAAAAAATTAACACCAATGCCGATTACAGAAAGCGAGCGCCGCGCAAGGCGGCTCTCGCTCTGGTTTCGATATATCAAGTTTAACCGTCGTTGCGCTCCTCGGCGCTCTTCCACAGCACGGCGACCGCGCCCGGCCCGACGTGCGCGCCGATCACAGGCCCCATAATGGAGATTTCGGGGCGGAAATTCCAACGCTTTTCGATGGCGGAAGCAAGCTCGTCGGCGTCCTTTTCCGCATCGGAATGCACGACGTGGATGACGCGCCCCTCCTCGACGGGCTGAAGCCGCTCCATCTTTTCGAGAGCGTAGGCGATGACTTTTTTCATGCCGCGCACTTTATCGACGACGGAGAGCTTGCCTTCGCGGGTGAAGGACAAAACGGGTTTTACGCCGAGCGCAGAGCCGACGACCGCAGCCGCGGCAGACACCCTGCCGCCCCGCTGAAGGTAGAACAGATCGTTCGCCGCGATGACGTACTGGAAATGCAGCGGGAGTTCGGAAACGATTTTATACGCCTCGTCGAGCGTTTTGCCCGCGTCGCGCAGGCGCACCGCCTCGTATACGAGTTCCCCCTGCCCGATCGTCGCCGCAAGCGAATCCACGGGTTTTAAATTGAATGCGGGGAATTCCTTTTTCACGTCCGCCGCCGCCTGCCGCGCCACGTTGATGGTAGAAGCGAGACCCGTGGAGATGGTGAAGTGCAGAACGTCTGTGGCTCCCTCCTCCGCCATCTTTTTGAAGTGATTGTAATGGCTCTCGTAGTTGAGCATGGAGGTGCGCGCCGTAGCCTTTTCGCGCAGCTGACGGAAGAAATCGACGTACTGCGAATAGTCGGTAAAAGCGTCGAGATACTCGGTCATGACGCCGCCCTTTTCGATGGTGAACGTGAGCGGCGCAAGGCGCACGTCGTGCTCCTTTACATAGCTCGCGTACAAATCGGCCGTGGAGTCGGTCGATACGATAAATTTTTGCATAAATCCCTCTCAATGTCAGAAAATAGCGCCGATCGCGCCTATCTGCATTATAACACAAAAAAATGTTAATGTAAATAAATTGTGTGACAAACTTCCGCAAATTTTGCAAAGCGGCGCCCCGCCGCGAAAAAACGAACAAAAAACGCGCCGTATTTTCAAAAATAGCTTGTAAAAAGGAGGAAAACAGAGTATAATGGATAAGGAATACAAGACAAGGAGAACAGTATGATGCTTTTATCCCGGCTGAAAAGCGGGAGCGACGTACGCGGCACCGCATTGGCAAATTTCCCCGAGGAACAAATAGACCTGACGGACGAAGCCGTTGCCGCCATCGTGCGCGCCTTTTGCGTCTGGTTTTCAAAGAAAAGCGGCAAAAGCGCCTTTACCGTAGCCGTCGGGCATGATTCGCGCCTTTCGGCGAAGCGGATTGCGGACTGTACGCTAAAAGCGCTGACCGAAAGCGGCGCAGACGCGCTGTTTTGCGGGCTTTCCTCTACCCCGTCGATGTTCATGATCCTGCAGGAGAAGGACATGGGCGCGGACGCTTCCGTCATGATCACCGCGAGCCACCTGCCCTACAATATGAACGGACTGAAATTTTTCACCAAAGAAGGCGGTCTGGAAGGCAAAGACATCGCTGAAATCCTCGCCCTTGCGGACGAGGGAGCCGCCCCGCACGCCGACAAAGGGAGCGTGAAAAATGTTTCCTTCCTCGGCAGATACAGCGAAAACCTCGTGCGGTTCGTGCGGGAAAAGACGGGAAAGGACAAGCCGCTCGCGGGCAAAAAGATCGCTGTCGACGCGGGCAACGGCGCGGGCGGGTTCTATGCCGATATGGTGCTTGCCCCCCTCGGCGCGGACGTTTCGGCGAGCCAGTTTTTGGAGCCGGACGGACGCTTCCCCAACCACATCCCCAACCCCGAGAACGCGGCGGCGATGAAGTCGATTTCCGACCGCGTGAAGGAGACGGGCGCGGACTTCGGCATCATCTTCGACACCGACGGCGACCGCGCGGCGTGCGTGGACAAGAGCGGCGAGGAGATCAACCGCAACCGCCTCATCGCGCTCGTTTCGGCGATTTTGCTCTCCGAAAAGAAGGGAACCATCGTGACCGATTCGGTGACCAGCGACGGGCTGACCAGGTTCATCGAGAGCCGCGGCGGCAGACACTGCCGCTACAAGCGCGGCTACAAAAATGTGATCGACAAGGCGAAGGAGCTGAACGCCGCGGGCGAATACGCCCCTCTCGCCATCGAGACGAGCGGGCACGCGGCGCTCGAGGAGAATTATTTCCTCGACGACGGAGCGTACCTCGTGACGCGCATTCTCGTGACGCTCGCAAAGCTATCCGCGGAGGGCAGGGATATTTCCGACCTCATCGCCGACCTTCCCGAACCTGCCGAAAGCGCGGAGGTGCGGCTGGGCTTCACCGAGGCAAGGAAGGCGGACTTTAAAGCCAAGGGCAACGCCGCCATCGAGGACATCAAAAAGCGCGTACCCGCCCTCGCGGGAACGGCGCTCGCGCCCGACAATTACGAGGGCGTGCGCATCAACTTCGATAAGGAACACGGGAACGGCTGGGCGCTCATCCGCATGAGCCTGCACGAGCCGATCGTACCCGTCAATTTCGAGAGCGATTCGGCGGGCGGATGCCTCGCCATAGCAAAAGAATTGCAGGCGATGCTCTCCCCCTATGCGGCGGACATCGACATGACAAACCTCAACAAATATATCGAAAAATCATGAAAGGAGATACAGAAACTATGAACGTTCAGCAAGAAACGGTAAATGCGATCCGCGTGCTTTCGGCGGAGGCGATCCAAAAGGCGAATTCGGGGCATCCCGGCTTGCCGCTCGGCAGCGCGCCCATCGGCTACACGATCTTCGCGGATTTCCTCAAATTCAACCCGAAAGACCCGAAATGGGATGACCGCGACCGCTTTATCCTCTCCGCGGGACATGGCTCCATGCTCAACTATTCCCTGCTCTACCTGTTCGGCTATGACATTTCCAAG
>CAJFFD010000097.1 GCA_904373255.1 uncultured Clostridia bacterium | reverse complement strand
GAAAAAGAGCGGCGTATCCTATATCGCGCAGCCGGGCGGTTCGGTGCGCGACGACCTCGTCATCGACGCGTGCGACAAGTACGGCATGGTCATGGCGTTCACGGGAATGCGGCTGTTCCACCACTGAGGAGTTCTCGAAATTTGTTTTGAGCTGACAAAACAAATTTCCGAGATTGGAGGGGAAACCCGAGCGGTTTTCCCCTTGCGGCGGCATATTTAGGGGCACACATATTGTTATAATGCCGCCGCTTCACCCTTTCCGTAAGCCGAGGTATCGGCAAATAGGGGGCAAGAGCAAAAAACGTGGTTTTTGCTCTTGCGATTTAATTATAATAAATATAAAACCGCAGACTCACGGAAAAACAGAGATTCAGTTCACAAAATTTGTTACACGAAAAGGAAAATCGAATGAACGTTTTGGTTATCGGAAACGGCGGCAGGGAGCACGCCATCATCGCGGCGCTCGCAAAGAGCCCGACCGTGGATAAAATCTATTGCATGAAGGGTAACGCGGGCATCGCCGAGCTTGCAGAGTGCGTCGACGTCGACTATCTCGACTTAAAAGCCGTCGGCGACTGGGTGGACGCGCACAAGGACGTGGAATACACCGTCATCGCGCCCGACGACCCGCTCGCCCTGGGCCTTGCGGACGAGTTGGAGAGCCGCGGTCACCGCGTGTTCGGGCCGAACAAAAAGGCCGCCGAAATCGAGGCAAGCAAGAGTTTTGCCAAAAACCTCATGAAAAAGTACGGCATCCCGACAGCCGCCTACGAAACGTTCGACGATTACGAAAAGGCGCTCGCCTACGTCGAAAAGGGCAAATTCCCCGTCGTGCTGAAGGCGGACGGACTGGCGCTCGGCAAGGGCGTGCTCATCTGCGAAAATTTGGAGCAGGCAAAGGCGGGGCTCAAACAAATCATGCTCGACAAGGCGTTCGGCGCCGCGGGCAATACGGTGGTCGTGGAGGAGTTCCTCACGGGCAAGGAGTTCACGCCCGGCGAGGAGGTGTCCGTTCTGACCTTCACCGACGGCAAGACCATCGTTCCCATGCTCGCCAGCTGCGACCACAAGCGCGCGCTCGACGGCGACAAGGGGCTGAATACGGGCGGCATGGGCACGTTTACGCCCTGCCCGTTCTATGATGATGAAATCTCCGACGAGGTGATGAATAAGATTCTCCTGCCCACCGTCAGGGCGATGAACGCGGAGGGTCGCCCGTTCAAGGGGGTGCTGTACTTCGGACTCATGCGCACGCCCGAGGGGATGAAGGTCGTCGAATACAATTCCCGCTTCGGCGACCCCGAAACGCAGGTCGTCCTGCCCATGCTCAAAACCGACCTGATGGAGATCTTCCAGGCGGTCACCGACGAGCGGCTCTCCGATGTCAAAATCGAATGGGAAGACGGCGCGTGCGTATGCGTCGTGCTCGCGAGCGGCGGTTATCCGCAGAGCTATGCAAAGGGCAAGGAAATCACCATCGGCGACTTGGATAAGGATGTGTTCGTCTACCATGCGGGCACCAAGCGCGAAAACGGCGTCTTAAAGACGAACGGCGGGCGCGTGCTGAACGTGTGCGCGAAGGGCAAGACCATCGCCGAAGCGCGCGAAAAGGCGTACAAAAACGTGGAAAAAATTCACTTTGACGAGATGCAGTACCGCAAGGACATCGGTAACAAGTACAACGCAAAGGGTTAAGATATGATTTACAGAGTATTCGTAGAGAAAAAGGAAAATTTGCAGGCGAAGAAAGTCCGCGAGGATCTGGACGCGCAGCTCGGCATCGCCGTCGAAGATCTGCGCGAAGTCATCCGCTACGACGTGGAGGGCATTACCGAAGAGGAGCTGGAGGGCGCCATCGTCAACGTGTTCTCCGAACCGCCCGTCGATACCGTCTACCGCGAAACGCTCCCCGTCGACGAGGACTATAAGGTTTTCGCCATTGCCTTTCTGGACGGGCAGTACGACCAGCGCGCGGACAGCGCGGCGCAGTGCGTGCAGCTCCTCACGCAGAAGAACCGCCCGCTCATCAAGTGCGCGCGCGTGTTCGCCGTCAAGGGCGTGACGGACGCGGAACTGGAGCGCATCAAAAAGCACCTTATCAACCCCGTCGAAAGTTCGGAAGTTTCCCTCGAAAAGCCGAAGACGCTCGCGCGCGTCAAAATGGAGACGCACGACGTGCAGGAAGTTGCGGGCTTCATCGACATGAGCGTCAGCGAAATCGCCGACTATCACAAGAAAAACGGCTTCGCGATGAGCGTCGAAGACCTCGTTTTCGTGCGCGATTATTTCAAAAAAGAGGGCAGAAACCCGACCGAAACGGAGGTAAAGGTCATCGACACCTATTGGTCAGACCACTGCCGCCATACGACGTTTTCCACCGAGATACAGAAGGTGGACATCGATTCGGACAACCCGCACATTCAGAAGGCGTACGACCTCTATAAAGACTTGTTCGCGGAGTTCAACGCGAAGCGCGAGGACAAGTACCCGTGCCTCATGGACATCGCGACCATCGCCGTCAAAAAGCTGAAAAAGGAAGGGCGGCTGGACAACCTCGACGTTTCCGACGAAATCAACGCCTGCTCCATCTGCATCGACGCGGAGATCGACGGCAAGACGGAAAAATACCTCGTCATGTTCAAGAACGAAACGCACAACCACCCGACGGAGATCGAGCCGTTCGGCGGCGCGGCGACTTGTTTGGGCGGAGCCATCCGCGATCCGCTTTCGGGCCGCACCTACGTCTATCAGGCGATGCGCGTGACGGGCAGCGCCGACCCGCGCGAGAAGTTGAAGGACACTTTGCCCGGCAAACTTCCGCAGCGCGTCATCACCAAGACGGCTGCGGCGGGCTTCTCCTCCTACGGCAACCAAATCGGTTTGGCGACGGGCATGGTCGACGAAGTGTATCACCCCGGCTACAAGGCGAAGCGATTGGAAACGGGCTTCGTCGTCGGCGGAGCCAAGCGCGACATGGTGTACCGCGAAAAGCCGAAAAAGGGCGACGTCATCATTCTGCTCGGCGGGGAAACGGGGCGCGACGGCTGCGGCGGCGCCACAGGCTCCTCCAAGGCGCACGATTCCCATTCCGTCGAAACGTGCGGCGCCGAGGTACAGAAGGGCAACCCGCTCACCGAGCGCAAATTGCAGCGCCTGTTCCTGAATAAGGAAGTCACCCGCAAGATCAAAAAGTGCAACGACTTCGGCGCCGGCGGCGTTTCCGTCGCCATCGGCGAGCTTTCGGACGGGTTGATCATCGACCTCGACAAAGTGCCGCTCAAATACGAGGGACTTTCGGGCACCGAACTCGCCATCTCCGAATCACAGGAGCGCATGGCGGTCGTCGTCGCGGAAAAGGACAAGGACGAATTTATCCGCGACCCCCGTCGCGGTCGTAACGGACGACCGGCGCATGAAGATGCTCTTCAAGGGGCGCGCCATCGTGGATATTTCGCGCGACTTCCTCGATACGAACGGCGTCAAGCAGATCATCTCCGCGGAAATTGCGGACAATGCGACCCATTATTTCGACATCGAGCGCAAGAACTTCCGCGACGATTTCCTCGCTTCGCTGTCCGACCTCAACGTCTGCTCCAAAAAGGGGCTTTCGGAGATGTTCGACTCGACCATCGGCGCGCGCAGCGTGTATATGCCTTTCGGCGGCAAAACGCAGCTCACGCCCGCTATCTCGATGGCGGCGAAGATCTGCGGGGGCGAAACGGACGTCGCCACCGTATCCGCCTACGGCTATTGCAGCGAGCTGATGAGCAGCAGTCCGTTCACGGGCGCGATTTACAGCATCGTGACGTCCGTCGCGAAGCTGATCGCGAGCGGCTGCGATTACGATGAAATACGCCTCACCTTCCAGGAATTTTTCATGCGCCTGAACCGCGACCCGAAGCGCTGGGGCGTTCCGCTGTCCGCGCTTTTGGGCGCGCTGTACGCGCAGATCGGCTTGGGCCTCGGCGCCATCGGCGGAAAAGACAGCATGAGCGGCACCTTCGAGACAGCATGAGCGGCACCTTCGAGCACATCGACGTTCCGCCCACGCTCATCTCCTTCGCGCTCGCGCCCGCCAAGGCGAGCAAACTCATTACCAACGTTTTGGAAAAGAAAGGTACCAAGCTGTATTGGATCCCGATGCACAAGGATTTCAGCAAGATCCCCGATTTCAGGGAATTGGCGGATATGTACCGCGAAATCCACAGGAACGTCGAGAGCGGGAACATCCGCTTCGCGACGGTCGTCGAAAACGGCGGCATCGCGGCGGCGGTCGCCAAATCCTGCTTCGGCAATATGCTCGGCTTCCGCTTCGAGGGCGACTGCGACTGCCTGCTCTCCGAGCACTACGGCGAAATCATTGTTTCGCTGGAAGACCCCGACAAGCTGAACGCGCCGAAGGTCTATCTCGGCGAAACGACGGAGAGCGGTTTCGTTTATGACAAGGAATCGGTCTCCGAAAAGGAAGCGGCCGAAGCGTTCTGCGGAACTTTGGAAAAGGTGTTCCCGAACCATGCGGAGGCGCAGGGCAGGGCGAAGGACGTCGATTTCGACTGCAAGGGCAAGCGCTACGAAAATATCGCGACCAAAACCGCGAAGCCGCGCGTGTTCATCCCCGTGTTCCCCGGCACCAACTGCGAGCTGGATACCGCGCGCAAGTTCCGCCTTGCGGGCGCGGAGTGCGACGTCATCGTCGTCAAGAACCGCAGCGCGGCGGATATCGAGGAGAGCGTGCAGGCGTTTGCCAAGGCAATCTCCCGCGCGAACATCATCGCGTTCCCCGGCGGCTTTTCGGGCGGCGACGAACCGGACGGCAGCGGCAAGTTCATCGCCACGACCTTCCGCAATCCGACCATTGCCGAACAGGTCATGAAGCTGCTCAACGAGCGCGACGGTCTGATTTTGGGTATCTGCAACGGATTCCAGGCGCTCATCAAGCTCGGACTCGTGCCGTACGGCGAAATTCGTCCGCTCAAGGCGTCCAGCCCGACGCTCACCTACAACAATATCTCCCGCCACGTTTCCACGCTCGTCGATATCCGCGTCGCGTCCAACAAATCGCCGTGGCTCTCCGCGTGCAAGGTGGGCGACGTGTTCACCGTTCCCGTTTCGCACGGCGAGGGCAGGATCGTCGCGCCGCATAAGGAATTGGAGGCGATGGCTGCGAACGGGCAGATCGCCACGCAGTACTGCGACCTTTCGGGCAAGCCGACGATGGAATACCCGTTCAACCCGAACGGCTCCGCCTGGGCGATCGAGGGTATCAC
>CAJFFD010000096.1 GCA_904373255.1 uncultured Clostridia bacterium | reverse complement strand
GGCGTCGATCGCCGCGCCCGAGAGCCACGGGCCGAGCAGGGCGAACAGGTTGCTGCCGACCATGAGCAGAAAGGCGGCGAGCACACGCCATTTATAGGAAAGGAAATAGCGAAGCAAACGCACCATCGCAGCCTTTTTATTGGTTGCGACGGCGCCGACGTCACGCCCCGGCCTCGGCATACGGCTCACCCCCTTTTCCGATGATTTCGTCGTCGTGCTGCGAGCGGTAGATGCGGCGGTACGTTTCGCAGGTGCGCATGAGCTCCTCGTCCGTGCCGAAGCCGACCATCTTTCCGCCGTCGAGCACGAGGATATGGTCTGCAAAGCGCACCGAACTGATGCGCTGGGCGATCATCACGACCGCCGTTTCGGAGAGGTTTTCGAGCAGGGTCTTGCGCAGGCTCGCGTCGGTGCGGTAGTCGAGCGCGCTGGAAGAATCGTCGAGGATGAGAATTTCCGGCTTTGCCGCGAGCGCACGCGCGATGAGAAGGCGCTGTTTCTGCCCGCCGCTGTAATTTCCGCCGCGCGCCGTGAGTATGCCCTCGTACCCCTCGTGTTCGCGGATAAAATCCGCCGCGCGCGCGTATTCCGCCGCCTGCCCGACATCCTCGTCCGACAGTCCGCGCTCGAAATCGATGTTTTCGCGCACGCTGGAAGCCATCAAAAAATCGTTCTGAAAGACGATGCCGAATTTTTTGCACAGCTCCGCCTTTTCGTAGCTCTTTACGTTTTTCCCGTCCACATACACGGCGCCCTCCGTCGCGTCGTAAAAGCGCAAAAGGAGGGAAACGAGCGTACTCTTGCCGCTGCCCGTCGCGCCGATGACGCCGAGCGATTCCCCCTTCCGCATCGAAAAGGAGATATCCTGCAGGGCGGGCGCGCCGCCGTAGGAGAAGGTGACGTTCTCGAAGCGGATGAGCGCGCCGCTCGTATCCTCGGGGCATTCCACGGGGAGCAGATCGGCGGGCATATCCAAAACCTCGGCGATGCGCTTTGCCGAGGCACTGCCGCGCGAGAGTTCGACGAACACGCGGCTGACAGAGATGACCGCATTCAAAATAATCGTGAAAAAGGATGTGAACGCGACGAGCGCGCCCGGTTCCGTCTGCCCGCCCGCGATGCGGTAGGCGCCGAAAAAGATGACCGCCGTCATGCCGAGGTTCAGAACGACGTTCATGATCGGGTTGGAAACGCTTGTCGTCAGGTTTGCCGTCGTTTCGTTGCGGACGATGGTATCGTTGATCTTATGAAAGGATTCGCTCTCGTATTCCGTTTTGGAGAGCGCTTTGATGACGCGGATACCCGTGTAATCGTCGCGCACCTTGCGCACCATGCCGTCGACGGACGCGTGCAGGCGGGTGTAGAGTTTAATGCCCTTCTTGGCGACAAATACGGAGATGACCACGAGGAACGGCACCGTGACGAGAAGGATGAGCGCGAGCATGGGATCGACCGTGAAGGTGAGTGCGACCCCGCCGACGAGCAAGATCGGCGCGCGCACGCCGATGCGCTGCATCATGCCGACCATATTGTGTACGTTGTATGTATCCGTGGACAGGCGGGAAACGAGCGAAGGCACCGTTTCCGCGTCCGTCTGGCGGGCGGAGAGGGAGAGCGTTTTGGCAAACAGGTCGGAGCGGATGCGCTCGGTCGTATCCCGCGCGACCCTGGACGCCATGCGGTTGGCGATGACATTGCCCGCCCACGCCGCGACCGCGACGGCGAGCATCCCCACGCCCCACAGCGACAGCGCAAATACGCTGCGCGTGGGCGCGACGTCGTCGATCATATATGCCATGATAACGGGCAGAAAGAGCTCGGCGACCGTTCCCACGACTTTGATGCAGAAGCCGCCCAGCATCCGCCATTTGAAGGCGGAAAGGTAGGCGATGAGTTTTCTCATTCCTTCTCCTCCCCGCGCCCGGCTATGACGCGCTTGGCGTTTTCCGAAAGAATTTCCATGTACCGCGCCACGGTCTCCTGCTCCTCCTCCGACAGCCCGCCGAGCACAAGTTCGTTCCAGCGCCTGTGCACCTGCCGTATCGCGGGGAGCGCCGCCCGCGCTTTTTCGGTTGGATAGACGAGCAGGTTGCGCTTGTCGTTCGGGTCGGGCTCGCGGGTGACGAATCCCTTCTCTTCCAGCGAATTGAGCTGGCGCGCCACGTTGCTCTTGTGCACATAGATGAGCCCCGCCAGTTTTTCCTGCGCGATGCCCGGCTGTTTGCAAATTTCGATGATATAGGAATCCTGATAGCTGCCGATCTCCAAGGCTTCAAACTGTTCGGCGCGGTACAGGTTGGCGCACCGCCACACCTCCCCCAACTGCTTCATAAACTTCGGCATACCCTCTCCTCCTCTCTGCACGGCATTACCGCTCTTTTATTTCGTTGCGAACGCAATCGTTGCACTCGCAACTATATTATAGTAAAAGAATCGCGAATTGTCAATCGAATTGCACAAAGCTATGAAAAAGGCGGAAAACCGCAATTTACAGTTTTCCGCCACTGAATTACTATATTTATAATATGTTTATAACCGCCCGACGACGCCCTTATTTTGCCGATTCTCTCTTGACTTTGACGACCTTGCCGCCCGTCAGAACAATCATCTTGACGGCGGGCAAAGAGAAGTCTGCCGCTTCGATGGTGAGAGCCTTATCCAGCTTGCCGCGCGCGAGCACTTTGCAGGAAACGGCTTTTCGGTCGATCAGCCCTTTTGCCTTGAGCGATTCGAGATCGACCGTTTCTCCCTCGCGATAATTGGCGCTGACCGTATCCAGATTGATATAGGTGCGCTTGCCTGCGGCGACCCTTGCCTCCCTGGTTTCGGCGAGGGCGATGAGTGAGCGATTCCGCCTCGTTGACCGCGACCTCGTCTGTGACGGTGTATGCGGAGAGCGGCTCGACGGTCGCACCTTCGGCAATGTATTCTTCGAGCTGTTCCTCGGTGACCGATTCGCCCGTTTCGCGCTTGGCGTACACCTTGATGAGACGCTGGCGGATGAGTTCCTCGCGCGTTTCGTACGGGATGACGAGGTTGTCCTCCGTGCGTTTGAAATCCAGCCCGAAAGCGCCCGCCGTCTGCTCCAACAGTTCGAGGGCGTACTGCATACTGCGCGAACCGGTAATTTTATAGCGCACGGGTACGGCGGCGTACCGCTTCTTTTCCGAAACGTTGCGGAAACGGTACTTTTCGCCGACGGATGCGGGATCGAGCGCGAAATAGACGATGAGGCTCTTTGTATTGGCGTTCATCTTGACGAACTGTCTGCGCCCGACGTTGAAGCTGTCGTAATTCCAGCTGACGCGCTCCTTGACGCCGATATACGACAGGACTTCGTTGCGGAAACGGTTGTAAAGCTCCTTCGTTTCGTCCGCCGCTTGGATGAGCCGCGCGCGGAAACTGCGGCGGTACTGCACGAATACCTTTGCACCCGTTACAAGCGTGACGAGCGCGTTATCGATCTCGTCCCCTTCGCCGGTTTCCCCTTCATCTTCCGGCTCCTCGTGCTCCTCCGCGTTTTCTTCGACCGCCGCGAAAGATTCCTCCGCCGGTTCCTGCAAGACAGGCTCCTCCGCCGGTTTTTCCGGTGTTATCTCCTCCGGGGCATTTTGCGGTGCCGCAGATGCGGGCAGCCCGTCGGCGGACAAAATTTCGGATGCTTCAAGTTCTTCGACGGGTTCTTTTATATTTTCCTCCGTCCATTTGGCATACAGCGACGTATGCCGGCGGGGCATGCGAAAGGTTTTGCCAACGGGTTTGGTAAACGACTCATCCTCGAACCAACCCTCGAATTTGTACCCATCCCGCTTCGGCTCGGAAAGTTCCAACCCCACATGACCCATGTGCTTTTCTTTCCAGGTTTTGTCTCCCGACTTCAGGGTAAGGGTGTACGGTATCAGAAGAAGCGCCAAAAGCACCGCTGCAATGATGACTGCAACCGCGCCGACGCAGATACATACGATCAGCGTCGGGGTTATTTCCGCCGCGGCAATCTGCCCCATACATAATGCCATTGTACTCATTGAATTGCCTCCATGTTCCAAAATAATGCATACGTATTATATCATTTTGAACCATAGCGCGCAACCCTTTTGACCAAAATTTCACAAACGCCGCCACATATTCGACAAGATGCGGCAAACTGTCTGCTATTCTCTTACCGTCCGACAGACTCCTTTAATACGGCAAACAACTCCTCTTCCGTAAACGAAATTGCACATTTTTTGCGTGATTGCGCCGCTTTATGCGCCCAGGAGCGCAGCTCCGCATCCGCATAGTGCTCCCGTTCGCCGAGGAGCAAGGCGAGTTTTTCGGAAAATTCTTCCGCGCCCATGCCCAAAGCCGCATACACGCGCCCGGTGCGCGGCTTGTCCTTTTGCAGGCAATGCTCCAAAAAGGCGGGCAGCAACAGTCCGTTCGCTCTGCCGTGCGGAACGCCGTGATAATAGGTGAGCGAATACCCCAGCGTATGCACGGGACTGGTTCCCGTGTTGGCGATGACCATGCCCGCGACCGCCGCGCCGTACAGGAGATTCTGGCGGCTTTCGGGGGAGTAACTCCCCTTACGCAGACATTCATATTCGCCGAACAAAATGCGCAGAGCCTCCCGCGCGAGCGCGTCGGAAAGCTCCCCTGCCGCCTGCGAAAGCATCCCCTCGACGGCGTGCGAAATTGCGTCGATCGCCGTGTTGACAGTGACGTGCTGCGGCAGGTTTTCCATATATTTCCCGTCCAAAAAGGCAATTTGCGGGAACAGCGACGGGGCGGAGATACTCTGCTTGGTTTCCTTCTCGTCGTTGGTGAGGATGGCGTACGGCGTGACCTCGCTGCCCGTACCCGCCGTCGTCGGGATATGCACCATAGGGAGCACGTCCTTGCCGATGGGATGGCTGAAAATATCCGCCGCCTCCTGACAGGCAAGCATGGCGATTGCCTTCGCCGCGTCCATCGGCGAACCGCCGCCGACCGCGATTATAAAATCCGCGCCGAACGAACGCGCGAGCGCCGCCCCCTTGCGCACACTCTGTACGGTCGGGTTGTTCGGCACCTCGTCGAACACCGTATGCTCCTGCCCGTTTGCATTCAGAGCGGTCGTTATATCCGTCAAAGAACCGTTCTTAGCCGAGCTTTTGCCCGTTACGATGAGCGCGCGTTTGCCGAACGTGCGGAAAAGCGGCGCGTTTTTTACCACGCAATCTTTGCCGCAGACGATGCGCGTGGGCATATAAAAGTTGAAATCCATTTCTTTTCCTCCGCTGTCTTCCCGTATAGTATAGCGCAAAATCCGCCGCGCCGTCAAGCAAACGACAGAAAACAGCCCGCTCCCAAAAAGGAACGGGCTGCCGCTTTATTTATGGAATTATTTCGCCAGATAGTTGTTGAGCGCGGAAACGAGCGCATTGATGGAGGATTGAATGATATCCTCGTCGACGCCCGCGCCCCAATAGTGCTTGCCGTCCTTTTCCAAACCGACGAAGGAGAGCGCGTCCGAATCGGATTTTTCGCTCAACGCGCGCTGTTCATAGGTCGTGAGCACGAAATCGATATTGAAATAAGATTTGAGAGCGTTCGTCACCGCATCGAGGCGACCGTTGCCTTTGGCATTGACGACCTGCGAATTTTTACCCTTTTCCGTGACCGTGACGGCGGCGGAAATCCCGTCCGGCAGCTGTTTGAAATGGCATTCGGGCACGTCGAACACGCCGCGGTTTTCGACGAACTGCTCGACGAATACGCGGTACACCTCCGCGGGTTTGAGTTCCTTGTGGGTGCGGTCGGAAACGCCCTTGGCGGCATAGCCCATCGCCTCTTTGAATTTGGGAGGAAGATCGAGCCCGTAATTTTCCTGCAAGATGAACCCGACGCCGCCCTTGCCCGACTGGCTGTTGATGCGGATGACGTCCGTCTGGTATTCCCTGCCCACGTCCTGCGGGTCGATGGGCAGATACGGCACGTTCCAGTGCGGCTCCTTGTGCTCCCTGCGCCACTGCATCCCCTTGGCAATCGCGTCCTGATGGGAACCGGAGAACGCCGCGAACACGAGCGCACCCGCGTACGGCTGGCGGGGGGAAACGTCCATCTGCGTATACTCTGCGTATTTCGCGCAGATAGAGGGCATATCCGAAAAATCGAGCTGCGGGTCGACGCCCTGCGAGAACATATTCATCGCCAAAGTGACGATATCGACGTTGCCCGTGCGCTCGCCGTTGCCGAACAGGGTGCCCTCTACCCTGTCCGCACCCGCCAAAAGCCCCATTTCCGCCGTGGCGACGCCGCAGCCGCGGTCGTTGTGCGGGTGCAGGGACAGTACCACGTTTTCGCGGTATTTCAGATTTTTGGAGATATATTCGCACTGCTGGGCAAAGACGTGCGGCATGGA
>CAJFFD010000095.1 GCA_904373255.1 uncultured Clostridia bacterium | reverse complement strand
TGCTCATGGAGATGAGCTGGCGCAGCGCGTCGGTATCGTTGGTGTACACGGACATGATGTCGCCGTGGGTATGCGTATCGAAATAGCGGATGGGCAATGTCTGCATCTCGGAAAACATATCGTCGCGCACGTCGCGCAGGAATCCCTGCGTAACGACCGCCATCGTCTGGTTGTAGAAGAAGGACGCGCCCAGCGCCACGACGTACATCACAGCCATGCCGAAGATGATCCGGAAGAGCGCGCCGGAAACGTCTGTCCACTGCGCGCCGCCCTCCGTGAGCGGGGTGATGACCTCGGCGAGTACGAGCTGCAAAAATACCGAAGAGCTGATACCTGCCGCCGCCGTAAAGGCGATACAGACGAATACGGCGATCATTCTGCCTTTATAGTAATGGAACAGATAGCCGAGCAGCCTTCCGAGCAATTTGAAGGTATGCATTTTCGGCTTTGCCTGCGTTGCAACGGTCTTACTCATGGCTCTCACCTCCCTCTGCTGCGGCAGACGGGTTGCCGATCTTGTTCTGCTGATAATACACTTCCTGATAGATCTCGTTGGAAGCGAGCAGCTCCTCGTGCGTGCCGATGGCGTCGATCCTGCCGCCGTCCATCACGATGATCTGGTCTGCGTCCTGTACGGAAGAAACGCGCTGGGCGATGATGATCTTCGTAACGTTCGGGATCTCCTCGCGGAAGGACTTGCGGATCATCGCGTCCGTCTTGGTGTCGACGGCGCTGGTCGAGTCGTCGAGGATGAGCACCTTCGGGTCTTTCAAAAGGGCGCGCGCGATGCACAGGCGCTGTTTCTGCCCGCCCGAAACGTTGGTGCCGCCCTGCTCGATGTAGGTGTCGTACTTATCGGGGAACGCCTGGATGAAGTCGTCCGCGCAGGCGAGGCGGCAGACACGGCGCATTTCGTCGTCGGTCGCGTCCTCCTTGCCCCAGCGCAGGTTGTCCTTGATCGTGCCCGAGAACAGAACGTTCTTCTGCAAGACCATGGCGACCTTGTTGCGGAGCGCTTCGAGGTCGTAGTCCTTGACGTTGACCCCGCCGACGTACACGGCGCCCTCCGTCGTGTCGTACAGGCGCGGGATGAGGTTGACGAGGGTGGATTTGGAAGCGCCCGTACCGCCCAGAATGCCGATCGTCTGACCCGATTTGATGTGCAGATTGACGCCGGAAAGCGCAAACTTTTCCGCGTCTTTCGAATATTTGAAACTGACGTTGTCGAAGACGATGTCGCCGTCCTTGACCTCGGTGACCGCGTTTTCAGGGGAAACGATGCTGCTCTTTTCCTTCAGAACCGCCACGATACGTTCGGCGGAGGTGCGCGCGATGATCACCATGACGAGAACCATCGAAAGCTGCATGACGGAGGAAAGGATCTGCGAGGCGTACATGATGAGCGCCGTCAGATCGCCGCCCGTCACGGCGCCGGAAACGTTGTTCGCCTCCATCGCCTGCCCCGTAATGATCGCCGCGAGCAGGAAGATGAGCAGGAAAGCGAGCCATATGCAGAACTGCATGACCGGCCCGTTGATCGCCATGATGCGCTCGGCGAGGGTGAAGTCTTTGCAGACGTCCTCGGAAGCCGCCTTGAACTTTTTCTTTTCAAAGTCCTCGCGCACGAAGGATTTGACGACGCGGATGCCCTTGATGTCCTCACGGACGGAGCGGTTCATGTTGTCGTACTTGTGGAAAACGCGCTCAAAGATCGGGTGCGTTTTGAAGATGACGATCACGAGCACCGCGGCGAGCACGGGCACGAGCGCCAAAAACACCCACGAGATGGTGACGTTGACCGTAAAGGACATGACGAGCGAGAAGATGAGCATGAACGGGCAGCGGATCGCCACGCGGATGATCATCATGTACGCCATCTGCACGTTGGTCACGTCCGTCGTCTGGCGGGTAACCAGAGACGAGGTGGAAAAGCGGTCGATATTCGCGAACGAATAGTTCTGGATCGCATAGTACATATCCTTGCGCAGGTTCTTCGCAAAGCCTGCGCTCGCACGGGCGGCGAACCTGCCCGACAGCATGCCCGTGGCGAGCGATAAGATCGCCATGCCGATCAATGAACCGCCGTATACGAGAATACAATTCATCAATTCCGACGAGGTTTTCGACGTTTCGAGCGCATCCATGAACCAGACGATGACCAACGGCATCAGGCATTCGAGGATGACTTCGATCGAAACGAAGATGGGGGAAAGTATCGACGGTTTTTTGTATTCGCGGATACTTTTCGCCAAAGTTTTGATCATTCTCTTTACTCCTTATTCTGAAATTTACCTGTTCTCTCCCCTCGCATACGCCCCGCGCACGCGAGCGCCCAACGGCTGCGAATCGGTATCATTCGCATTTTTTGAGGTTGTTTTTGAACCGCTCCACAAAGGAAAAGAAGGTTTCGATCTCCTCGTCGGTGAACCCTTCCGTCATCTGCGCTTCCGTCCTTTTGATCTGCGCCTGCAGCTGTTTGCGGATGTCCTCCGCATACTCGGTGAGCACGATCTTTTTCAGGCGGGCGTCGAAGTCGACCGGCTCGCGGCGGATGAGTCCGCCTCCCTCCATTGCCTTCAAAAGCTCCGTAGCCGTCGAATCCCGCTGATACACGTCCTTTTCCGCGCTTCGGAACAAAAAATTAAGCACCCAGATCTGGATACCCGTCAAATTTTTATTTTCCTTGATCGCGGGGATGCTGTCCATCACCCGGGAGATACGGCGGCTGAGAGAATTGACAGCGTAGCCGATGTGCCTCTTATCCATCACAAACCTCAAAAATGTTAGGTTATCTAACATTATAACGATTTGCCCGAATTTGTCAACGGAATCGCGGCGGGATTTTAAAACAAATTTATGAAAATACCCGGCACGGCGGCATGCCCGCCGGATGCCGCGGGATTCCCCGTGCAGCACATGGGCATATGCGCGCGCATAACATTTTTTTATAGAACGGAACGAAACTTTCGGCACCCCCGCATTGACTTTCCGCGGCAAAGCGGCTACAATAGAAAACGCGCCGGAATGCGCGACAATTCACCGAATAAGGGAACACGAATTTATGGAAAATACTGCCACGGCGGGGCTGCCCGCGCCCCGCACCTTCGAGCCGGAAAAAACTCTGTATGTATTCCTCTCCTTCGCCTTTGTTGGCGGTTTTCTGGAGGCGTACACCTTTTTACTGCACGGCGGCGTGTTCTGCAACGCGCAGACGGGAAACCTCGTGCTTCTCGCACTGCGGCTGGTGCAGGGCAGGTTTGCGGAGGCTCTGCACTACCTGTTCTCCATACTCGCCTATCTGGCGGGCATACTCGTTTCCGCCGCTCTGCCCGCGCTGCTGAAAAAACTGCGGCTGCCGCTGTTTACGACCGCCGTGGAGATGTGCGCCTTCGCCGCGCTCGCCTTTATTCCGCAGAGCGCTTCCGATTGGTATACCTACGTTTCCGTTTCCTTCCTGTGCGCCCTGCAATACAATACCTTTACCGAATGCCGCGGCGCCAAAGCGGCGACGACCTTCTGCACGAACAACCTGCGCCAGGCTGCCGTGAACCTGTTCGGCGGCGTGCGCGAAAAGGACGGGGCAAAGCTCAAAAAGAGCGGCGTCTATGCGCTCGTCATCCTCTGCTTCGCGCTCGGCGCGGTGGCGGGCGGACTGACGGCTGACCGACTCGGAAACTATTCCGCCCTGCTCTGCTCTGCGCTGCTCCTCCCCGTTTTCATTCTGCTGCTCGTCTGCGCCGTGCGCGAGGGGAAAACTGACCGCGGGCAGTGAAAACGGCTGCGGAAACCCTTTCCGAGCCGGTATAGATGAAAACCGCCCGCGCGGCTGCGCGGGCGGTTCTTTATTCAGGCAGAAATTTCGGCTGCGGCTGCGCTTCAGCGCGTGGTCTTGCCTTTTACGAGAAACGACTTGTGCGTTTCGCAGAAGGAGCCGGAGGAAAATTCTTCCCCCGCTAAAAGCGCGAGCATTGCGTCGGCGCCCGCCTCGGCAAAATCGTGGCAGCCTACGTCTACGGTGGTGATCAGGCGGGGCATGCGCAGCATCTGCTGGATGTTGTCGTACCCGACGATCCCGTAATCGACTCCCGCTTCGATTCCGCGCGTTTCAAGCGCCTCGATGACGATGAAAGCAATAATGTCGTTAAAGCAGAATATGCCGTCCGTGCCGTTCGAGACAAGCTCATCGATCATTGCCCCGAACTCACGTTCTCGGATATAAAAGATCTGCGCGGGAGCGGCGCCCGCCTCGGCAATGGCGCGCTCGAACCCTTTCTGCCGGTCGAGACAGACCTTGACGTCGTGCCAGCTGCCGATATAGGTAAGTTTGCGGTAGCCGCGATCCAGCAGATGTTTCCCGGCGACGTAGCCGCCGTATTCCTCGTCCGCACAGACGCCGCACATGCCGTACGGCGCACCGTCGCGGCCGAAAATAACAAACGGAATGCCCGTTTCTTTGATAAAATCGACCATATCCTCCGCCGGTTCCAGAAAGGAAAGGATGCCGTCGGGCTTGCGCGCCATAACGCTGCGCATCATCTCGTAATCGACGTACGCAGACTTTCCGTTATTGGAAAAAATAATGGAGTTGTACCCGACCTCCTCGAACCGTTTGGAGATAATATCCGTCGTATACGAATAAAACGGGTTGATCAGGTCGTCAAAAAGGATTGCTATGGTGTGCGTGGAGCCGCTGCGCAGACCGGAGGCATTCATGTCGACGATGTAACCCAGCTCTTTGCAGGCGGCGTTGACCTTTTCCTCCACCTCCTTGGTATAATACGGCTTTTTGTTGAGTACGCGCGAAACGGTGTTTACCGACAGACCCGTTTTGGCGGCAATATCCCTGAGCGTGATTTTTTTCTTTCCTTCCATTGCGTTTGTCCCCTTTCGCGTGAACGTTCATTTACAAGTAACAATAGGTTAACACATTTTCCCTCCGCTGTCAATGGTTGACGGAAATTTCTTGCCCGCCCGCGGCGGATTTCTGCAATTTATCCGCCGCGGAAACATTTGCCGCACCGGTCTTGCGGCTTCCGCCGCTGTTTCTGCCCTCCGATCTTCCGCGGAATTGTTTGACATTGCCTTCTTTGCAGTGTTACAATAAAAACAAACCTTTGCGTTACACAAATCTTCTGCGGAGTTTTATAAAGATGAAAGAGTTTTTTTCGATCAGCCAGACGGCGAAAATAGCCGGCGTGACATCAGAAACCCTGCGGCACTATGACCGCATCGGACTGGTAAAACCCTGTAAAGTTGACGAATGGACGGGATACAGATATTATTCGCAACAGGAGATCGTACGGCTCAACACGATCCACGCTTTGCGCTGTATGGATTTGTCGCTGGCGGAAATAAAAGAGATACTTTCGTATGAAGATTTCCGTAAAATTACGGAAAAGCTGAAACTGGCGGAAAAGAAGGCGGATGAAAAAATTGCCGAACTGAATAATGCCAAAAACAGAATCCGGCGCGCGCGCACGTTTTACGAAAGCAAATTGAGCAGCCAGCCGCCCGCGGAGAGCTTTTTGATGAAACATTTTCCGCAAAGGGTCATTTTGCTCTCCGATTCGCTCGAATCCCCCACATTGGACAATTTATGGAATTATCACAGGCACTTTTACAGCCAGCTCCCCGCCGCCATGAAAGATAAATTTGCATTCGAAGATCTCGCCGGCGTGTATGAGCAGGACGGACAGACCCGCCTGTTTGCGCAATGCCTGAAATACACGCAGGTAAAAGGGCTCAAAAAACTTCCGCAGGGCAACTATCTGTGCGCCGACTGTACGGAACAAAACTACCGCCGGACTGCGGAAAAGCTGTTCGAAACGGCGAAAAACAGATACAATACTGTTCCGGAATATACTTTGCGGTTCATCGTTCTTTCCAGCATATTGCAATGGAATTATCAGATACAGATTTTTATTCCGTAACCATGCAGGAAACTATAAAACAGGCATTGCGCTCATGCAATGCCTGTTTGCGGTTCTCTGTTGATTTGGGCGCTCCTGAAGCGGGGCGCTTTTATTATTTTTCCGCCCGCCTGCCCGCAAAACAAGTTAAACCTATTGCCGGGAGCGCGCTTTTTATACTCAAAAGTAACCCACCAGCTTAGCTGGTGGTTCTTATTTTCGGGCATAGCCCTTGACTACTAGCTCGTGCGCCACGCGCACATAGAACGACCTGCCAGTCAGCGCGTCTGTTACTTGCTACCCGTAAACGGGTCTCTCGGGTCAAAGATGCTCAACTGGTCTGCTTCCTTGTCCGTCTTCAACTGGTTTGCTACATATTCTTGTATCGCTTTCGCATTCTTCCCTACCGTTGTAACCTATCTTTATGGACACTATCGGCAAAAGGGCGGGAACGGGCATAAGTAAAGCGTATGAGTTGTTGTACCCATACGCTTTTTGCTATTTGTTCAGTTTGTACCGTAAGACGGATGCAATATCGACCTTATAGACAATATCTATCACACGCTCTTTGCCCGTATGCTTCGGATGACCGCCTACTACCACACGGTCTAAAAGCTCATAGCACATCTCGCGGGTAAGTTCCGGTGCTTCGAGATATTTCTTTATGTTCCGTATAAACTCATCCGCGCTCTGTATCGTG
>CAJFFD010000094.1 GCA_904373255.1 uncultured Clostridia bacterium | reverse complement strand
CTCGAAGAGCCTTGCGCCCTCGCGGCGCAAACTCCCGTCTCCTGCTCCTTCCCACAGGCGCACGCAAAGCATGGCTCTACGGCAGCGGCATGCCCCGCGTCTGTCGGTTCGGGCTCGAAGAGCCTTGCGCCCTCGCGGCGCAAACTCCCGTCTTTTGCTTGTTCGGGTGCAATCCGACTATAAAATTACTCTTCAGACCGCAACCGGAAAACTTTCCGATCTTTATGTGAAAAGCGCCCCCGCAATCAGCAGAGGCGCTTTTTTGATTGTTATGCGCCGATGGAAGTCAGATCGCTGTAACGGTCTTCATACTTCGTGACGACGGAATCGCTGTTCTGCATACGGTTGAAGATAACACCGACCATCTCCTCACTGTAACTCTGCGCGACGGAAGTTTTCATCGCCTGATAGAAGAAGTAGGAGAAAGTACCCTCTTCACTGCGGCTGTCATAATCGAACGATTCATAGGTAGAGCCGCCCGTATATACGAACGATACATAGATGATATGCCAGCCGTAGTCGGTTGCCACGACATAATAGGTGCCGGGGCCGCCGTTCGTAATCGCGTCCTGCGCGGCGTATTCAAATTCAGCGACGTAAGTTGTTGCCTCTTCCTTCGAAGCTATGGAATAGCCGAGATAGGAATTCAGGCACCCCGTATCCGTCGAATACGCGAACATCAGCTCGTTGACCGCCGAAAGAACTTTATATGCGGTGCCGTCCTTCTTCATATAATCGGCAGCAAAATCCTGCGCGGTTTCTTTCGTATACCCGACATCTACGCTGCCCTTGTAATACACGGTCTTTGCATAATCGATGTCGTTATCGGAGGAGCCGAAGCTGTCTGCCGTTACGTCGTAGAAGGAGGAATCCGCCGTACCCTGCGCCCTACCGGAATCGCTTTCGCCGTAACCCGCGACGTAGTTGATGAATCCTTCCATTTCGGCGATAAAATCGTCGATGCTCTCGATCTTATTGGGGATGAGATCGTACGTTCCGTCTTTGCGGACATCGACGGTTCCGTTGTAGGGATATTTGCCGGCATAGCGGTCAATGCCGTCCGCCTCGCGGCTGCCCTGGGCAACAAAATTATCCTTGAAGAAGAGATAATCGGAACTGTTGCCGTTATCGTAATAGTCGGTGCCTTTTACCAAACCGTTATCTGCCGCGTTGAAGCTGTAGTCTTCCGAGCCGGTAAACCACGTTTCGCGCTGGTCGGTCGCCGAAATGTATTCAAACAGCTCCTGCCTTGCAGCATAGTATGCGCGCGTACCCGAACCGTACGAATTCTGCAATTCCGTAAGCGCAAGCGTCTGCTGCGAATCAAACGGAAGAAGAATGTTGTACACATAGCCGTAAGTTCTGTTTTCGGGGGAATACAGGACGAAGGAAGAATCGGACGCGCTGTCCATCGTGGAAACGAAATCCGTCGTGGAGGACTGCTGCGTAGTCATCATCGTATTGTACGTCCTGGTCAGATCGTCTTTTGCGAAGACGTCATCCATATCGAGAGCGACGCTCGCATTGAACTTGTTGATGAGGATTGTTTCGTACTGGCTGCGAAGCTCTATATTATAGTAAGAAAGTTCCTTTACGTCGTAGAGTGTTGTGCTTATATCCGATTCGTCTAGGAGGTAGTTCTGGTTCAATGCATTGAGGAAACGGATATACGCCCTCTTGCGGGTAACCACGGTAGAACCGTCGAGCCGTTCATACTCGCCGTATTCATCGCCGGGGAAGCCGGTGTAAACGCCGTAGTTCAGGTTGCCCGCATCGTCCATCGGATAATAGGCGTCCGTTTCGTTCGCACCGGTGGGCGTCGTACGCGCCGTATCCGAAGACGTCGTGCTGTCGTCGGCGGAAATGATCGACTGCTCGTAGGAATCAATGGAAGAATTGATCGCCTGCAAGACCTGGTATTCCGCATACTTCTTTTCGTCTTCCGTGAGGAACACAGACAGACCCGCAAGGGTAATTTCGTCGGACGTGGCTCCTTCCGCCACCGAATTGATCGCGTCAAGATATTTATCCGCCGTCGTTCCGTCCAGCACCAATGCGTCGCTGTCCGGATTCGTGTCCTTTTCGTACCCGTCGGGGAAGTCGATAAAGTCGGGGTCGACCCTGACCGCGCCTTCGCTCAGATAATAGACGGTAGCAAACTGCACCAGCACCTTGCGCTCGACGAGCAAGTCCATGATCGAATCGAAAGTAGCGGCGTAATCGTAATTGTTCTGCGACAGATAGTTGTAGCCGTAACTGATAAAATAGGCAACGAGGTCGCGCTTGTAGATCTCATCTGTTGAAAGAATATCCTGCATATTCGACTCAACGGAAGTATCCAATTCGCTGCCGAGCGTGTTAAGCGCGCTTTTCAGCGTATCGCTGTCGTTCGAGATATTCACTTCGGCGACGACCTGCGCCATATCCGCCTGGTTGTTGGTGGAGATGAGGTCGCACCCGGCAAACATGCCGAGCGAAAGTACTGCCGCCAACGCCACGCCGATGATCTTGGTTAGTTTTTTCTTCATACGATATGCTCCGAGTTCTGATAATCGCAATATAATTTATTATACCTTATTTTGCATTGAAATGCAATCGTATTTCCATGAAAAACAGGCAAAAAAAATGAAAATTCACTGCAATTTGCGCCGTTATACCGCCGCGGAATTGTTTTCGGCAAATTTTAAGAATTTCGTCATGTCGAGCATGACCTTCTGCGCGTCCTTGCCGCCGGCAAATTCGATGGCGGGGCTCTTGCTCATCTCCAGCCGCACGGACGGGAACCTGTCGAGCGCCGCCGCCAGCCGCTTATCCGCCAGGCTGTTCACCGAAGGAAGCTCTACCCTGCCGCCCTTGGAACTGACGGCGATCTTGCGGATGTTGAACTTCGCCGCGTACGATTTGAGCACGGCGATGACGAGAAGGTTCAAAACTTCCTTCGGCATCTTGCCGTAATTCTCCTCCATGGAAAGGCAAACCCGCTTGTAATCGTCTACGCTGCGGATCTCGGCGATCTGCTTGTAGCAGTCAAGCCGCGAGGCGCTCGCCTCGATGTAGCTTTCGGGGATGTAGGCGTCCGCCTTGATGTCGAGGTCGGCGACCGTCTGCTCCTCGCCCGTGAGCTCCTCTTTTAAAAGCTTTGCGTACAGCTCGTAGCCGACTTTGTCCATATGCCCGTGCTGTTCGCGCCCGAGCACCGAACCCGCGCCGCGGATCTCCAAATCGCGCATGGCGATTTTGAAGCCGCTGCCCAGCTCGGTGAACTCCATGATCGCCTGCAGCCGCTTGCTCGCCGTCTCCGTCATCACCTTTTCCGGTTTGAAGGTGAAATAGGCGTGCGCGAGCACCGAGCCGCGCCCCACCCTGCCGCGCAGCTGGTACAGCTGCGAAATGCCGAGCCTGTCCGCATCGATGACGATGAGGGTGTTCGCCTTCGGAAGGTCGATGCCGTTTTCGATGATGGTCGTGGAGACGAGGATGTTCGTTTCGCCCTCGTAAAACTTGAAAATGCCGTTTTCCAGCACCGTTTTGTCCATGCGGCCGTGCGCGACGCAGATTTTGCCCTCGGGGACGATCTGCTCGATCTTCGCCGCGAAGCTGTAGATACTCTCCACGCGGTTGTACAGGATGAACACCTGCCCGCCCCGCGCCAACTCGCGCACGCAGGCGTCGCGGATGAGCGTTTCCGTCTCCTCCACCACATACGTCTGCACGGGAAGGCGGTTGGTCGGCGGCGTGTCGATGGTGCTGATGTCGCGGATGCCCGAGAGGGACATGTGCAGGGTGCGCGGGATGGGCGTCGCCGTCATCGTGAGACAGTCGACGTCCGTCTTCATGTTCTTGATCTTTTCCTTATGCTCGACGCCGAAG
>CAJFFD010000093.1 GCA_904373255.1 uncultured Clostridia bacterium | reverse complement strand
GCCCCGCCGCAGGCGGCGAAGAACGCGCCCGCAGACAGCGCCAGAAGCGCCGCCAGAATACCTGTGATCACTTTTTTCATTCCTGCACTTCCTCCTTTTTCGCCATGCAGTGCGCCTTTATACCGTTTTCCGATAAACGTACACGGATTTTTGGTTCAAAAATCCGCAGCTGCAGCTGCATGGGATTGGCTCTATTATAGCACCGTTTCCGCTCAAATGCAATCAAACGATAAAAAAACCGCCCGAAAAAGGGTATTTTTCACAGAAAAAAAGAGCGAAAAATCCGTTCTTTTTAACGTTTAATTGAGTTTATCTGTTATCAACCTGCAATCATCACACTTGAAAATTTTGACAGAATCGAATTGATATTCGCATTCCTCCAAGTTTTTGCCGCACTTAGGGCACTTGTCGCTGTCTATTTTTTTATAGTCGTTTTTATGATCGAAAAAGACTCTTGATAAACTTAAATATACAGGTTTTTTAATTTTATTTTCCAATTCCTCTCTGATTTTGAAAGCCCTTTTATTTAAAGATGAATTGGGCTTGAGCAATTGATTTTTTGTAAATCGATCCGATAAGGATTGCATATACAATTCATGTACGCTCGCATAAGTTTTTTGATAATTGATTAAAGTAAAATGTTCTTCGTCGGTAAATAAGTAGGGTACTTTATAAAGGGGTATATCATTTCCGCATTTACCGCAAATAACCGGACTCGATGTTCCTATTTCAGAAGTGCAATATAAAATATAATACGGCACATCTTCACAATTACAATTGGGGCCATATAAAATATTTTTCCCCATCTCTTTTATTTGAACGACGAGATGCTTATAAGAGCGATTTACATATTCGTTATTGTATTTTTCGCTGAGGCTTTCCAAATTCGGTACATTTACGAATGCTTGATACTTATGCTGTTCTATATTGACCAAATTGTAATCCGAATAAATTTGTCCGTTCAAATAGAGCGTGCATAAATAATCTTCAATCAGCTCTTGCTCATTGGAAAAAAATTCTTCTTCGTTATAATTTATCTCATCCGATTTTACGCGAATCTCAAGATTTAACAACCGACACATTCTTTTCCGTTCCCCCTAATGTGTTTATTTACAGCAATTATATAACAAATGATTTTAAAAGTAAAATAAATAAGCGCACTGCCTTGCTTGTAAGGTATAGTGCGCTATACTATTTTTTATGGTAAATCCCCTATCGGAATTGCAGCAACGCGAGCGGCTTTCCATTTTATTATAGGGATAATTTACTTTTTGACCGCGGCAACGCCGGCTTCGAAAGCGGCGCGGTTGCAATCGAGTACATGCGGCTTGCCGACGAACTTTTCGTTCAGGCAGTTGAAGATACTGCGCTCCTTGACGGCGCCCGTGAGCGCGATGAACGCGCCGAGCATGACCATGTTCGCCGAACGCACGTCGCCCGCCTCGAGGGCGATGTCGCCTGCGGCGACGTCGCAGATGCGCACGTCGTCACGCCCCGCATAGCAGTCGGAAACGGAGCCGTTGACGATGATGATGCCGCCGCTCCTGACGCGCGGCGCGAATTTGTGGAAGCTGGGGCCGTTCATGGCGATGAGCACGTCGGGCGTGTTGCACAGGGGCGAAGCGATGGGATGCTCGGAGATGATGACCGAGCAGTTCGCCGTGCCGCCGCGCATTTCGGGGCCGTAGGCGGGGAGATAGGTGACTTCCTTGCCCTCGTGCAAGCCGCTCTCCGCCAAAAATTTGCCCGCGCTCAAAACGCCCTGGCCGCCCTGCCCTGCCAAAAGAATTCTGATCATAATTCCGCCTCCCCTTCCGATTTATCGCGGTATACGCCGAGCGGAAACGTTTTTACGCATTCCGTACCCATAAAATGCAGCGCTTCGGCGGGGCGCATATGCCAGTTGGTCGGGCAGGAAACGAGAACTTCGACAAAGGTGTATCCCCTCCCCTCCGACTGGAAGCGGAGCGCCTTTTTGATCGCCTTTTTCGCCGCCATGACGTGCTTGACGTCGTGCGTGGAAACCCGCTCGATGTAGTACGGCGCGTCGAGCGTTGCCAGAAGCTCGCACACGCGGATGGGATAGCCGTTCACCTTCGGGTCGCGGCCGCTTTGGCATGTGGTCGCCTTCTGCCCGATGAGGGTGGTCGGAGCCATTTGCCCGCCCGTCATGCCGTAGATGCTGTTGTTGATGAAGATGATGGTGATGTTTTCGCCCCGCGCCGCGGCATGCACCGTTTCCGCCATGCCGATGGAAGCGAGGTCGCCGTCGCCCTGGTACACGAATACCGTACGGTCAGGCAAACAGCGCTTGATACCCGTGGCGACCGCGGGGGCGCGGCCGTGCGCAGCCTCCTGCATGTCGCAGTTGAAATAGTCGTACGCGAACACCGCGCAGCCGACGGGCGCGATGCCGATGCACTTTTCCTGCAATCCGAGCTCTTCGATGCTCTCCGCGACCAGCCGATGCACGATGCCGTGCGTGCAGCCGGGGCAGTAATGCAGGTGCGCGTCGGTGAGCATTTTCGTCTTTTCAAAAACTTTCATTTTGCCGCCTCCGCTTTTCTGATCGCGCTCTTCGCCGCCTCGATGATTTCCGCCTCCTCGGGCACGTTGCCGCCCGTTCTGCCGTAGAAATACACCGGCTTTTTGCCGTTCACCGCCAGCTTTACATCCTCGACCATCTGCCCCAAGGAGAGTTCGACGGAGAGGAACGCCTTCGCCGCACCCGCCGCGCATTTCGCGTACGCGTCGTCGGGGAAGGGATAGAGGGTGATCGGGCGGATACAGCCCGCCTTGACGCCCTGCATGCGCAGCTCGTCGACCACGCTCTTGCAGATGCGGGCGATGGTGCCGTAAGCGGTGAGGACGATCTCCGCGTCCTCCGTTTTGTAGCACTCCGCTTTGCGCTCGTTGGCATAAATTTCGTCGTACGTCCTCTGCAATTCGTTGACGTGCGGCTCGAGTTCTTCGGGTTTGATGATGAGGGAATTGAGGATGCGGCGCTCCTTGCCGTAGTGCCCGCTCGTCGCCCACGGCTTTTCGGGGATGTCCTTCAAGTCGCGCATGGGCGGGAGTTCGACGGGCTCCATGATCTGACCGATCATGCCGTCCGCCAAAATCATCGCGGGGACGCGGTACTTATCGGCTAAATCGAAGGCGCGGTAGGTGAAATCGCACGCCTCCTGCGCGGTGGAAGGAGCGAGGACGATGAGGTGGTAGTCGCCGTGGCCGCCGCCCTTGGTCGCCTGAAAATAGTCGCCCTGAGCGGGCAGGATGCCGCCGAGCCCGGGGCCGGCGCGCATGATGTTGACGACCACGCACGGGATGCGCGCGCAGGCGATGTAGGAGATGCCCTCCTGCTTTAAGCTGACGCCGGGGCTGGAAGAGCTGGTCATGGCGCGGATGCCCGCGCCCGCCGCGCCGTACACCATGTTGATGGCGGCTGCGGGGTGATGGGATAGCCGAAGAAGGCGCGGCAGCCGTTGCGCATGGCGCCTTCGCAGATCGCTTCCGTTCCGTGTAAAAGGATTTTTGACATAAATGAAGACTCCTTTGGTTCACACAATTTGTTTTGAGCTGACAAAACAAATTGTCGTGATTTTGAGGCAAACCCCATTGTCCTCGCTTTGCTCGGTGCAATCGGAGTTTTCCTCTGCGGCGCGCGATTTAACAAAAGGGCAACCAAATAAGCAGGTGAAGGCTTGCAATTAAAATAATCGATAAAAGCCCTAAAAAATTGCAAGCCGAGGGCGGCAGCCCTCCAATTCTCGACTTTCCGCAGTGCCTTTGCACGAGGAAAGTGAGAGGACAAAGAGGTGTGCCCTTAATTATCGCGCAACGAGGGCAGAGCCCTCAAAATCGCACAATTTCGCAGGCATCAGCTTGCCGAGAAATTGGCGAGTTCTATCTCTCCACTTCGATCGCGCAGTCGGGGCACATGATCGCGCAGAACGCGCACCCGATGCAGTTTTGCGGGTTCACCGCCTCCGCAACGTAATATCCGTTCGCGTTCATGCGGTGCTCGCTCAATGATATGACGTTTTTCGGGCAGGCATCTGCACACAGACCGCAACCCTTGCAAACTTTTTCGTTGATCGTTATTCTCGCCATTTTGACCTCCTCTCCCGCTCATAGCGAAAGATATATTGCTGTATGTACCCGCCTGCATCGCCGAACAGCGCGGCAAAATATGCGGCGATCTTTTCCCTGCCGACGAGCGTTCCTCCCAATTCTTCGCGATAAATCCTTTCAATCCAGGTATCCACGGGGAACGCCTCCGCGCGGTGATATGCAAACAGCGCGATGCAGTCTGCCACCTTCGGCCCCACGCCGGGAAGCGCCAGCAGCTTTTCCCGCAGCTTTTCGGTGGAAAGCGCAGCATACCCCGCCGCGCTGTCCTCTGCCAGAATGCGCGCCGTACCCGCGATATATTTCGCACGGTAGCCGCAGCCGAGGGAAGCATAAAAATCTTCGCCCCGCTCCGCCAGTTTTCGGGCGGACGGAAAGGCAAAGTAACGTTCCCCTTCAAAGGAGCATTCCTCGCCCAGCGCACCGCAGATGCGGGAGATGAGCATACGGATGCGCGGGATATTGTTGTTCTGCGACAGCAGGAAGGAAAAAATCGTTTCTTCGGGGTCTTGGTTCAAAATGCGGATGCCCCTGCCCGCCTGCGCAGCCTCCGCGACGAACGGTATGCCGCAGGTAGCCGCCCGCAAAACGATCGGCGCGTAATCGCGCGATAGATCGAAATATTTATAAAAATATTCCGCGTCTTCTTCCCTGCAACGGAACAGGACATTTGTCCCGCGGCAGAAAACGCGGCACGCACGGCTGCCCGAAAGGACTAAAAAACCGCCTTCTTTCGCCCTGTAACGGAACATTTGCCCGCTGCCGAGGGTGGCTGCGGGGTCAAAATATTCTCCGCCGCAAATCCGTTCGGTCAGACCGTCTCCGCAGGCTGTGCCTGTATGTTTATTCATAATTATTTATTATTATAACACAGCAATCGCAAGAATGCAATCTATCGGGGCGATTTTTCCCTTGAAAAAGATTGCCAAACGGCAAAATTCGGTGTATAGTATTGGTACGGTGCTTTTGCACCGGTAATTGACTATGAGCCTGAAACACAAAATACGTCTTTCCAAATTCCTGATAAGCCTCGCCTTTTCGGTGGGATATGCCGCCTATTTCGCCTATGCGCTGTATTTTTACCTGACTTTTCGTACCGGACTGGGCATTGCGCTTTTGTGCCTGATCGCCGTCGCGCTGGCGCTTTCCGTCGTTGTGACGGCGGTGAGTTACCGCGTGAATCTGAAAGGGGCAAAAAAGCCGCGCGTGCATCGGTTTATTAAAATGGCGAAATATTCGGTTCAGCTGCTTTGCTCGGGCTTTGCGCTCGCGCTCGTTTTTTCCGCCGTATATACCGCAAACGTAATTTCGGTTGTAATGGCGTGTATTTCCATCCCCTTTCTGATTATGAGCCTTTGCGTGAACGTGCTGGCGGAATACCTGCAGAGGAAATTTGCGGGAGGCTATGGCAGGCGGGTATATGTTCCCGCCGAGCCGAAAGACGAAGAGGGCGCTCCCCTCGACCTGGACGGCGTGATCGCGCGCGCGGGGACGGACAGGCACGGCGGACAGGGAGACAGACAATGAGCGAAGAAGCACCGGCGGATAAAATTTCTCTTCTTTTTCTGAAAACCATCAAAAACGGCGATTGAGCCGTTTTTCTTGTATTTACCGTTAATTTTTGGGGAAAAAGCGCGGTTTCGGCACCGTTTTCGGCAAAAAATTGCGGCAATGCGCACGGAGGCAAGGCAGGCAACGGCGGCGGGATGAAAAATTTTTCTTGACAAGCGGCTCCGGAGGGAGTACAATGGTAAAAAGTGCCTTTCGGCAGATAAAAGGAGGAAATTGACACATGTTCAAAAAGATGGAAAAGGTATTCGACATTATCGGCGAAATCCTCGCCGTTGTGCTGGTGATTGTTTTTGCTCTGCTCATCATCGACGCTAATTTCCCCTTCCTCGGGAATGTGGAGTGGTTGAAAAACGCGTTCGAAATTATCCGTACTTACGGTTCGCTCCTGTTGATCGCGGTCGTCGGACTGGAAGCAATGTCCAAACGCAACTTTTTGTTCCAGCTGATCTTTATCGCGCTGCTCGCGCTCATCGTTGTGTTCCTGTTCTTCCCCGATACCTATAACAGCTTTATCGGCATGATCGGGGGCAATTGAGTTTTTTGCCGCACACGTTTACAGATTTCTGATCATTACAAGGACAAGGGCGATAATAATCGCCCTTGTCCTTATTGTATGGTAAAATCCGCGGATAGTCCGCGGGTTTTCTTTATACAAAAAAGAACCGCCTTCGCGGTTCCTTCTTGTGGCAAGCCTGTACAAAAAAGATATTTTAGCCACTTTTTTGTTCAGACTCGAACTATTCACTTCTTATATGTATTATAGCATATTTCGCAAAAAAACACAAACGTATTACGTCATTGTACGATAAAAATGGCAATAAAAAGGAGCGGCTTATCCCGATAGAAAAGTATTCCGATATACCAAAAGCAAGCGGGGTCGAGGATAAGACGTTCCGTAAGACGACGAGCGGTAAGCCTATACAGGAAAAGTATTTGAGCAAGACGAATACGCGGCTCCGTTAAATGCGAATAGACTTCAAATGTCTGGTCGGAACACCCCGACGTCGCATTATCATTATATGCTTATTGGCGGCAAAAGTCAAACAATTTTGAGCAGAAAAGAAAAATTGAAAGTGTATACGTTTTTTCTCTTCAATTATAATCCGCAGCAGAAGAATAGAAGAGTAAATACCAATAGGAACACCACCACTTTTTCTTCTTTCTGTTTGTATTACCCGACATCGCATTTCGCTTTAATAACGACTATCCTCTTTCGGGCATTTGCCTGTCCCTTTTAATATAATCGGTTCGCAAGCAGATAATTTTGTAACGCAACAGAAAGTTGTTTGTTGTTTAGTAAGACGTTTCGTCTGTCCGCCAAATATTACTTTGATCCGCCGAATATTGGCTTTAACTTTTGTATGTCCGCTTTCGGCTTGCGCTCCGCAGTCAAAAGTCCGTTCACTTCCTGCTGAACGTCGCAAAGCTGCGTATAACAATACCCTTGGAAATTGCAGGAGTACACCCCTTGCATGATGGATTCGAGCTGTTTTAAGAACTCTTCCTCATTTTGCGCCGCGCCGCTGTACCCCCACGCTTCGCCCTGCGCGTCCGCCTGCATCGCCCTGCCGCCGAACTCCGTCAACAGCGCCGGCTGTCCTTCGTACTTCTCCCCCTCCGCAAACAGCGCGAATCCCTGCGGGTGCATACCCTCATATTTTTCGCCCGCATACTTTTGGAAGTCCTCCGCCTTGCCTGCGTCGTAATCGTGTACGCCGACAATATCCGTAGGATTTACAATCTCAAACCCGTCGTTCGTGGAGATGAGTCGCGTAGGATCGAGCGTTTTCGTGAGATAATACAGCGAACGCGCAAAAGCCTTCTGCCTTTCGTCCGTCGCGATCTCCCGCGCACCCCAACTCTCATTGAGCGGCACATAGCAAACGTTGCTCGTGCAGTTCCGCCCCGCTTTGATAATCTCCTGCCACTCCTTCGTGATGGCAGTGACTTCCTCCGTGCAGAAACGATAGGCAGACGGCATTTCGCACCACGTCAGAAAACCAAGCTCTTCCGCGTAATAACAATAGTACGGATCCTCTAATTTCTGATGTTTTCTTGCGCCGTTGAATCCCATCGCCTTTGCAAGTTCGATGTCCTTTCTGAGTGCCTCCGCCGAGGGCGGCGTCAGCCCGCTCTCCTGCCAATATCCCTGGTCGAGCACCAAACGCTGATAATACGGGCGGTTGTTCAGGCAGATTTTTCCGTGCTCGTTCACCGATATTTTCCTCATACCGATGCGGGCATGCGCAAGGTCTACCTGTTTTCCGCCCTTATATAAGGCAAAATCTACATATAAAAGGCGCGGATTTTCGGGCGACCACGAATAGTCGTCCGTATAGTCCCTGGGCAACGCAAAACGGAACTTGTTGTGCCTGCCGCGGAGGGTGAGCCGTTCCCGTTTGATGAGTTTTCCGTCAAACGTGACGGCAATTTCCGCCTCGTCTGCCAGCCCGTATAATGTGGCAAGTTCGCCGTACAGCTCCGTTCTGTCGTAATCGCAAAGCAGCGAATGTTCCGCGATGCAGTCCTCGCCGAAAAACTCCAGCCACACGCTCTGCCAGATGCCCGTATTCGGGACATAGAAACAGGAAAACGGACTGCCCGTCCAGCTCTGTTTGCCCCGCGGCACGGCATCATTCAGCGTATCTTCGCACCGCACGACGATTATATTGTCGCCCTTTTTGAGAAA
>CAJFFD010000092.1 GCA_904373255.1 uncultured Clostridia bacterium | reverse complement strand
GCCGCGCGCGCGGTGGATTTATACTGCGGCAATTAAAAAGCGGCGCCCGCGAGCACCGCCTTTTTACTTGTATCCTTATTATTCTCTGTCGAACAGCGATCTCTGCCGCGCCGCAGAGCGGAGATAGCTCGCCTGGTTTCCCTGTATGACCGTGTCTGTCGGCTCGATTTTTCCCAACAGGATGGGGGAGTTCGGGTCATGTTTCCGATAATTTTCCAGTGCTTTCTGCGGGCTTTTGTTCGCATAGCAGTAGCGGCATCCGTTCGGGCAGGTATCGTAGGCGCCGATGTCGCGGCTCTCGATGCAGTGGCATCCTGCGCGCAGTCCCTTGTGCTTTAAATTCTTGAATTCACACCCGTTCGCCCGCCCTAGGATCTCCAGGGTCGCGCAGCCGGACGCGTGTATGCCGTAGCGGATGAAATCGCCGTTTGTCCCGCAGGTCTGCAGGTAAATTCCGTACCGCTGCGCGATTTTGCCGAGCCCCTCGGCGATGCGCTCTTTGTCTGCTTCGGAAATCGGCACCAATTCGGGCATATTCGTTTCCAGCTTTTTATACATCTCCACGAAACTGAAAATGGGCGCGAGCTTTTCCGCCATGTGTGCAAAGGTATCCATGTGCCGCCCGATCGTATATTGATCGGTCAGCAGAACGGGGTCGTACCGCCATGCGACCCTCTGTTTTCCGACGAGTTTCGAAAGGGCGACGAGCGTTTTCATGCTCTCCCCGATATCGGGTACGCCCGGCTCGATATCCCTGCCGTAGGCGGTAATGGTGTAGTGGAAATAGGTGCGGTATTTGTCGGTTATCTCGTGCAGGCGGGGCAGGATGGGTGCGTAATTCTTGGAGCAGAACAGCACCGCGTCGATCTTGTCGGGCGAAAGCTCGTAGCGCGTCACCTTGTTCGGGAAGAGCGGGTTGCGGGTGTAGACGAACCCCTCCGCAAACCGCTTCAACAGCCATTCGGAATAATACTGCGCGGTATCCGTTCGCGCGCCTGTGTTCAGGATCATTGGTATTTCTCCGGAAATTTGATACACCCATATTATAGCACATTTTTTGCGCAGGAACAACGCGTTGAACGGGGCAATCCGCTACGGCAAAAATATTCCCGCAAAGGCGGGCGTATACGCTTGCCAAAGCGGGAAAAAAGGGATATAATGTATACCGTTGCGCGGGAAGTGAACGATTCCGTCCGGCGCGTTAAGTGTTGCGAAACGGGACGTTGTTCGCAAACGAAAGGAAGATTTCCTGCGGTGCCGTGGCGCGTCCGTTGCGAGGATAAGCCGCCGGGTTCCGGCGCGCCTGTTTTTTCATCGGACCTCTCAGATTTCGGGAGGTTTTTTTCTATGTTCACAAAAGTATTCCGTTCCTTTTCCCCGTCCAAGCAGATTGCCTTCCTCGCGCTGTTTATAGCGTTGAGCGTCGCGTGCAATTCCTTTTTGGACATCGACGTTACGCCGAGCAATAAAATTACCTTTACCTATTTTATCTGCTTTTACGCCGGATTTCTGCTCGGCCCCGTTCCGGGTTTTCTCGTGGGGCTGTTGGGCGACGCGATCGGATTTCTCATCAAACCGTCGGGCATCTATTGGTTCTTCGGTCTGACGCTCGGTCTGTTCGGGTTTCTCTCGGGGATTTTTATGAAATACATTCCCTGGGGCGGCAAAAAAGGATTGTACGGGAGGGCGGCTGTATCGTTTGCCGTTTGCTTCCTCGTTGTCACATGTATCGTCAATTCCATGGTGAATTATTTCTATTTGTATGTTTTTGTCTGGGAGGGCGTATTCAAAAAGGCGTTCTGGGTATGGTTTGCCGGGCGCATCGCTTTTCAGTCGGTCGTATTCGGCATCAATTCTGCGCTGTGTTTTGCAACTCTTCCGTTCAGCGTAAAGCTCAACACATTCCGCGAATTGGAATAGCGGTCATTTTCGCACGAGCACTTTCACCCATTGCGGCTGCGCCAGTCCCAGCGCGAGGATGAACAGTCCTTCCGCCGCAAGAAGGATGCAACCGCATAAAATTGCCGCGGGCAGAGCGGGCATGAGCTTGCTCAGCAGGTCGCGCAGCAGACAACCGAATAGTATGGCGGGCAGCATGCTCGCCGTCGCAACCAAGGTGTGCTTTAAATAGCGCACCTTTTCTTTGCTCTTTTTTGCGATGAATGTAAGGTTCAGCGTCATGGTGATGACGGAGCTTGCCGCCATGCCGATCATCAGCGCGTATACGCCGACGTACTGCGGCAGAAACCACACGCAGGCGAGCGTCGCCGCCGCGCCGACAAAAAAGTAGGCGCACGTCCGCTTTTCATAGCCGAGCGAATTTAATATGCTGTTCGTGATCATGCCGAGGCTCATGGGCAGGAGCATGAAGCAGCAGTTGCGGATGATCTCCCCGCCGCGCGTGCTGGAAAAGAGCAGCTCTCCCACGTCTACGCCGAGCACGAACAGCGGCGGGATCAGAAGGCAGGCGATGAGCACGGTCACCTTTATGGCGCGCTCGATGTTGTCGCGCAGTTTTTCGTGTTCGCCGCGGAAAAAGTTTTCCGCGAGTTCGGGCACCATCACGAGCGCGAGCGAGCCGATGAGCGTCGAGGGAATGGAGAGAATGGGCATGCTCATGCCCATTGCGATGCCGATCTCGCTCATCGCCTCGCTGCTCGTAAACCCCGCCGCGATCAGCCGCGCGGGCAGAAGCAGGGAGATGGCGGAATTGACGATGGCGTTGGAGGTGCGCATCCCCGTGATGGGCAGGGCAGAGGAGAGCAGGGGCTTGAGCTGCCGCTTGGGATTGTTCAGTCTTCCGCCCTTCGCGAAGAAATAGATGCCCGAGAGGGTGAAGGATACGAGGTAGGAGATGACGATGGCGACCGCCGCCCGCCGCGCGCCGTCGAACACGTCCGTCATGGTCGTCACGAGCAAAACGCCCGCGCCGATCATCGTCAGCTCCTCGATGAGGTCGATGACGCAGTAGGGAATGAATTGCTTGTTTCCCCACAGCACGCCGCGGATGACCGAATAGACGGAGTTGAACGTCAAACTCGGCAGGAGGATGAGCAAAATGCTCATGCACCGCGGATCGGAGAACAGAAAGTCGAACCACTCGTGCCCGAAAAAGAGCAGGCAGAAGGCGGGCACGGAAAAGCACAGCGCCGCCACGAGCGCGGCGGCGACCACCGACTGCTGTGCCTTTTGGTTGTTCCGCGCGCGGTACTTGGTGATGAGGCGGGAGACGGTCATGGGGATCCCCGAAGCCGCCGCCGTCGCCAGCACCGCAAAGACGGACAGCGCCACCTGGTACAGCCCCACGCCCTCCGAGCCGAGGGTGCGGGAGAGGATAATGCGGTACAAAAAGCCGAAAGCCTTTTCCGCAACGGAAAAGGCAGTCACATACGCCGCCGTCCTGTACAAATTTTCCTTGCTCAAAGCGTATACCTCGTGTTTCCTGCGGCGATGCACATTGCCGCGAAATTTGTCATAATTATGTATAGTGTGTCGAACGGGATTTTATGCTTTGCCGCCGTCGCCGCACCCTCCGCGCATAAAAAATTTTCTGTCATATTTTGGCTGCGGGCGCATACAATGCAATGATGAGAACAGAACTTATATTGAAGGCTTGCGGCGCAAACCCGCTCGGGCTGTATGTGGTGCGGGAGGGGGACACGGCGCAGTCGGTATGCGCGGCGTTCGGCATTCCGCCCGCGCTGCTCATTGCCGAAAACAAATTGAAGGAGTTTCCGCCCGCGGGGAGCATGCTCGTTCTGCCGCTCGCCGCCAAAACGTACGTCGTGCAGGCGGGTGACACGGTCGAATCCATCTGCCGAAAGTTCGGCATCGGCGAAGGGGAGTTTTTGCGCCTGAACGGCTGTTCGTACGTCTATCCCACCCAGCGCGTGTGTGTGGAGCCGCGCGGGCGGTGAGAAACGTACGTTTTTTCGCCGCGGGCAAAACACAGGGCGGTTATGCGCACGTCGTTTTGCGCCCGGCGCGTAACAAAGGGAGGTGCCGCGTCATATACTGGAGTATAGAGAACGCGAATGCGGTTTTCTTATTTTCAACAACCGGAGGTCAAAAATCCCCATCAACGGGAATCCGATAAACGGACTGAACGAAAAGGTGTGCGTTCAGGCGCAGCGCGTTTTCGACGCCTGCATCAAGCAGGGGCAGAGCGAGGGCATCGTTCTGAACATCACCGACCCCGTTCCCGCCAACCCTACATATCCGCTCACCTTCATCAGCGCGCGCAGCACCACGTCGGCGGGCACCGTCGCGGCGTTCCAGATCGACCGCCTGCCCGACCGCGCAGGCTGCGCCCGCGTGCAGGCGACCGTCGATATCCCCGTCGAGGTCATATATACCGACGCGAACGGCACCGAAGGCAAGGCAAACGCCGTCGTCACCGTCAATGAAGACGTCATTCTGTTTGTGCCCCAGCCTTCCGTCATGCCGTACGAGGTGCAGGCGGTCGTCAGCGCGGTGTCGCCCGAGGGCACGTTCAATGCGGAGAACAATACCTTTACCGTCGATATGTGCATCACGGTCATTCTGAAGATCATCATCAATGTCGACCTGCTTTTGCCTTCATACGGGTATTGCGTCATTCCGCCCGCGCAGGAATACACCCAGGAAGTGTGCGCAGGCTTCTTCGAGCTGCCTCTCTATCCGCAGGGGAATACCAATTGCGGCTGCGGGAACAACTGCAACAATAACTGCAAGTAAAGGCTTGATCCGATCATAAAAAGCCGATAATTTCTATCGGCTTTTTTCTTTTATGCGTGTGGGAGAGGTGTGCTGCCCGCATTTTTGCGGCGGGCAAATTATTTTTACCGAAAGGGGGAAAGACGATGGAACGGAGGGAAATCGTGCATACGGCGAAAACGCATTGCATCGTATGCGGGCAGGAAACGCATTCGGGGCAGCTTTGCGACTGCTGCCGCGAAAGTTTGGCGCTTTGCGACGTGGAAAACTATATCGCGCGCAAAACGGAGGGGAAAATTTGCCGCCCCGCCCGCGCAAACGCTTTCAAATAAAACCGTTTTATGGTACAATAAACCGAGAATAACTTTTGCGGGAACATAGCGGAATGAAATTGTTTGCGGTCAGCGACCTGCATCTGCCCGGCAATCAGGACAAGCCGATGGACGTATTCGGCGGCAACTGGGCGGGGCATTTCGACAAAATCAAAGAGGACTGGCGCGCGCGGGTCGGAGAAGAGGACGCCGTCCTCATCGCGGGCGACATCAGCTGGGCGATGACCCTGCCCGACGCGCTCACCGACCTCGAAAAAATGAAGGAATTGCCGGGCAAAAAAATCTTTATCCGCGGCAATCACGATTACTGGTGGTCGGGCATTACGACGCTCCGCCGCAGTGCGCCCGACGATACCTTTTTGTTTTTGCAGAACGACGCGGTGCGGCTGGAAAATTACGTCCTCTGCGGCTCGCGCGGCTGGGTCTGCCCCGGGTGTACCGAGTATAAAGCGGAGGACGAAAAGATCTACCGCCGCGAAGCGGAGCGCTTCCGCCTCGCCCTGAACGAAGCGAAAAAACTGCGGCAGGAAGGGGATAAACTCGTGTGCATGATTCATTATCCCCCGTTCGACCCCAAGCGCAACCCGTCCTTGTTTACGGAGTTATTCGAGTCGAATGGGGCGGATATGGTCGTATACGGGCATCTGCACCGCGCGGCGGGGGCGTATCCTCTGGCGTGCGAGCGGGAGGGGATTGAATATCGGCTCTCCTCGTGCGATTTGCTCGGTTTTAAACTCGCGGAGATTTATTGAAGCGGAAATATATGCCTGTCAAAAAATAAAAATCATTTTTATGCAAAGAGTGGCGCGGCTGTAAAGCCGCGCCACTTCAATATTTTAGTCCTCATCCTTTAAAAATCTCACAAAAAATTCTTCCCTATACGCTTTACAGGAAGGGGTGGAATGTGTTACAATAGAATTCGATAAAAGACTTTAACCGTACGGTACAGAGATGCCGCGAAGTCCGCAATCGAACGCATACGAAGAAAGTATCCTTGCAAACGATTTTTTTCGTTTTTGTTTGAACGTACCCCGCGCATACTCTGTGCGCGGGTGTTTTTTATGCCGCAAAGTCGATGCTTGCTTGCGGCGGGGAGGGGAATATGTCTGAACATATTTTGATGGACGGTGCGGCGATCAACCGCACGTTGACGCGGCTCTCGCACGAGGTCGTGGAAAAGGCGAAGGGCGCGGAGAATTTGTGCCTCATCGGCATTCCTCGCCGCGGCGAAATCGTAGCGGCGCGCGTCCGTACCCTCATCGAAAAATTTTACGGCGCGTCCCTGCCCTGCGCAGGAATCGACATCGGCATGTACCGCGACGACCTGGTCAGCGGCTATTTCGTGCCGGACGCGCGTGTCAATTCCCTCGGCTTTTCCGTGGACGGAAAGACGGTCATCCTCTGCGACGACGTTCTGCACACCGGTCGCACGGTGCGCGCGGCGATCGAGGCGATCTTCGATTTGGGCAGACCCGCCAAAATCATGCTGCTCGTCCTGTGCGACCGCGGCGGAAGGGAAATGCCCGTCAGTCCCGATTTTGTGGGGAAGAATATCCCCACTTCCGCCAGGGAAACGATCGACGTGCGCTTTGCAGAGATTGAAGGGGAAGACAGCCTCGGTATCTCCGCCAAGGATTAGCCGCGCATGTTGCATTTGCTTTGCGTGATCGGGTATGATATTCAACAATAATTTAAAAACTGTTTAATAAATTGTCAAAATTTTTTACAGAGGTCTTGCAATGTTAGGAAAAGATCTTTTGGGATTGTACGATACCTCCGCGGAGGACATTACGGCGATCCTCGATACCGCGGTGGGCATGAAAAAGCTGCTCACGCAGAACCTGAAAAAGCTCCCGCACCTGCAGGGGCGCACGGTCACGACCCTCTTTTACGAGAACAGCACGCGCACCCGCTGTTCGTTCGAGCTTGCGGCGAAGTATCTCGGCGCAGGCACGGTGAACATTTCCGCCTCCTCCAGTTCTGTGCAGAAGGGGGAAACGCTCATCGACACCGGGCGCACCCTCGACGCGATGAAGAATGACGTCATCGTCATCCGCCACCCGATGGGCGGCGCGCCGCACCTGTTGGCAAAGAATGTAAAGGCTTCCGTCGTCAACGGCGGCGACGGCATGAACGAGCATCCCACGCAGGCGCTGCTCGACTTTTATACCATGCGCGAAAAGTTCGGCTCGTTTAAGGGATTGAAGGTCGCAATTCTCGGCGACATCAAGCATTCGCGCGTGGCAAAGAGCAATCTGTTCGGCCTCACAAAACTGGGCGCGGAAGTCACGATGTTTGCTCCCGCCACCCTCATGCCGCAGGGCATCGGGCGCATGGGGGCGAAGGTCGCCAAGTCGCGCGAGGAAGCGCTATCGGGGGCGAACGTCGTCATGGGGCTGCGTATCCAGCTCGAGCGCATGCACGGCGGTCTGTTCCCGTCCCTGTCCGAATACGCGAAGTATTACGGCGTGGGCGAAGAACACCTCAAATTGGCGGATAAGGACTGCATCGTCATGCACCCCGGCCCCGTCAACCGCGGCGTGGAGTTCACTTCCGACGTCATCGATGCGGAGAACAGCGAAATCAACGAACAGGTGCTCAACGGCGTCGCGGTGCGCATGGCGCTCCTGTTCCTGCTCTGTAAAAACCGTCAGGGAGGCGAAAAGCATGAG
>CAJFFD010000091.1 GCA_904373255.1 uncultured Clostridia bacterium | reverse complement strand
AAATTGCCTATCCTTTTCTTTCTTGTTCGTTCCGCGCGGGATAATGCGGAATTATTCGGCGCGCTTCTTTTTGCGGATGAGAACCGCTGCCGCAACGGCTGCCCCTGCCGCTATCGCCGCGGCAACACAGCCTGCCGCCGCAACCGAAGAACCGCAGCCGCCCTCGTCCGTGACCTGGGTATCGTCCGTATTGTCCGACCCGCTGCTGTCCGCCGCCTGTACATAGATGGTGAACGAAGCGGTTGCGCCGTCGTAGGAGACGGTGACCGTTTTGGCGCCCGCCGTGCTCATATCCGGGTCGGAAACGGTGTAATCGGTTACGACGCGGTTCGCATCCGCCGAATGCGCCGTTACGACGAGCCCCGTCAGATCGAGCGTATCGCCGACGGTATAGACGGTTTTTGCGGGCGCGCCGATCGAAAGGGAGACGGTGTCGAACGCGAAACCGAAGCGGTCTTCAAAATCGAAATCGTATTCGCGCTCGTTGCCGCTGCCCGTCATGAAGTTCAGATCGAAATACCCGGTCTTTTCCTCCGCGGTGAGGGACGCCTCGTACGGGGAGAAGGTGGAGAAATAGATCTTGTTGTTCGTTTCGTCCATCTCCATGAAGCGGTACCAGGCATTGCCGCCGTTGTAGCTGAACTGATAGTCGACGAGCATGCCGACGACGGGATTGCCGAAGTCGTTGGTAAGGTCGATGAACCCGGAGCCGTGGTTGTGCCCGCCCGTGATCATGAACACGTTGTCGTGCTGTTTCGCCACACTCCAGATGCGTTCGCCCTGCTCGTTCAGATCGCACTCGTCCGGCTTGGAAGCGCTGCACGAGAAGATGTTGTGCGAGGTGATGATTGCGGGGTTATCGGGATACTTGGAGAGGATGCCGTCCAGCCAGGCGAGCTCCCTGTCGTTGGGTTCGTACATCAGCTGGATGAAGAGATAGGTGTAGCTGCCGCCCTCCACGAAAGTATAGCTGCCTACCTGGCGGCTGTCTCCGCCGACCGCTTCGAAGTATACCTCGTTGCCGTTGCCCTCCATTGCCTGCGCGTAAGCGCTGTCCGCACCGAAATATTTTTGATAACTCGTCAGATTCGAACCGCTGAAGTCGTGATTGCCGGGAACGAAGGTGATCGGGATACCCGCCTGTGCGAGGGGAAGGAACGCCTGCTCGGCGCTCTGCCACTGCACGTCGTCGTTCCAGTTTTCCACGAGGTCGCCCACATGCGAGAGCCCTTTGAGGTTGATCTCGCCCTGATTTTCGATCAGCCACGCCGTCGCCGCGTCGGAAACTTCGGGCGTGAATTTGATGGTGTTCTGCGTATCGGGGAGGAAGGCGAACGTGTAGTTATTTTCGCTCTTCAGCTCGTATTCCTCATTGTTCCCGAACGAACCGACGTGGTCTTTCGGGTTCAGCAGCCACTGCTCCTGCGTGAGCGCGCCCTCCGAAATGCGGATCTCCTGCAGATTGCCGCGCAGAAGTTTCGTTACGAGGTCGTATTCCGCCGAATCCGCCCATTTGTAGAGGTGGTTGGAGATGACCGCGCCGACGCGGAAATTGCCGCCGTCTGCCGCCGCATACATGCCGTCCATGCCGCCGCCCGTATAGTTGCGGAAGGAGTCGCCCGAATTGGTGTACGCCTTCAGTTCGCTCCCGTCGCCGTCGCAGGTGATGGCGATATGATACCAGGCGCCGCCGTTGTCCATCGAAAGACCCCACAGCGTGCTGTTGAACTTGGTATTGGTGCCGTTCTGCGTCATGTACTGAATCTCTTTGCAGTTTGAAATGTTGATCTGCATCGTGCCGTGATGCCCTTCATAGTCCCACTGCCCGCTGCCGAGGTTCGCGCCCGAGCCTTCGCGCGCCAGGATATTCATCCATGCGTCCGAAGCGTCGTAGTCGACGGGCATCATGAACACGAGCTCGATGGTATACCCGTCCATGAACGTTTCCTCGTTGATCGGGGCTTCGTCCGCCGTGCGCAGGTATGCGTATTCGAGATCGTTGAGGATATACTCTTCCCGCTCATCCCCGGTAAGGGCGTCGAGTTGCTCTTGATCCTCCTCTTTGAAGCCGTTGAACTTCATGCTCTGCGCGTCGCCCGTCATCGAAATATCCTCGAATGCGAGGAAGTCGGAGGCTTTCGCCCCGTTTTCGGAGGTGACGATTTCCAGATCGTTGCCGTTCCCGCTCGAGTCTTCGATCACGAGCGTGTTGTCCTCGAGCGAGCCGGAAGAATTTTCTTCGCTGAATTTCCAGTCCGCGTAGACGTTCGCCTCTTCGCTCTGCGCTTCCGCAGCGTCCGCGCGGAACAGAGGAATTCCGTGCAGCAGGGTGAGGATGCCCGCCAGCAGCAATGCGATGGTAAGCGCCGCTGCGAGCAACTGCGTGTGTTTGCTTTTTGTCTGCATAAGACTCTCCTTTCAAATTTTACTATCGCTATCATACCATGCACTTGTAATAAAATTTTCCGTCAATTCCCCGCCTTTTGTAAACAATTGTAATAAAGGAATCCGCCCGATCGCCGTCCCTTTAATAATAGAGAAAAGAAGTGTTTTTTACATCTGCACGGGCGGAACGGCAAAAGAAAGCGGCTTCCACATAATTTGCGCCGCCCGCCGCGCAAAAAAAGCGATCCCCCGTACAGAGAACCGCTTTGCTATTATAAATAAACTTTCTTGTCCGCTTTCCTCGCGGCGACGGCGCGCCCCGGCGCCCTCGCCCGCCGCGGAATTACCCGCCGAACCAGCGGAAGAGGAAGTACAGCCCCACGATGACGGCGATGCCGAGAACGACCAGCCCCGTAACTTTGAGCGGCGAGGTGGGCGCTTTGCCCGTGACGGCGCCGTTGACGCCGTTCACAAAAAAGTTGTACAGCTTTTTGCGCCAGCTGCAATGCCCGACGTACACGGGGATGAGCAGGTATTTGTATGTAATGTCGTTGCAGCGCATGGAGATGTGGAAGGAAGAAACGACGTCGTACGAGTATCCGCTCAGAATAGCGGAACGCAGCCTGCCGCGCATGATGTCCTTCGCCTCTTCCCAACAGGTAAGACCGTTTTTGGTGTATTGCGACGCGGCATAGCCGCTCAGATATTCCTGCGTGTATTCGCGGCTGTCGTTGGTGCCGAAGGAGCGGAGCTTGGAGAGGGACGCCTCGTCGATTTTTTCGGATGCGGAGACGAGCACGTCGTCGAACGCCATGGAGTAGTTGCCGCGCACGGTAAAATAGCGTACATGCCGCGTGCGCACCGTTCTGCCGTTGACGCGGCGGGTGGTGTAGTAATACCGCCCCAGCGTGGCGACGTACGCCGAATCCGTTTTGGAATCGAAGGAAAACGCGGGAACGTAGATGCCCGCCAGCTTATCCGGCTTGGCGCTCTTGCGGAATTTTCCGGGCGAAAGCCAGCGGCCGCGCGCCCATTTTCTGACCGATTCCCCCGCCTGTTCTTTGCCAACGCGGAAGGGTACGACGGCGTTGGGTTTCAGCCCCGAAAGTTCGTCCGTCGCCACGATGTTGCTCGTGCCGCAGAAGGCACATGCGTCTCCGCGCCCCAGGAATTATCCTCCCGCATCAGCCGCTCGAAGTCCTGCTCCTCCGCACTCTTGGAATCGATGTCCGTCGTGGTGCCGCAATGCTCGCAATACAGCTTGCCGCTCTCCGAGTCGTACACCATATTCGCGCCGCAGGCGGGGCATTTGGTGACGGATGTAGTGTTTTCCACCTCTTCCGCCAAGTCCCCCTGCTCTTCCGCAGGCACTGCCTGCGCGGCGCTCGCCGCGCTTTCCTCGTCAAAGCCGAACAGGTCGTCCGAACGGTCGCTCATTTCTTTTTTCTCCCTATAACGATTTCTTGTTTTATTATAGCATTCCTTGCGCAAAATTGTCAAGGACGGCATACAAAAAAACAGCGACACGAA
>CAJFFD010000090.1 GCA_904373255.1 uncultured Clostridia bacterium | reverse complement strand
TTTTTATTGCATTCGCAAACACCGAAGTCAACGACAAGGACAAAATTATTGCGTTCTTTTCAAGCAGAATAGCTATAAAAGAAAAAAGCCGAAACGGTCTGCATGACCGTCCCGGCAGTGACATCCGTCTTTCATGAAGTTTTAAGCAATAATTTTTCCCGTTGACTTCCGCGAGGGCTGTGCTACCCTCTGCCAGAAGAAAGGGAAAAAATTGGAGAGTCTTTTTAATAAATTGACTTTCACCAGAAATCTATGCTATACTCGAAACAAGCAGCTGGCAAAACTGGTATAAATTTGGTATAAAATCGGTATAGAAGCTGTTTTACGGGCCTTTACGATATGAAAAATATTATCAAAAAGCCCCTGAAACTACCTTCAAAGATAGAAAATAAGCGCCGATTTTGATTAAAATTCACAAGATTTCGCGTAATCAAAGAAAAAATGGGAACTCCTAAGGGGCCGTTGTGGGTTCGATTCCCGCCGGGAGTACCACTTTGACCGCAATTATTGCGGTCATTTTTATACAATTTCGGGAAACAACTGCAATCTGAATTTATCAACCAACAACCGATAAGGAGGGATTATGTTCGACGGAAAGTTGGAAACATTTATTAAAGTTGCGGAGTGCGGCAGCTTTACCAAAGCGGCGGAAGATCTGTATATTACTCCTACGGCAGTCATGAAGCAGATAAATGCTCTCGAAAAAGCCGCGCGTTTTTGTTAAAAGTGTAACTGTATTTTATTTATTTTCAACGATCGACAGCAAGTCGCTGAAAGTCTTCAATTCAAAATCGGAACGATGATATTGCACCGCATCCCCGATCGCCGCAGTTTTAAATCCTCCGGCGATTCCGGCTTCTATTCCGGCGAGGGCATCCTCAACGACCAAGCATTCGGCAGGCTTGCAGGAGATTCCTTCAGCCGCCTTTAAAAAGACTTCCGGGTCAGGCTTTGAACGGGTTATGTTGTTTCCGTCACTCACGGCATCGAAGTACTTTGCCAAGTCTGTGCGTTCCAAAATAAGCGGCGTATTTTTACTGGAGGAACCGACCGCAAGTTTTAACCCTTTTTCCCTCAACCGATTCAATGTGTTGCGGACTTCTTCCGAAATATCGTCGGGTGTCATATTTTTGAGCAATTCTCTATAACATGAGTTTTTTTCGTCCGCAAACGATTTCTTTTCTTGATCGGTATATTGTTTCTCGCTTTTTTCGAGAATGATCTCAAGGCATTCCATCCGTGCGACACCGCGCAAACGACCGTTTATTTTCTCATCAAAATAAATCCCGAGCCGATCAGCGAGCTTTTTCCATGCCTGATAATGGTACTTATCTGTGAAACAGAGTACTCCGTCCAAGTCGAAAATGACACCTGCAAATTTCATGTTCAATACCTCTGGTTCATATAAATTTTCGGAGGCGCGCCGCTCTTGACGAAAATCAGCGCAGCCGCGCCACCATTTTTCGGTCGATTTTTTTAGCGGGTTATAGGCGAATATGTTTCAGGGCGGCGGTCACGGAACAATCCCCACTCGCGTCGCAGATTCCGAATTTCCGCAAAAATATAATCCGCATACAAAATTTTCTCCTGATCACGCGGCGCGGCTGCAAGGATCTCACCCGTTTCATCCGTCATGAATGACGAACCGTAAAACAAAAGTTTCGAAGACTGCCCTCCGTTTTCCGTGCAAGGAACGACTCTCTCCTCTCCGATCCGGTTTGCTGCGACAACAGGCAGAATGTTTGCCGCCGCATGCCCCTGCATCACCCTCTGCCAATGCCCAGCACTGTCTACAGACAAGATCGGCTCCGAACCGATCGCCGTGGGATACAGAATTATATCCGCACCGTTCAGTGCGAGGCAGCGCGCCGTTTCGGGAAACCACTGATCCCAGCATATGCCTATCCCCACGTTGCCGAATTGCGTGGCAAATACCCTGAACCCTGTATTGCCGGGCGTAAAATAAAATTTTTCCTGATAATAGTGATCGTCGGGAATATGCGTTTTGCGGTACACCCCCAACAATTTACCGCCGTCGAGCATGGCGACGGAGTTATAAAACACATTGCCGTCCTTCTCATAAAAACTGACGGGCAACGCTACGTTCAATTCCGCGGAAAGTTTTTGCAGGTGCTGCACCGCGAGGTTATCCTCCGTTCGTTCGGCATAGTCGTAATACTCGTACCTGCGCTCCTGGCAAAAATACAGCCGCTCGAATAGCTCGGGGAGCAAAATAATAAATATTGGCGCCGTTTTCTGCGGCTATGCGCACGAATTTTTCCGCCTTTGCTATGTTTTCCATTCTTTCCGTGCTGCACTGCATCTGCACGCAAGCGATTTTAACGGGCACAGTTTTGCCCTCCTTTTGGTATTTGCTGGGTTATGCAATGGATATTCCCCCCGCCGACGAGTACGCTACGCGTCATGACGGGAACGATTTTTCGGGTCGGGAACAACTTTGCCAAAATGCCGAGCGCAACTTCGTCGTTCTTATCCCCGAATTGCGGCACGACGACCGCACCGTTTGCAATGTAAAAATTGACGTAAGAAGCCGCCAATCGTTCGCCTTCTTCGCGCTGGGCTTCCCCGGGGGCGCATTCGATCTGCTCCGCTTCCTCCTTCGTCACCGTGACGGGTTTAGAAGGCAGCGGCAACTTCGTTATTTTCAGCGGTCTGCCCTTTGCGTCGCGCACCTCCGACAGAATGCGATAATCCGCCAAACTGCGCGCATACTGCGGGTCGCTCTCGTCGTCCGTCCAGGCGAGCACGACTTCGGCGGGCGCGCAGAAGGCACAAATATTGTCGACGTGCCCGTTCGTTTCGTCGTTGTAGATGCCGTACGGCAGCCAAATAATTTTTTCGGCGGAGAGGTATTCTTTGAGCTTTTGTTCGATTTGCTCCTTCGTCAGCGAGGGATTGCGCCCCTCGCTCAACAGGCACTCCTCCGTGACGAGCAATGTTCCCTCCCCGTCCGAATGGATAGAACCACCCTCCAAAACAAACGGATGCGCGTCGTAACAACCCAATCCGAGATAACGGCAAAAGGCGGAAGCGAGCGCGTCGTCCTCGCGATAATCGGCATAAAGTCCGTCATGATCCCCGCCCCAGGCATTGAACTTCCAGTCGACGCCGCGAACTTCCTTTCCGTCCGTCACGAACGTAGGGCCGGTATCCCGCGCCCATGCGTCGTTGACGGGTATATCAAGGAGAACGACGCTGCCTCCCGCGATCTGCTCGCGCAGAGCTACCCGCGCCGAATCGTCGTCGGCAATTATATAGACACTCTCGCTCTCGGCGATCGCCTTGATTATTTCGGCAAAAGCGCGGCGAGCACCCTTGGGGTCTTTCCCCCACGAACCGGGGCGCGACGGCCAGATCATCAGGCAGCCGTCGTGCGGGGCAAATTCCGCAGGCATCGAAAAACCGTCCTGCCGCGGCAATGTATGCAATTTCATATTATGATAACCTGCTTTTGAAATCGGCATAGCCGAACTCTTTTACGATGCTGCACTCACCGCCCCTCATCGCCGCGATGGCGGGCAAGGGCATGCCGTTGAACGTGTTGTTTTTGACCATCGAATAGATCGCCATATCCTCAAAGTAGAGAATATCCCCTTCAGAGAGCTGCTCGTCGAAGGAATAATCGCCGATGATGTCCCCCGCCAGGCAGGTGCGCGCAGACAGGCGGTAGGTATACTTCTTCTGCCCCGCTAACCCGCTCCCTTTTAGCGGCGGGCGGTACGGCATTTCCAGTACGTCAGGCATGTGGCATGCGGCGGAGGCGTCCAAAATCGCCGTTTGGATGCCGTTCTCCACGATTTCCAAGACCTTTGTTGCGAGCAGCCCCGCATTGAGCGCGATCGCCTCGCCCGGCTCCAGATAGACCTGCACGCCGTACTTGTCGGACAATCTCCCTATCGTGCGCTCGAGCAGCGCGATGTCATACCCCGGCTTTGTGATGTGATGCCCGCCCCCCAAATTGAGCCAGCGCATGCCGCGCAGGTATTCGCCGAATTTTTGCTCGAATACTTCGACGGTCGCGGCGAGGGCGTCGGCGCCCTGCTCGCAGAGTGTGTGCATATGCAGCCCCTCAATGCCGTCCAGCAAATCCTCGCGGAAGTTCGCCTTCGTTACGCCGAAGCGCGAACCGGGCGCGCAGGGATCGTAAATGGCGGTCTCCTGCGTGGAAAACTCGGGATTGACGCGCAACCCGACGCTCGCATTTTTGCGGCGGGCATAAAATTTTTGCTTTTGTGCGAAGGAATTAAAAACGATATGGTCGCAGATGTCCGCGATCTCGTCGAACTCGCCGTCGAGGTAGGCGGGGCAAAACACATGGTTTTCCTTGCCCATCTCCTCTTTGCCGAGCCGCGCCTCGTACAGACCGCTCGCCGTCGTGCCGCTGATGTACTGCCCGATGAGCGGGTATTCGCAGTAGGCGGAAAACGCCTTTTGCGCCAACAGGATTTTACACCCCGTGCTTCGCTCCACTCTTCTCAATATCTTTAAGTTTTCCGTCAGCTTGTCCTCGTCGATGACGTAAACGGGGGTGGGTAACTGATGCAGTTTCATTTTGATTTTGAACTTATTCGACGAGCGTCGGTTTTTCATCCACGACCCAGGGCAAGCCGTAGCGGTTGAGCGCCTCCATAAACGGATCGGGGTCGAGTTCCTCGAGGTTGTAGACACCTGCCTCCTTCCAAATGCCCTTCATCACCATCATCGCGCCGATCATGGCAGGCACGCCCGTCGTGTAGGAGATCGCCTGCGAGCCGACTTCCTTGTAGCATTCCTGATGGTCGCAGACATTGTAGATATAGATCGACTTGCGCTTGCCGTCCTTCATTCCCGTAAAGATGCAGCCGATGTTGGTCTTGCCCTTCGTGCGGGGGCCGAGCGATGCGGGGTCGGGCAGCAGCGCCTTCAAAAACTGAATGGGAACGATGGGTCGCCCTTCAAACTCAATGGGCGTTGTAGACAGCATGCCCACGTTTTCGAGGCAGCGCATGTGCGTCAGATAACTCTGCCCGAAGGTCATAAAGAAGCGGATGCGCTTGACGCCGGGGATGTTCTTCGCGAGCGATTCGATCTCCTCGTGGTGCAGGAGGTACATATCTTTTTTGCCGACCTGCGCGAAATCGTATTCGCGGTGGATGGACATGGGCGGCACCTCCACCCACTTGCCGTTCTCCCAATAGGAACCCGCCGCGGAAACCTCGCGCAAGTTGATTTCGGGGTTGAAGTTGGTAGCGAAGGGATAGCCGTGGTCGCCGCCGTTGCAGTCGAGGATGTCGATCGTCTCAATGGTATCGAAATAGTGTTTCAAAGCGTACGCGGAAAAGACGCTCGTCACGCCCGGGTCGAAGCCGCTGCCCAAGATGGCGGTGAGCCCCGCCTTTTCAAACCGTTCGCGGTACGCCCACTGCCAGGAATAGTCGAAATAGGCGGTAAATCCCTGTTCCTTGCAGCGCTTCTCGTAAACGGCGCGCCACGCGGGGTCGTCGGTATTTTCGCATTCGTAATTCGCCGTATCGATGTAATGTACGCCGCATTGCAGACATGCATCCATGATCGTCAGATCCTGATACGGGAGCGCGACGTTGAGCACGGCATACGGCTTATAGCTTTGCATGAGCGCGCAGAGCTGTTCCACGCTGTCCGCATCCACCTGGGCGGTGGAGATATGCGTCTTTGTCTTTCCCTCCAGCTGCGCTTTCAGCGCGTCGCATTTGGACTTCGTGCGGCTGGCGATCATGATGTCGCCGAACACGTCGTCCGCCTGGCAGCATTTGTGGATGGCGACGGAAGCCACGCCGCCGCAGCCGATGATGAGCAATTTTTTCATTTTTCTTCCTCCGCTTGTTTTAGAATATCTTCCACATAGCGCGGCAGCATAAACGCGCCCCTATGCAAATTGGTCGTGTAGTACCACGTTTTGATCTTTCTCGCGTTCCATTCCTGCGGC
>CAJFFD010000089.1 GCA_904373255.1 uncultured Clostridia bacterium | reverse complement strand
GTGCGGGCCGCTGCCCATGCCGTCGGAGAGGGCGCATAAAAAGGTTCGCTCGTCGATTTTGATGACGGAATGGGTATCGCCGCAGGCGCTCTCCCCGTCCTTGGTGCGGCTCGCGATGCCGAACGCCGCGTCGAAGGCGGGTTTTTTGCGGAAGAAATAGCAATATTTTTCGGCATTTAAGGCGCTCTTGGAGGAGAGGATGAGGGGAATGCCGAGCGCGCGCTCGGCGGCGGTGCGTATGGCGGCGGCGGAAATATTCCCCGCCGCGGTGATGTAGATGTTGGGCATTTCCCCGCCGATAAATACCTCCTCGCAGGCGATGCCCGCCGAGGCGAGGGAATTCCGCAGTTCCCGTTCCGCCTCGAGGTGTTTTCCGACGGGCGCGCTCTGCGACAGGGCGAGGCTTTTGAGCATCTCCGCCACCGCGTGCGCCTGGTCGGCGAGGAGCTTGCGCCCCGCGGCGGCATTCTCCTCGTCCACGGCGTGCCGTCTGTATTCGGCGAGCAGTTTGTTGAGGGAAAAGAGAAGTGCCGAGGGGTTGCGGCAGGCGGAAGCGAGGTCGGAGGGCAGGTCGATGAGGTTCACCTTTCCCTTGCCGCACCCTACGTCCACGAGCCGCCGCAGCCCCTCCTCCCGCGCGGCTTGGTCGCATTCGCCCGCGCGCTCGCACCCCGCGCACACCTCCCGCTCCATTTCCTCCAGCATGAAGCGCCGCCGCGCTTCGTCGTTTTCCGTTTCGTCGTCGAGCGCGGAAAAGGTCGCCTCGATCTCGCGGAAGGCGGCTGAAACCTCAAACAGCCGTTCGCCGATCATCGCGCGGTTGCGGTTGATGCTCTCGCGCGTCAGCTGCCGCTCGCCGAATCTGCGCATCCGCGCCGCGCACTTGTCAAGCAGTTTTTCGGGCAGAAGCGCGAACAGCAGGCAGGGGATGAGCGGCACGAGCATGGTCAGGTAGAACGCCGCGCTCGCAAACGCCCCCGCGGCGTTTTCGGCATTGTAAAAGTCGGTCAGGTAGCGCACCGCCACGTCCGCGAGGAACACGGCGAGCACGGCGGGCAGCTTGCCCGCCCGCAAAAAGGCGAGCGCCAGGGCGGCGTACAAAACGTATTCCGCGCAGACGACGAGTTGCGGCGCCGCCGCGGCTACGCTCTCGCAGATCGCGGGCGGCAAGGATAAAACGAGCGCGCAGAACGCCGCGTTCCCGTTCCGCAACAGACCGCAGGCGAGCAGGATGCCGAGCAGGGCAACCGCCTCGTACACATAGCTCCCCGCGCAGTTGAAAAGCCCCACGCCCAGCGCCGCAGCGGCGGCGGCTGTGTAGACGAGGTCGTCGGGCGCAAGGCGCATCTTCCCCGCGCGCACGAGGATACAGCGCATCGCCCCGATGAACACGAAGCAGAAGATAAAGATGACCGCCGCAACGATCGCCGCGCGCAGGTAATCGCCGTACACGAATGCGCCGAACAGCCAAAAGAAGAGTGCGGCGGCGAGGAACAGGTAGAGGGCGAGTTCCGCCTTCATCGCCCGCCGCGTGCGCTCGTAAAATAGGAAAATGCCGCCGAGGAGGGCGCCCTGCACGGCGAACACGGCAAAGGGAATGCCGCCCGAGGCAAAGCCGAAGCACCCCGCAAGGATATACAGCCCCGCACAGGCGAGCGGGTTAAAGCCGCAGGCGAGCGCCGCCGCAAACAGCGCGAGCGAAAAGGGCTCAAAGTTTTTCATGGTAAAGTTCAAAAGCACCATCCCCGCAAACAGGGCGAGGTAGGTGAGCACCGCTTTATAGCTGTAACGGAATCGTATTTTCTGCGCCATATGCCCCTCGGCGGCGCGGATTTTCCCGCGCGCGCGTTTTTGTTTATCCTATCACACCCGCGCGCGGATATTTTCATAATTTTTGCCGAAATATGGCGCAAAAAGCAAAAACAACAAGGCTTTTTGTATGGATAAGCCGTATTCAGGCGGAAAATTATACATCGATAAGACAAGTCGATGACAATAAGTGTACAATATTTTGTTATACTGTTCGGAAAGACGCGAGGAGAATGAAACGCGAAATACAAAAAGTTAAAACGGCGCAGTGAAGAGGTAAATCAAAACAAGAAAGCGGTTTAACGCTTATTAAGCAGGGACGAAAATGGATAAACAACGAGGGAGCGGCAATTTTGCCGCTCCCTCGTTTAGATATTAAATTAATCTTTTGCGCGTTTGAGAACCGCGTTTCTCAAAAAGCGCACCCAAGTTGCCGTATGCTTACGGCTTTCGGGAAAAGGGTGAATTTTTTGCCATTTATAATGTGTGTGCCCTTAAAAAGGCAAAAAAGAGGGAGAAACCGCCGCTTTGTCGGCAGGTTTCTCCCTCAAATCGCAGAAATTTGTTTTAACTGCTTAAAACAAATTCCGCGAGCCTAAATTATTTGTGTGAAACAGATAAATACACCATCAGAACCGCGATGTCTGCGGGGTTCACGCCCGAAATGCGCCCCGCCTGCCCGAGGTTTTCGGGGCGTATCTTGTTCAGCTTCTGCCGCGCTTCCAGGCGCAGTCCCTCGATCTTTTCGTAGTCGATGTCGGGCGGCAGCTTTTTATCTTCCAGCTTTTTCGCCTTTTCGATCTGCTCCAAGCCGCGCTTGAGATACCCCTCGTACTTGATGTCGATGATCGCCGTCTCCGCGTCCGCGCGCCGCTCTCCGACGAAGACGCCGAACTCCTTGCCGATGTCCTCGGCGGGGATTCCGCGGCGCAGCATGTCCGCATACGAAACTCCGCCGTTGGGCGCGGAAAATCCGTGCGCGGTCAAAAAATCGGTACAACGTGTGGGGGAAACGCGCTCGTTCAGCTTCTCCGCAATGCGCGCGATCGCCGCCTTGCGCTGCAAAAAGCGCGCGTATCTCTCCTCGGTTACGAGCCCCGCGGCGTATCCCTTTTCGGTCAGGCGCAAATCGGCATTGTCCTGCCGCAGATGGATGCGGTGCTCGGCGCGCGAGGTCATCATGCGGTATGGCTCGTTCGTGCCTTTGGTGACCAAATCGTCGATGAGCACGCCGATGTACGCCTCGTCCCGCCGCAAAATCAGCGGCTCCATTCCGCGCAGTTTGAGCGAAGCGTTCAGCCCCGCAATCAGCCCCTGCGCCGCCGCCTCCTCGTAGCCGCTCGTGCCGTTGATCTGCCCCGCCGTGTATATGCCCTCGATTTTTTTGAACTCCAAGGTCGGGTACACGTCCAAAGTGTCGATGCAGTCGTACTCGATGGCGTAGGCGTAGCGCATGATCTCGACATGCTCCAATCCGGGAACGGTGCGGTACATCGCCCGCTGCACGTCGTGGGGGAGGGAAGAGCTCATTCCCTGCACATACACCTCGTGCGAGCCTTCGCTCTCCGGTTCGAGGAAAATCTGGTGCCGCTCCTTGTCGGCAAAGCGCACCACCTTGTCCTCGATGGAAGGGCAGTAGCGGGGGCCGGTTCCCTTGATTACGCCCGCATACAGCGGCGAGCGGTGCAGGTTGGCGCGGATGATTTCGTGCGTTTTTTCGTTAGTGTAGGTCAAATAGCAGGGCGCCTGCTTCTGCGGTACCCCGTCGGAGAGGTAGGAGAAGGGATAGATGTCCGTTTCTCCCTCCTGTATTTCGCACTTGGAATAGTCGATGGTGCGCCCGTCCACGCGCGCGGGGGTGCCCGTCTTGAACCGCCGCACCGCAAAGCCGAGGGAAATGAGGTTTTCGGTCAGCTCG
>CAJFFD010000088.1 GCA_904373255.1 uncultured Clostridia bacterium | reverse complement strand
GTGATGCTCTAACCGAATAATTCCTGCAATTTTTTGCACGCCTTTTGCACCGTCGCCCCGTCCGCAAAGGCGGTGAGGCGGAAGTACCCTTCCCCGTTTTTGCCGAACCCGCCGCCCGGCGTGCCGACAATGCCCGTTTTCTCCAACAGATAATCGAAAAAGACGAAGCTGTCGGAAAACCCGGGGCATTTCAGCCACACATAGGGCGAATTTTTGCCGCCCGTGTACCAGATTTTCAGCCCGTCGAGCGCCGCGCAGATGGTTTTGGCGTTCGCGCGGTAGGCGGAAATATTTTGCCGTATCTGCTCCAACCCCGCCGCCGAAAATGCCGCCGCCGCGCCTCTTTGCACGATGTAACTGACGCCGTTGAACTTGGTCGTCTGCCGCCGCAGCCACATCCGGTGCAGGTGCATCCCCTCCCGCTCGAGCGCGAAGGGCACCACCGTGTAGCCGCACCGCGTGCCCGTAAAACCCGCCGTTTTGGAGAAGGAGCAGAACTCAATGGCGCACTCCTTTGCGCCCTCCACCTCGTAGATGCTGCGCGCAAGCCCCGCTTCGGATACGAAGCTCTCGTACGCCGCGTCGTACAAAATCACCGCGCCGTGCCTGTTCGCATACTCCACCCATGCGCGGAGCTGTTCGACGGAATACGCCGCACCCGTGGGGTTGTTGGGCGAGCAGATATAGATGATATCCGCGTCCGTCTGCTCGTCGGGCATGGGCAGAAAGCCGTTCCCCTCGTTCGCCGCGGCGAAAATGATTTTGCGGCCCGCCATTATATTCGTATCGACGTACACGGGATACACGGGGTCGGGGATGAGAACGGTGTTTTCCGCGCCGAATAAATCGAGGATGTTCCCCAAGTCGCTCTTCGCGCCGTCGGACACGAATATCTCCTCCGCGTCCAGAAAAACGCCGAACGTCCTATAATAATCGCGGATCGCCTCGCGCAGGAAGGGATACCCCTGCTCGGGGCCGTAGCCGCGGAAGGTCGCCTGTTCCCCCTGCTCGCGGGAGGCTCCCTCCATCGCCGCAACGACGGCGGGCGCGAGGGGGAGGGTCACGTCGCCGATGCCCATTTTCAGAATCTCGCGGTCGGGGTACTTTGCGGCGAACGCCGCGACCTTGCGGGCGATCTCCGAAAAGAGGTAGCTCTCCTTTAAATTGCGGTAGTTTTGATTGATCTTCATGCCTGTTTGCCCCCTTGGGCGGGTTTTGCCCCGCAAAGCGCCGCGCGGACGAACTCGCGGAAGAGCGGGTGCGCCGCGTTGGGGCGGGACTTGAATTCGGGGTGGAACTGCACCCCGACGAAAAAGCGGTTGCGCGGGATCTCCACCGCCTCGACGAGGCGGCCGTCGGGCGAGGTGCCCGAAAGCACCATGCCAGCACTTTCGAACGCTGCGCGGTAGTCGTTGTTGAACTCGAAACGGTGGCGGTGCCGCTCGGAGATGAGCGCGTTTCCGTACGCCGCGTACAGCTTTGTTCCCTCCCGCACCTTGCAGGGATACGCGCCCAGACGCATGGTGCCGCCCAGCTTTACGCCCAGCTGGTCGGGCATGATATCGATGACGCTGTGCGCGCCCGCGGGGGAAAATTCGGAGGAGTCTGCGTCGGGAATGTTCAATACGTCCCGCGCAAACTCGATGACCGCCGTCTGCATACCCAAGCAGATGCCGAGATAGGGAACGTCGTTTTCCCGCGCGTATTTCGCCGCGGCGATCTTTCCCTCGATGCCGCGGCCGCCGAAGCCGCCGGGCACAAGAATGCCGTCCGCCCCCTGCAGAGCGCGCGGCGCGCTCTCGGGGGTGAGTTCCTCGCTGTCCACCCAGTCGATCTCCACCTTCGCGCCGTTTTCGAATCCGGCGTGCGTGAGCGCCTCGGCGACGGACAGGTACGCGTCGTGCAGCTGCACATACTTGCCGACGAGGGCGATGCGCACCTTTTTATCGCACGACTTTGCGCGGCGGAGCATCGCGTTCCAGTCGGAGAGGTCGATCTCGCGGGGGGAAAGCCCCAGCTTGCGGCAGACGATGGAGGAGAGGTTCTCCCCTTCCAGCATCGCGGGCGCCTCGTATAAAAGGGGCAGGGTGCGGTTTTCGATGACGCAGTCGCTCTCCACGTTGCAGAACATGGCGATCTTCTTTTTGATGTCGTCGGGCAGGGGCGCGTCGACGCGGGCGACGATGATGTCGGGCACGATGCCCATGCCCTGCAATTCCTTGACGGAGTGCTGGGTGGGCTTGGACTTGAACTCGCAGGAGCCGGAGATGTACGGCACGAGGGTGACGTGGATAAAACAGCAGTTCTCCCTGCCCTGCTCCATGGAAACCTGGCGAATCGCCTCGATGAAGGGCTGACTCTCGATGTCGCCGATGGTGCCGCCGATTTCGGTGATGACGATGTCCGCATTGTTGTGCGCGCCCACGCTGTAGATGAACGACTTGATCTCCCCCGTGATGTGCGGGATGACCTGCACCGTCTGCCCCAGATACTCGCCGTTGCGCTCCTTATTGAGCACGTTCCAGTACACCTTGCCCGTGGTGAGGTTGGAGAATTTATTGAGGTTTTCGTCGATGAACCGCTCGTAGTGGCCCAGGTCGAGGTCGGTTTCGGCTCCGTCGTCGGTGACGAACACCTCGCCGTGCTGGTACGGGCTCATGGTGCCGGGGTCGATGTTGATGTACGGGTCGAGCTTTTGCGAGGCGACTTTATAGCCGCGCGCTTTGAGCAGCCTGCCCAGGCTCGCCGCCGTGATGCCCTTGCCCAGACCCGAAACGACGCCGCCCGTCACAAAGATATATTTCATAATTCCACCTCTCCCGTAAATACGATTTTCGCCTCGCCCGTCATAAAGACCGTTTCGCCAACATTGATTGTGAGCGTTCCGCCGCGCAGCCGCACCCCGATATCCTCGCCGCGCGGGAACATGCCCTGCGCCACCGCCGCTGCCGCCGCCGCGCACGCGCCCGTGCCGCAGGCGAGCGTTTCGCCGCTGCCACGCTCCCAGACCCGCATTTTTAAGGTATGTTCCCCGATTTTTTGCACAAATTCGGTGTTTATGCGCTCGGGGAAAACGGGCGCGTTTTCAAACAGCGGGCCGATCTGCGAAAGGTCGAGCGAATCGGGGTTTTCGAACACCACGCAGTGCGGGTTGCCCATGGAAACGCAGGTGATGCGGTGCATCCCACCTGCGATCTGCACGGGATAGTCGATAATTTGCCGCGCGGGCAGAAGGACGGGAACCTTTTCCGCATCGAACACCGCCGCGCCCATATCCACACGCACGCGGGGAACAGAACCGTTTTCGGGGTACAGTTTGAGCTTTTTGACGCCGCTGAGCGTTTCGATTGCCAGTTCTTCCCTTCTCGCCGCGCCGCTCTCGTACAGGTACTTGCCCACGCAGCGGATGGCGTTGCCGCACATCTTCCCCTCGCTGCCGTCCGCGTTGAACATGCGCATCTTCGCGTCGGCGATGTCGCTCGGACAGATGAGCACGATCCCGTCGCCGCCGATGCCCATGTGACGGTCAGACAGGCGCACCGCCAGCGTCTCGGGCGAGGCGAGCGGCTCATTTAAGCAGTCGAAATAGATATAGTCGTTGCCCGCGCCCTCCATTTTGATGAATTTCCGTTTCATATGCTCTCTCCTGTTTTTTATTTCGTTACGGTTCGTACGTCTTTAAAATATCCAAAGCGATCTCGCGGCGGGGTACGCGCCTGTCCATCGCCTGTTTTTCAATAAAGCGGTGGGCGTCCTTCTCCGTCATGCCGAGGTA
>CAJFFD010000087.1 GCA_904373255.1 uncultured Clostridia bacterium | reverse complement strand
TTTTTCATCGCCGCCGCCGTCATGACGCCCTCGGCGAGCTTTTCGAACTTCTGCCCTTTGACGAGCATTTCCCCGTACATGCGGTTGTGCGAATGGCGGGAAAAGAGGGTCGTTTCGTAATCGCCTAAATGCGCCAAGCCGTAGGCGGAAAGTTCGTTGCCGCCCAGCGCCTTGATGAGCCGCGCCACCTCCCGCGCCCCGCGCGACATGAGCGGGCCTTTGAGCGTGGACACCCCGCCGCCGTCCAAAACGCCCGCGGCGATGCCCATGACGTTTTTCGCCGCCGCGCCGATTTCGGTGCCGATGATGTCGTTCCCGTAATAAAAGCGGATCAGATCGCTCTTGAAATCGTCGGCGAGCGCCTTTTTGAGGGACACGTTGTGGCTATCGATGACCATGCAGTTGGGAATGCCCGCCGTGAAATCCTGAATATGCCCGGGGCCGACCCACACGGCGATTTTATCGGGGGAGATGCCCGCCCCGATGAGGATTTCGGAGAGGCGCTCGCCCGTTTCCACTTCGATGCCCTTCATGCACAGGACGAAAATTTTATCGGACACGTCCGCACATTCCCGGATGCGGCGGATAAAGCCGCGCAGCCCCTGCGAGCTGATGGAAATGATGATGATCTCCGCCCGTTCGACCGCTCTTTGCAGATCGCAGGTGAGCGTGATGCGCTCGTCCAAAGTGACGTATTCGTTTTTGCCCGTCTCTTTGAGGACTTTGTAGGAATAATCGTCCTCAGGGCCCCAGGAATATACGTCCTTCCCCTTTTTCGTTGCGAGATACCAGGCGATGAACGAGCCCCAGCGCCCGCACCCCAAAACGGATATTTTCTTCAATTTTCCCTCCGATAGCGGCTCCGCACGAGGCAAGTTTTTCGCAATGCCCTGCCCGGGCATTGCTCCTTTCCGCCTCGGCTCCGCCGCCTTTGTTCACGAAAATCTCGCTGCGCTGCGATTTTCCGTGAGTTTATGGATTTATAATAATTAAAAGCGCGTTCCAAAACGACGTTTTTGGATAAGCGCACCCAATTTGCCGCATACATACGGCTTGTGCAGGAAAGGTGAATGCGGCGCGCGTAGTATGGTGTGCCCTCAAAAAGCGCGCCGCAGAGGAAAACTCCAAACGCCGCGCCGCTTGCAGAGCGGTGCGCGTTGGGGTTGTCCTCAAACTCTCGACAATTTGTTTTATCAGCTTAAAACAAATTGTGAGAACCAAATTATTACTCGCGCAAGCAAAACCACGCTTTTGCGTTAGCGCACCCCCATTTGCCGACACCTCGGCTTACAGAAGGGGTGAAAGCGCCGCGCGTAGTATGGTGTGCCCTCAAAAAGCGCGGCGCTGAGGGGAAAACCGCTCGGGTTTCCCCTCAAACTCACGACTTTTTGTTTCGTCAGCTCGAAACAAAAAGTGTGAACACTAAATCTCTTTCCTCTCCACAAACGCCCGCGAGAGTGTCACGTCGTCGGTGTATTCGATCTCCGAGCCGACGGGGATGCCGCGCGAAAGCCTTGTTACCTTGACGCCCAGCGGCTTGATGAGCTTGGCGATGTACATGGCGGTCGCGTCCCCCTCCACGTCGGGATTGGTGGCGAGGATGACCTCCTCCACGTTTCCTTCATTCAGCCGCGCCAAAAGCTCGCGGATGCGGATGTCGTTGGGGCCGATACCCTCCATGGGGTTGATGACCCCGTGCAGAACGTGGTACACCCCCTTGTACTCGTGCAATTTTTCCAGAGCGATGACGTCCTTCGGCTCCTTGACGACGCAGATGACGCGCCCGTCGCGCTCCTTGCAGATGTCGCACTCGTCGTTTTCGGTGAAGTTGCCGCAGACCTTGCAGTATTTCACCTTCTTTTTGACGTTGAGGATGGCGGCGGCGAACTCCTGCGCCTCCGATTCCGTCATGTTGATGATCTTATACGCGTACCGCTGCGCCGACTTTTTGCCCACGCCCGGCAGCTTGGAAAACTCGTTGATGAGCCGACCGATCGGCTCGATATAGACCTGCATGGTTTAGAAAAGACCTCCCATGCCGCCCATGCCGCCGCCGAGCGGGCCCATCTTTTCCTTATACACTTCGTCCGCCTTTTTGTAGCCGTCGTTGATGGCGGCCATGATGAGGTCTTCGAGCATCTCCACGTCCTCGGGGTCGACCACCTTCGGGTCGAGTTCGATGCCGTCGATCTTCTTTTTCGCGTTCATGTACACGACGACCGCCTCGCCGCCGCTCGTGCCCACGATCTCCCAATCGTCGAGCAGTTTTTCCGTCTCCTGCAGCTGTTCCTGCATCTTCTGCGCCTGCTTCATGAGGTTCTGCATGTTGCCGCCCATGCCGCCTTTATATCCTGCCATATTTCTGACTCCTTTCTTTTTTCCGGTTTATTTTTTGATTTCAATATCCGTATCGGGGAAATTGCGCTTCAGCTCCTCGATCGCCTCCTGCGTCGGGTCTGCCTTCGCGCCCTTCAAACGGATGTCGAAATCGGTGATGCCGATGCTCTCCAATGCAAACTTTACGTTTTTATAGTTTTCCTCGCTGTTCAGGCGGCGGAAGATCGTGTCGCTGTCGGTGGAGAGCACGAACTTATCCCCCTCGAACGACGTATTCAGATCCTGGCACATGGTGAACAGGATGCCGTTCTTCACGTTGCGGCGCAGCGACTGGCGGAAGTACGCCCCCGCCTTGCGCCTGTTTTCGGGCAGAAGCGCGTTCACGCCCTGCACGCTCTTTTTCATGGAAAACGAGTCGGGCGCGCCGCCGTAGTCTTCGGCGGGCGGCTCCCCGACGGGCGGGTATGACTGCCCCGCATGCCCCGCGGAACGGGGGGAAGCGAACGGGTCGTCCTCGTCGGACGGCATGGGCGCAAACTCCTCTTCCATCGGCGGCGCCGCGTGCATTGTTCTAACCGTGGGCGATGCGGGTGCTTCGCCCGCAAATACGCCCGCATTGGCGCCCGCGCTTGCGCTTCCCTGCGCAGGGACGAACGCGCCGCTCTTGAGCTTGCCTTCCAGAATATCCAGCCGCCGCGCGAGGTTGACGACGTCTGCATCCGCCTCGGGGAGGCATGCCTTGACGACCGCCGTTTCGAAGACGATGCGCGGCGACGTCGAATAGCGCAGGCTGGTTTCCACCTCCGCGAAAATTTCGCACGCGCGCAGAATTTTGCGGCCGTCCGCCTTGTCGGCGATGCGCTTGACTTCCGCGTACATTTCGGCGGGGAGGTTCAAAAGCTGCTGCCCGTTGCGGCAGGTCTTTGCCACGGTGCATTGGTTCAAAAAGTTCAATACGTCCTTGGATAAAACGCCCACGCCCTTGCCCGCGGCGATCACCTTTTCCGTTTCGGTGAGCGCGTCGGAGGCGTTTTCGGTGAGGATGCTCTCGCCCAGTTTCGCCACGTCGTAAAAATCCGCGCCGCCCAACACCTCGTTCACATCTTGATAGGTGAGCTTGCCGCGGCTGAAGGAGATGCAGATGTCGGCGACGGACAAGCTGTCGCGCATGCTCCCGGCGCCCGCGCGGGCGATCGCGGCGACCGCCTCATCCTCGTATTCCTTGTCGATCTGCTTGAAAACGTACTTCAAGTGCTCTTCGATGTCCGCCTGCGGAATGAGCTTGAAGTCGAACCGCATGCACCGCGAAAGGATGGTCGCGGGGAGCTTGTGCGGCTCGGTGGTGGCGAGGATGAACACCGCGTGCGCGGGCGGCTCCTCGAGCGTTTTCAAAAGGGCGTTGAACGCCGAATCGGAGAGCATGTGCACCTCGTCGACGATATATACCTTGTAGCGGCAGGCGACGGGCGGATACTGCACCTTTTCGCGCAGGTCGCGCATCTCGTTGACGCCGTTGTTGGACGCGGCGTCGATTTCGGTGATGTCGAGGTTGGACGGGTCGGAAAGCGCCCTGCACGCCTCGCACTCGCCGCAGGGCGAGCCGTTTTTCGGGTGCTGCCCGTGCCGCGCGGGCCGCAGAAGAGATAGGCGTGGCCGACGCGGCCCGTCTCGATCTGATTGGTCAGGATTTTGACGATGTGTTCCTGCCGCACCAGCCCGTCCAGCGTGGTCGGGCGGAAGGCGCGGTAGAGAGATTGATAGGACATAGAAAAACTCCTTATTCACAAAAATCTCGGCGAGCTGACGCCTGCGATTTTTCGTGATTGAGGGGAAACCCGAACGGCTTTCCCCTTACAGCGGCACTTTTAAGGGCACACATATTATTCTATTGCCGCTGTTTCACCCCTTCCGTAAGCCGAAGTATCGGCATATTGAGGGCAAAAGCAAAAAGCGTCGTTTTTGCTTTTGCAAAAGATTATTAAAGTTCACGAAAACCTCGGCGAGCTGGCGATACCTTTTTTATGCGCGCCGACCTTTCCTGCATAAGCCGTTGGTATGCGGCAAATTGAGTGCGCTTAGGCAAAAACGTCGTTTTGCCACGCGCAAGTTATTTATTTTAGTCTTCGCGCGAAGTTCGCAAAAGAGTAGCGCTGCCGCGAGCCTGCTCATTGCCTTTGCAGGGATGCGGCGACTTTGCGCTTGGCGCGCTGGACGGCGTTTTCGCAGCTCTTTTCGCTCTTGCCTTCCTTGGCGGCGATCTCCGCGATCGTAAGCCCCTCCATATACAGCGAGAGCGCCCTGTATTCCGCAGGCGAAAGCACCCGCCGCAACAGCGCCAGGAACTCCTCCTTCTCCTCCCCCGAAATGACGGCGCTTTCCGGGTCGTACGGGGACAAAAGCCCCTGCCCGTCCGCGTCGAACAGAGGAACGTAGTCGTTGAGCGGGATGTGCTTTTTGCGCGATGCGCTCCTGACCGCGCTCATGATGCGGCGGTTGATGCAAAGATAGGCAAAGTTTTTGAAGCTCATGCCCCCTTCGCGGAAGTCGGTGATGGCGTTGTAC